>NZ_JAWIRX010000022.1:0-27640 GCF_036319965.1 Stenotrophomonas sp. SMYL41 | reverse complement strand
CCCCCGGGCCTCTTTCCCCCACCAACCCGGGGGGGCGCCACCGCGGGGGGGGCGGCCCCCCCCCCCCCCCCCACTACCGGTGAAGCGCTTATTTCGCGATCAATGCGTGGCGGCGGCTGTACAGGAAGTACAGCACCAGGCCAACTACGTTCCACACCAGGAAATACAACTGGGTGGTGTGCGGCAGGCTCAGGAACAGGTAGATGCAGCCCAGTGCGGCCAGCGGGCCAACCACGAAGGCCAGCGGCGTGCGGAAGGTACGTTCGCGGTTGGGCTCGCGCAGGCGCAGCACCACCAGGCAGACACCCACTGCAGTGAACGCGGCCAGGGTGCCCGCGTTGGCCAGTGCGGCGATCTCGTCCAGGCGTGCCACGCCGGCCAGGGCCGACACCACCACGGCGGTGAACAGCGTGGTCGCCACCGGCGTGCCGGTACGTGCGTTGACCTTGGACAGGCCACGCGGCAGCAGGCCGTCGCGGCTCATCACGAAGAAGATGCGGCTCTGGCCATACAGGAAGGCCAGCAGCACGGTCGGCAGCGCGATGATCGCGATCACGCCGATCACCATCGCCGCGGTCGGATGGCCGAGCTGGCGCATGATCAGCGCCAGCGGCTCGGCGCTGTGGCCGAACACCGCGTAGCTCATCGCACCAACGGCCGCGAGCGCGACCAGCACGTAGACGATGGTGCAGCCGATCATCGAACCGATGATGCCGATCGACAGGTCGCGGCCCGGGTTCTTGGTCTCTTCGGCCGCGGTGGAGATCGCATCGAAGCCATAGAAGGCGAAGAAGATGATCGCCGCCGCCGCCATTACGCCGTGCTCGACGCCATCAGGGCCCATCGACTTGGCAAAGCCATACGGCATGAACGGCTGCAGGTTGGCGCTGTCGAAGGCGGGCAGGGCCACGGCCACGAAGATGGCCAGCGCGATCAGCTTGAACACCACCAGGATGGCATTGAGGGTGGCGCTTTCCTTGGTGCCGGCCATCAGCATGCCGGCCACCAGCCAGGTGATGACGATCGCCGGCAGGTTGATCATGCCGCCTTCCACGTGCGGGCCCGCTGCCAGCCAGGCCGGCAGGTGCACGTTCCAGCCGAACTGGGTGTGGATCCATTCGAGGAAGCCGACGAAGTAGCCGGACCAGCCCACCGCCACCGTACTCACCACCAGCGAGTATTCCAGGATCAGGCTCCAGCCCACCACCCAGGCGAACACCTCGCCCAGCGCGCTGTAGCTGTAGGTGTAGGCACTGCCGGCGGCCGGCATCATCGTCGACAGCTCGGCATAGGACAGCGCCGCGCAGGCGCAGACCGCTCCGGCGATGGCGAAGGAGATCAGCACCGCCGGTCCGGCCAGGTTGGCTCCGACGCCGATCAGCGTGTAGATGCCGGTGCCGACAATGGCACCGATGCCCAGCGCGATCAGGTGCGGCCAGCTGAGCGTCGGGATCAGACGCCTGCCGGCTTCGTGGACGGTGACGGAATCTAGGGACTTGCGCCGGAACAGGGACATGCAGGCCTCGGAAGGGGTGACTGAGAACGACAAGTTCCCGAGTGTGACCGAACGCAGCGCAGCATTACCACTGACGGGGGTCATGCGCGGGTCAAATGCGCCACCAATGCGCTTGCACGCCGAGCCCGCTGCCGGAATCGGCACAAATACCAGCACGATTCGAAATTACTCGAGGAACCCCCAGGCGTCTGGAGCACCATCCTGTAGTTCACGCCGCTTCCTTGCCGGGCCAGCGGCAGCCATCTTCCTGCCGGGCCTCCGGGCTGGCCGACGGTCAGGATGTCACCCGTTCAGCCCCAAGCGGATGCCGAACCCCACCAGGAACAGCCCGGCCACGCGGCGCAGCGCGTCACTGATCCGCGGGTGCTGGATCAGCCGGCGGCGGGCCAGGTTGCCTACGCCGATCAGCATCGAGCAGTAGGCGATGCTGACCACCAGGATGATGCCGGCCAGCGCGGCGAAGGTGGCGATGCCCTGGTGTGCCTTGGGATCGATGAACAATGGCAGGAAGGCCATGTAGAACAAAATCGCCTTCGGGTTGAGCAGGCTGACCAGGATCGCCTGCTGGAAGTAGCGGCCCGGCTGCATGCGGATCGGGCCGGCGTCGCTACCCTCGTGCTTGGGCGTGCGCAGCAGGCTGATGCCCACCCACACCAGGTAGGCCGCGCCGAGGTACTGCACCGCGTGGAATACCAGTGGGTTGGCCTTGAGCAGCGCAGCCACGCCGGCCAAGGCGAGCCACATCAGGATCTGGTCGCCGACCAGCAGGCCGGCCAGCGCGGTGTAGCCGCCACGCACGCCGCCGCGGCCGGTGGCGGTCAGCAGGGTGAAGGTGCCGGGGCCCGGCAGGGCGAGGAACACCAGCACGGCGACCAGAAACGTCCACAGGTCCTGGATGCCCATCCACGGCATGGCGGTGTTCTCTTGTCACGGGGGGCCGCCATTGTCGGCCAGCGCCGCAGTTGGCGACAGGGGGCGGGCAACGCCATCAGGCATGCCAGACAGCAGCGGTTGCAGGTGCTGGCGCAGCTGCGCGTGCAGTTGCCGCACGGCCGGCGAGAACTGCTTGCGGTGCGGGCACACCAGCTGCAACGGAATGCTGCTGCCAACACCGTCGAGCAGCAGCTGCAGGCGCCCGGCCTGCACGTCCTCGCGCAGGTCCAGCCAGGACTTGTAGGTGATGCCTTCGCCGGCCACCGCCCAGCGCCGCACCACGTCGGCATCGTCGCAGACCAGCGGGCCGCGCACCGGAATCACGCTGCGGCGCCCGTCGACCTCGAACGACCAGCGATCGTAGGCGCGGCCATTGAGTTGATAGACCAGGCAGTCGTGCTCGCGCAGATCCTCCAGGCGCGTGGGAGTGCCACGCCGGCGCAGATAGCCGGGCGAGGCGGCCAGCACGCGCCGGTTGCCTTCCAGCAGCGGCAGGGCGACGTAGTTGGCGTCGTCGAAGTGGCCGATGCGGATGGCCACGTCGACCGGGTCGCGGAACACGTCGGCGACCTCGTCGGACAGGCGCAGGTGCAGGCGCAGCCGTGGATGCGCCGCGCGGAACGCGCTCAGCCACGGCAGCAGCAGGTTGCGGCCGAAGTCCGACGGCGCCGACAGCTGCAGGGTGCCGTGCAGTTCGGCGTCATCGCCCTGCACGCGGGCCTGGCCCTCGCGCAGGGTCGCCAGTACCTCCTGTGCATACGGCAGGTACAGCGCACCCTCACCGGTCAGGCGCAGGCTGCGGGTGGTGCGCACGAACAGGCGCAGGTCCAGCTCGCGTTCCAGCCGCGCCACCGCTGCGGCAACCTGGCCAGGCAGCAGATCGGCCTCGCGGGCCGCCTGCGAGAAGCTGCCCAGCGCGGCAGTGCGGACGAACAGCTGCAGGTCGTCGAAGCGGATCATTTTCATTACTGGAGTGAAAGTGCTGACCGATTCTGCGCCTTTTTGCCGGATCGTGCGCGGCGCAACCTGTCGTCTCCTTCCCCCTGGACCGCTGCCATGCGCGCCATTGCCTACACCCACGCCGGCCTGCCGATCGATGATCCCCAGGCCTTGATCGATATCGACCTGGATCTGCCACAACCCGGCCCGCGCGACCTGCGGGTGGCGGTACGCGCGGTGGCGGTGAACCCGGTCGACACCAAGGTCCGCCGTGGCGTGGCCACCGACGGCCCGCGCGTGCTGGGCTGGGATGCGGTCGGCATCGTCGATGCGGTGGGCAGCGAGGTGACCCTGTTCCAGCCTGGCGACGCGGTCTACTACGCCGGCGTCATCGATCGCCCGGGCAGCAATGCCGAGTACCAGCTGGTGGATGAGCGCAGCGTGGGCCGCAAGCCGGCCCGCCTGGACGATGCGGCCGCCGCCGCGCTGCCGCTGACCGCGATCACCGCCTGGGAGCTGCTGTTCGACCGCCTGCGCATTGCCGAGGGCGGTGGTGAAGGCCAGACCCTGCTGGTGATCGGTGCTGCCGGCGGCGTTGGTTCGATCCTGGTACAGCTGGCGCGGAAGCTGACCAAGCTGACCGTGATCGGCACCGCCTCGCGTCCGGATACCCAGGACTGGGTGCATGCGATGGGCGCGCACCATGTGATCGACCACAGCCTGCCGTTGGCCGAGGGCCTGGCGCGGCTCGGCATCAGCGAGGTGCAGCACGTGGCCAGCCTGACCCATTCCGACCAGCACTACGCGCAGATCGTGGAACTGCTGGCGCCGCAGGGCCAGCTGGGGCTGATCGACGATCCTGGCCAGGTGGACGTGATGGCGCTCAAGCGCAAGGCGTTGTCCCTGCACTGGGAGTCGATGTTCACCCGGCCGCTTTACCGCACCGCCGACATGCAGCGCCAGCACGACCTGCTGAACCGCGTGGCCGAGCTGATCGACACGGGCGTGCTGCAGACCACGCTGGGCGAGCACTTCGGCCGCATCGACGCCGCCAACCTGCGGCGTGCCCACGCGCTGCTGGAAAGCCACCGCGCCAAGGGCAAGATCGTGCTGGAAGGCTGGTAACACCGGCTGTTCCCGCGCCCTTGGGGTCAGATCCCTTTTTTCCCCCGGGAAAGGGATCTGACCCCTGCCTCAGGCCACGCCGTTGTCGACGTGCTCGGCGAAACCCGGCTGCTGCCGCAGGCCTTCGAACCACGCCGCGAGGTGTGGCAGCACGGGCTTGTTGCCGGGCGTGCTGCGCCAGCGTTGGGTCGACAGCCCGAGCACGATATCGGCCAGGGTGAAGGCGTTGCCCGCCACGTAGCCGTCGGTAGTGGCCAGCTGCGCATCAAGGACAGCCATCAGCCGATTCCACTGCGCCAGGCTGGCTTCGGCGCGGGCATCGTCGGGGTAGTCCGGGTGCTGGCGCACGCGCGCCATGAACACGTGGCGCCACGCGCTGTTGAGGTCGCTTGCCTGCCAGTCCATCCACTGCTCCACCCGGGCCCGGTCCTGGGCTTGACCGGGCAACAGGTCGTCGCGGCCGGCGCGCGCTGCCAGGTAGCGACAGATGCTGTTGGACTCCCACAGCACGAAGTCCCCATCACGCAGCACCGGCACCTGACGGTTCGGGTTCAGTGTGGCCAGCAGGCCCGCCGGCGGTTCTGGCTCGTGGTGAAGTGACAGGTCGAGCCCGGCGCACAGCCACAGCACCTTGCGTACGTTGATGGAGGTGGGCTTTCCGTACAGAGCGAGCATGTTCCTGACGCAGCAGCTGAGACTCGGCCAGCCTACACTTCCCCCATGCAAACCGAATATCTGCTCATTGGCGGCCTTCTATTGGCCGTGCTCATCCTGCAGCTGGTCGCCCTGCTGCGCCGCCCGCCGCATGACCGCCTGGAACAGGCGGTGCGCGAGGAGGCGCGGGCCGGGCGCAGCGAGCTGCGCGAACAGCTCGATGGCTTCGCCCGCGCGCTGACCGATCTGTCCACCCGCACCGACCAGCGCCTGGACCTGCTGCGCGAAGCGCTGGGCGAAGATGCCCGAAAGGCGCGCGCCGAAGCGGCCGAGAGCCAGCAGCGGGGCGCGGCGTTGATGGGACAGCGGCTGCAGGAACTGCGCGGCCAGCTGGAGACCTTCGGCCAGCAGCAGGAAGCCCGCATCCATGCCTTTGGCCAGCAGCTGCAGGAGCTCACCGGGCGTACCGATACCCAGCTCGGCGCGCTGCGGCAGACCCTGGTGGACGATGCACGCAAGGGCCGCGAGGAGGGCGCTCAGTCGCAGCAGCGCCTGACCGAAAGCCTGGGCCTGCGCCTGCAGGAACTGACCCAACGCAACGAGCAGCGCATCGCCGAGATGCGCACGACGCTGGAAGAACAGCTGCGCGCGCTGCAGAGCGACAATGCGCAGAAGCTGGAACAGATGCGCGTGACGGTGGATGAGAAGTTGCAGTCGACGCTGGAAACACGCCTCGGCCAGTCCTTCAAACTGGTCTCGGAGCGCCTGGAACAGGTGCAGCGCGGCCTCGGCGAGATGCAGCAGCTGGCCACCGGCGTGGGCGACCTCAAGCGCGTGCTGACCAACGTCAAGACGCGCGGCAGCTGGGGTGAAGTACAGCTGGAGAACATCCTCGAGCAGACCCTGATCCAGGAGCAGTATGCGCGCGGGGTGAAAGTACGCCCGGATAGTGGCGAGATGGTCGATATCGCCGTGCGCCTGCCGGGCCGCAGCAGCGATGACACGCCGGTGTGGCTGCCGATCGACTCCAAGTTCCCTCGCGAAGACTACGAGCGCCTGCTGGACGCACAGGAGCAGGGCGACGCCGAACTGGTACGCGTGCAGGGTGCGCAGCTGGAGCGTGCGGTGAAGGTGCAGGCCAAGTCGATCTGCGAGAAGTACATCGTGCCGCCGCACACCACCGACTTCGCAGTGATGTTCCTGCCCACCGAAGGCCTGTATGCCGAGGTGATCCGGCGCCCCGGCCTGGTCGATCTGCTGCAGCGTGACCACCGCGTGGTGGTCGCCGGGCCGACCACGATCACCGCGCTGCTCAACAGCCTGCAGATGGGTTTCCGCACACTGGCCATCGAGAAGCGCTCCAGCGAGGTATGGAGCCTGCTGGGTGCGGTGAAGACCGAATTCGGCAAGTTCGGCGATGTGCTGGACAACGTGAAGGCCAAGCTGGACCAGGCCAGCAAGCAGATCGACCAGACCGGGGTGCGCACCCGCGCGATCGCCCGCAAGCTGAGGGATGTCGAGTCGCTGCCGGTTGAGCAGAGCCGCCAGTTGCTGCCGGACGCGCTGCCAGCAGAGGAAGGCAGTGACGGCGACGAGGCCTGAGCCACGCTGACACGCCGCCTGCATCGCCGATGCGTATGCTGGCGGCCTGTCCGCTTCGATCAGGTATCGTCATGCGCCTGCGCCGCTTCACCAGCCTTGTCCTGACCGCGCTGCTTGCCGCCTGCAGCAGCGCACCACCGGCCGCCGATACGGCGGCGGCACCTGCCGCAGCCACCAGCCCCGAAGCGGCCGAAGCGTACCGCGAAGCACGTGACGTCGACTGCCAGGCTGCCGGCGGCACCCTGCAGCGGCTTGGCCGGCTGCAGCGCGAGCAGTGCGTGATTCCCTATGCCGACGCCGGCAAGGCCTGCAGCCGCAGGAGTGACTGCACCGGCCAGTGCCTGGCCACGGGCGAAGCGGCCGTCGGCAGTGCCGCCACCGGTACCTGCCAGCGCGACGTGCGCCAGAATTTCGGCTGCCGCCAGCGCATTGATGACGGCAAGGCGCAGGGCACGATCTGCGTGGACTGATCGTAGTGTCGGCCGCTGGCCGGCATCCTCATGAACCCTTGCGAACGATCGCACCTTTGCCGGCCAGCGGCCGGCACTACCGGCATCGCGCGGCGCTATGCTGGTGGGCCATTCCCCGCTGTTGCCGGAGCCCCCGCGTGAGCACCCCGATCCAGGACATTTCCCTCACCACCATCGACGGCCAGCCGTCCTCGCTTGCCGACTACCAGGGCAAGGTGCTGCTGCTGGTCAACGTCGCCTCCAAGTGTGGCCTGACCCCGCAGTACGAAGGCCTGCAGGCGCTGTATGCGGAAAAGCACGCGCAGGGCCTGGAAGTACTGGGCTTCCCCGCCAACAACTTCCTCGGCCAGGAGCCGGGCAGCGAGGCCGAGATCCAGCAGTTCTGCCAGCTTACCTACGACGTCAGCTTCCCGATGTTCTCCAAGATCAGCGTGGCCGGTGACGACACCCATCCGCTGTACCAGCAGCTGACCGCCGCCCAGCCGCAGTCGATCGGCGAAGGCCCGCTGCGTGAGCGCCTGGCCAGCAAGGAGATCCCGATCCATCCGGCACCGGCGGTGCTGTGGAACTTCGAGAAGTTCCTGGTCGGCCGCGACGGCCAGGTCATCGCGCGCTTTGCCCCGGACGTGGCTGCCGATGACGCGCGCCTGCGTGAAGCCATCGAGGCCGCGCTGGCTGCCTGAGGAGCGCGTGCCCACCAAGGTGGCACCTACCGGAAAAGCACCTTGCTGGAAAAGAAAAACCCCGCCGAGGCGGGGTTTTTCATGCATTGATGCGCGGCTTCAGTGGGTCCACTGCGGCATCGGCATCGCATCGACCGGGATCGGCGAATTGGCATCATCGTGGCCGCGGTCGCGCTTGCTGCGCAGATCGTTCTCGATCTGGTAGTTGCGCCGCTGCATCCAGGCATCGCGTACCAGCGAGTATTCGTCCACGGCGGTGTCACGCAGATCGTCGATCGCCAGCAGCTGCGCACGGGTGTCGACCAGCTGCAGGCCCTGCAGGCCGATGCGGATCTTGTCCTCTTCGATGCGGCGAATCGGCGACAACGGGATGTCACCGGCCAGGCCGAACACATCGCGCACGGTACGCGGACCGAAGAACGGCAGTTCCACGTAGCGCGAACGCCGCCAGCCCCAGGCGCCGAGGGTCTGGCCGAAGTCTTCATTGCGACGCGGCACCATCGCCTTGCTGGCCGGATCGAACAGGCCACCGATGCCCAGCGTGCTGTTCATCAGGAAGCGGCCGAGGGTGTCCCACGCGTCGGCTCCGCGGCCCTGCAGCAGCTGGTTGGTGATGGTCACCGGCGCGCGCAGGTTGCTGAAGAAGTTGCTGACGCCGGTACGCGCGAAGCGCGGCACCACATGGGTATAGGCGGTGGCCAGCGGGCGGGCCACCCCGCGGTCGACCGCATTGTTGAACGCGTGGACCTTGCGGTTGAACGGTTCCCACGGATCGTAGGCGGCGGCACTGCCGGTGTTGCCGGTGCCACCATACAGGGCGTCGAAATCATCGTCGCCATCGGCGGCGGTGGACGCTGCGGTCTTCGGTGTGCCGTCCTCTGCACCCTGTGCCGCAGCCGTCGGCGACGACGCGGCGGGTGCCGGAGGGGTGGCCACGGGAGCGACCGGAGCAGCGTCGACCATGCCGGTATCGGCCGTTGCGGCGGGTGCTTCGGCAGCCGGGCTGGGCGCGACCATGGTGCTGGCGATCGGAGCATCGCTGCGCGCGGGCTTGCCGGCACAGGCGGTCAGGGCGGTGGCCAGGACGATCAGGGGGAAAGTGCGTACGACGTTCATGTCAGCTCGCAGCAGAAGTAGCGTTGAAATCCAGGTCGGGCGACAGCCGGTAGGCTGCGCTCAGCTCGTTGTAACCGGCTGGCGCGCCGGAAATGGCCAGCGTATGGCCGGCCTTGCGTGCACGGGCCGCCAGTTCGGCCAGCAGGGCCAGGCCGGCGCTGTCCACGCGCTCGACTTCGCCCAGCTCCAGCCGCGCCAGCTTGGCCGGCAGGGCCTGCAGTTGCGGCCACAGCGCGATCACCGCGGCACGGTCGAGCACCCCGCGCAGGCGCAGGGCGTCGCCTTCCAGCAGCGCCAGGGCGTTACTTGCCATTGCCCGCGGGCCCGGCCTGCATGCTGCCGCTGTGCAGTTCACTGGCCACCTGCTTGATGCCCTTCTGGCGCAGCGGGGTATCGAACTGGTTGCGGAAGGTCTGCACGTAGGAGATGCCTTCGATGTTGACGTCGAAGATCTTCCACTGGCCGTTCACGTTGCGCATCCAGTACTCGACCGGGGTCGGTTCGTTGCCGGCCCGCACCAGTTCGGTGCTCACGCGCACGCCGCGGTTGCCTGGCAGCGGGCTCTCACCCTTCAGGCGGAAGCTCGGCTTGCCCTGGATGTTGAGCAGGGTCGAACCGTAGCGCTGCATCAGGCTGTCGGCCATGGCATCGGCGAACAGCTTGATGTCGGCATCCGAGGCGCCGCGTGCGTGCGTGCCCAGTACCAGGCGCGCGGCGTAGTCGCGATCGAAGGTGCGGTTCAGTTCGCTGTCGATGTAGCTGCGCAGGCTGGCCGGGTTGCTGCTGAACTCGCTGCGGCGCTGCTGCAGGGTGGTGAGGATGCGCGTGCTGGCATCGATCACCACCTTGCCGGCCTGGCCCTGCGTCGCGGCTGCGGCGGGGGCGGCGGCCTGGGCCTGGGCGAGGAACGGCGTGGCCAGCAGCAGCGTCGAGGCGAGCAGGGCCGGGATCAGTTTCATCTTCATGGTTGCGGTTCCGTTGCAGGCGCCTGTGCGCCATCGTTGGGCTTCTGGCCTGCGCCACCACCGGCGCCGCCACTGAACATGTACTTGCCGACCAGCTGGATCAGGTCGACTGCTGGCTGGGTGAAGACGATCTCGTCACCGGCCTTGAGCACGTCCGGGTCACCGCCCGGCTGCAGACCGATATAGCTCTCGCCCAGCAAACCACTGGTGAAGATACCGGCCGAGGTGTCCGCCGGCAGGTCCTTGACCTTGCTGTCCATGCGCAGGGTCACGATGGATTCGAACTTCACCGGATCCAGGTCGATCGAGGCGACCTGGCCGACAGTGACGCCACCGATCTTCACCGGCGCCTGCTTGCGCAGCTGGCCGACTTGGGAGAAGCGCGCCTTCAGCTCGTAGCCCTGGCTGCCCCAGCTCCAGCGCTGGTTGGTCGAGGCCACGGCCAGCACCATCAGCGAGGCCAGGGCCAGCAGCAGGAAGGCGCCGACGGAGAATTCGAGTCTGGGACCGCGGATGGCCATGTGGATTACCTGATCGAGTCGTGGTGGCCGCGCGCGCCTGCGCACCGCCGTGGAGGGGGTTAGGTGAACAACATTGCCGACAGCACGAAGTTGAACATCAGCACCAGCAGCGAGGCATTGACCACCGCACGGGTGGTCGCCACCGAGGTGCCCTCGATGGTCGGCTCAGCATGGAAACCAACGTAGGCGGCGACCAGCGCGGCGGTGCCGCCGAAGATCGCCGACTTCAGCATCGCCACGCCGAAGTCATCCCAGAAATCGACGCTGTTGCGCAGTGCCGACCAGAACACGCCATTGTCCAGGCCCAGCACGTGCACCGCTTCGAAGTAGCTGGCGCTGATCGCCAGCGAGCAGAAGATGCCGGTCAGCAGCGGCACGGTCAGCACCGCCGCCCAGAAGCGTGGCGCGACAGCCTTGGCCACCGGGTCGATCGCCATCAGTTCCAACGCCTTGATCTGGTCGGTGGCACGCATCAGGCCCAGTTCGGCGGCAATCGAACTGCCGGCGCGGCCGATGAACAGCAGCGCGGTCAGCACCGGCGCCAGCTCGCGGTACAGCGACAGGCCGAGCAGGGTCGACAGCGCGTCGGCCGCACCGAAGGTGGTCAGCGTGCGATAGCCCTGCAGGGTCAGCACCAGGCCGACGAAGGCACCACCGACGGCGATGATCGGCAGCGAGCGCGCGCCGATCTTGTAGATCTCGCGGGTCAGCTCGGCCAGGAAGTCACCGGTCGGCAGCGAACCACGCAGCACGGTCAGCGAGAACAGGCCGGCGCGGCCCAGCGAGCGGGTGGCTTGGACGAACGGCATCAGGCGACCCTCGCGCGCGGCGCGGCATCGAACGGAATGGGGCCATCGGGCTGGCCGTGCAGGAACTGCCGCAGCAGCGGGTCCTGGCTGGACTGCAGCGCCTCGGGCGTGCCCTGGAACACGATGCCGCCATTGGCAATGGCGATCACCTGGTCGCAGATCGGCAGGGTCTCGTGCACGTGGTGGCTGACGATGATGCTGGTCAGGCCCAGGCTGTGGTTGAGGCGCTGGATCAGGCTCATGATCACCCCCGAGGCGATCGGGTCCAGACCGGTCAGCGGCTCGTCGTAGATCATCAGCGGCGGGTCCAGCGCCAGCGCGCGGGCCAGCGCCACGCGGCGCGCCATGCCACCGGACAGCTCGCGCGGCCAGGCATCGGCCGCGGCCAGCAGGCCCACCGCATGCAGCTTCATTTCCACCAGCCGGCGCAGCACGGCGGTCGGCAGGCGGGTATGCGTACGCAGCGGCAGCGCGACGTTTTCGGCCACAGTGAGGTCGGTCAGCAGGCCATTGCCCTGCAGCAGCACACCCACGCTCTTGCGCATCTCCAGCAGTGCGCCGCTGTCATGCGGAATCGACTTGCCGAACAGGGTGACTTCGCCGGCGACCGGGCGCAGTTCGCCGGTCAGTGCCGCCAGCAGGGTCGACTTGCCGCTGCCGGATGGACCCAGCACCGCGGTGATGCTGCCCTTCGGCACCTGCAGCGACACGTCGCGCAGGATCGTGCGCCCGCTCCGGTCGATGCGGACGTTGGATAACTGCACCAGACTGGAGGTGGAAGCCGACATGGGCACCATTAACGTTTTTTAGACATCGAAGGATCGGGTCCGTCGGCTGAACATAAGCAGACTGGACGGTCCAGTATTGTGGCACGGCAAGACCCTTGCCAGGCCGGGACAATCGGCTGGCTGCCCGGAACAATCCGTACTGGCGATGGGCCGGCCATTGAATACTGCCTGCCGTGCTGCACACTGTGCATGATGAGTGACCCGGGCAGCGATTTCCGCCTCTACCATTCCAACTCCCTGGACGTGCTGGCCGCGCTGCTGGCGCGCAACATGCGTGCGCCGGTTCCGGGCCAGCCATTGCTGGCGCCGGAGGTTGTGCTGATCCCGCAGGTGGCGATGCGGCGTTGGCTGCAAGCGACACTCGCTGCCGAGTATGGCGTGGCCGCCAATCTTGAGTTCCTGACCCCGGGTGAGTTTGTCGCCCGTGCCCTCAACGCCAATGTTCCGGGGGAACGCGATGACCTGGACGCTGCGGGCCTGCACTGGAAGCTGTACCGGGCACTGCGCGACCCGGCGCTGCTGGCGCAGCCTCCGATGCGCGCGCTGCAGTCCTATCTTGCCGGCAGCGACGCGCTGAAGCCGTGGGCGCTGGCCGGTGAACTGGCCTCGGTGTTCGAGAAGTACCAGGCCTGGCGCCGTGACTGGCTGCTGCGATGGGCCGCCGGCGCCGATCCGGCCGACCCGCAGGCGATCCTGTGGCGCACGATCACCCATGGCTGCGACTACCGTGCGCGCCGCATCCAGGAATACCTGGACCGCTTCGAAGGTGCCGGCCAGCCGTTGCCACAAGGCCTGCCGCCGCGCATGTCCGCGTTCGCGACGCTCAACATCTCGCCCGACGTGCTGCGGGTGATGGCCACCCAGGCACGGGTGGGCGAGCTGCACTTCTATATGCCCACACCCGTGCAGTCGTACTGGGGCGACCTGCAGACCCTGGCCGAGCGCCTGCGCAGCGGCGCGCCCGATCCCTTCGGTGAAGCGGCCGGTGAGAACCGCCTGCTCGAAGCCTGGGGTGCGGCCGGGCGCGACTTCATGGCGGTGCTGGGTAGTTACGAGGTGGTGCACCCGGCGGGCGAAATTGCAGCGTATTCGGATCCGGAAGACGACACCCGGCCGACCCTGGACGAAGGCGGCCTGTCCGACAGCCTGCTGCATCGCCTGCAGCGCGATCTGTTCCACCGCCGCGCGCTGCCTTCGGGGCAGCTGCGAGACGGCCTGCGCCGCGACGACCCGAGCCTGCAGGTGCATGCCTGCCATACCCGCCTGCGCGAGCTGCAGGTCCTGCACGACCAGCTGCGCAGCCTGCTGCAGGACCCACGCTTCGATCCGCCGTTGCAGGCGCGCGAGATCGCGGTGCTGGCGCCGGACATCGACCCCTACGTGCCGTACCTGGAAGCGGTGTTCGGCGGTCGCGGCGGCGAGGAGGAGCACATTCCCTATGCGCTGGCCGACAGCAGTCCGCTGGCGGGCGAGCCGCTGGCCGATGTGTTCGTGCACCTGCTGGGCCTGCCCGTTTCGCGCTTTGGCCTGAATGAAGTGCTGGACCTGCTGGCCAGCGCGCCGCTGGCCGAAGCGGCCGGGTTGGAGGCGGTGGACTTCGACCGCCTGCATGGCTGGCTGCAGCAGGCGGGTGCACGTTGGGGCCTGGATGCGAAGCACCGCAACCAGCACCAGGCACCGGCCGACGACGCCTACACCTGGCAGTTCGCGCTGGACCGCCTGGTGCTCGGTCACGCGACCGGCAGCGAGGCCGACCTGGCCGGTGTCGCACCGTGGATCGAGCTGGAGGGTGGCGCATTGGAGGCGCTGGACCGGCTGCTGCGCCTGTTGCGCGTGCTGGCGGTCTACCAGCGCCGCCTCGGCGAACTGCTGACGCCGGCGCAGTGGCGGCAACGCCTGCTGTCGCTGCTGGACGCGCTGCTGCCGACCGCGCCCAGTTCGCCCAACAGCCAGCGTGCGCTGGAGCGCCTGCGCAAGCTGCTCAACCAGTTCGCCGACGATGCCGCCAAGGCCGGTTTCGAAGACGGCGTGCCGCCGGAGGTCGTGCGCGCGCACTTCGCCAGCGCACTGGGCGAGGCCGATACGCGCGCGCCGCTGCTGACCGGTGGCATCAGCTTCGGCCGCATGGTGCCGATGCGCCTGCTGCCGTTCCGGGTGATCTGCGTGCTCGGTCTCAATGATGGCGATTTCCCGCGCCGTGACCCGGCTGCCGGTCTCAACCAGCTCACTGCCGAGCTGGACACGCCGCGCCGCCGACCGGGCGACCGCTCCACCCGCGAAGACGACCGCTTCCTGTTCCTGCAGCTGTTCGCCGCCGCGCAGGAGGTGTTCTACCTGAGCTATCTCGGTGCCGATCCGCGCGATGGCAGCGTGCGTGAGCCGTCGGTGCTGGTCAGTGAACTGATCGATGCCGCCGCTGCGTATCACCTTGATCCGACTGCGGCGGTCCGTGACTTCACCGTGCGCCACGCACTGCAGCCGTTCTCGCCGGCGACGTTCGGTGATGGCGATCCACGCCGCTTCAGCTATCGCCGCCAATGGCATCCGGCCGCCGGTCGCCTTACCGGCGAGCGTGGCGGCCTGCAGCCCTGGTTCGACGCACCGTTGCCGCCGCCGCTCGACGATGCGGTGGAAGACGAGGTCGCACTCGATACCCTGCGCCGCTTCCTGTGCGACCCCGCCGGGCAGTTCCTGGCGCAGTCGCTGGGCCTGCGCCTGGCCGACGATGTCGAGGAGGTCGATGACCTGGAGCCGCTGGTGCTCTCTTCGCGCGGCCCGGAAAAGCGCAGCGTGCAGGCGGCGGTGGTGCGCGCCACGCTCAGTGGCGATACCGAGTCGTTGTATCCGCGGCTGCGCGCGCGCGGGCTGCTGCCGTCGGGCCCTCTGGGCGAACGCCAGTTCGAGGTGGAGCAAGTGAAGACCCGCCCGTATGCCAGCGCATTGCTGGGCTGGATGCAGGGCGAACCGCTGGAAAGCCGCCGCTATGAAGTGGAGATCGATGGCGTGCGCCTGCACGGCCGCGTGGCTGATCGTCATCCCGAAGGCCTCGTGCGCCTGCGCGCTGGCACCCTCAATGGCAATGCGGTGATCCGCCAGGGCCTGGACTGGCTGCTGGCCAACGCTGCCGGCGATGCGTTGCCGCTGGTGCAGTTCCACGATGGCGGCGATGCCGGTCCCGGCCCGCATGTGCTGCCGGCACTGAGCGTTCCCGCTGCACGCGCCGCGCTGCGCGCACTGCTGCAGCTGCGCCAACGCGGCCTGCGTGAGCCGCTGCGCTTTGCCCCGTATACCGGCTGGGTGCTGTACAACGCGCCGGCGGAAAAACAGCGCAGCGAAGGCTGGAAGCAGTGGCACGGCAGCGACCGCAGCTGGGGGGAATCCAGCAGCGACGCCTGGCAGCTGGTGCTGCGCGGTGCCGACCCGTTCGCCACCGACGCCGGCTATGCCGACCTGCTACGCAACAGCCAGGTGGTCTTCAGCGCGGTGCGCGAAGGCCGCACGCTGGGTGCCGACGCCGGCCTGGAGGGCAGCGCATGAGCACCGCCTTCGCGGATGAGGAAACCCAGCGCATGGCGGGCGATCCCTACCTGGCCCTGGCGCTGGATGGCATCCGGCTGATCGAGGCCAGCGCCGGTACCGGCAAGACCTTCACCCTGGCCACGCTGTTCACCCGCCTGGTGGTGGAGCAGGGCCTGCGCATCGGCCAGATCCTGGCGGTGACCTTCACCGATGCCGCCACCCAGGAACTGCGCAAACGCATCCGCGAGCGCCTGGCGCTGGCCGCACGCCTGGTTGATCTGGAACCGGCCGAGGGTGAAGCACCGGACGTGCAATTGACCCGCGACGTGCTGCAGCGCCATCTGCACGGCGGCACCGAGAGCGCCGCCGCCTTGAAACGCCGCCTGCAGGTGGCGGCCGACGAGATCGACCTGGCTTCGATCTTCACCATCCACGGTTTCTGTACCCGCGTGCTGCGCGAGCATGCGCTGGAGAGCGGCCATACCTTCGACCCGCCGGAGCTGCTGGCCAGCGACCGTGAGCTGCTGGAGGAGCTGGCAGCCGATCTCTGGCGGGTGCACGCCAACGACGCAGCCACGCTGGAACCGCTGACCTGGCTGTGGCCCAACCCGGATGCGCTGGCCGCCGATCTGCGTGCGCTGCTGGCTGCGCCACCACTGCACCCGTTGCCACAGCCAGTGACGCTGGCCGATCCACACCTGGCATTGCAGGCCACCGCCGCCGAACTGCAGGAGGCGCTGCGCGAGCACGGCGAGCAGTTCTTCATCGACCTCTGCGATGCCGTCGACAACAAGTGGATCAACGGGGTGTCCTACAAGCTGGGCTGGCTGCACCCGCTGGGCCGGCAGCTGCTGGGCTGGGCCGAGCGCGCCGATCCGCGCGAGTTGCTGGCCAGCGAGCGCCTGCCGGCACTGCTGCCGGAGGTGCTGGCCGACAAGACCAACAAGAAATTTGCCGATCGCACGCCGTCGTCGCCGTTGCAGGCGCCGCTGGCGCGCTATGTCGCGTTGCTCGCCGAACGTGATGCCTGGTTGCGCGGCACCGCACTGAACTTCCTGCACCGCCTGCGCGACGAAGCCACGCAGCGCCTGCAGGCACTGAAGCGCACGCGCCGGGTGCAGACCTACGACGACCTGATCGATGGCGTGGCACTGGCCCTGGAAGGCCCGCAGCGGCTGGCACTGGTGAAGCAGCTGCGCGCGCAGTACCGCATCGCGCTGGTCGACGAGTTCCAGGATACCGACGACCGCCAGTGGGGCATCTTCCACAGCGTGTTCGGCGATTCGCCGGAGGTACGCGAACTCGGCCTGGTACCGGCGCTGTTCCTGATCGGCGATCCCAAGCAGGCGATCTATGGGTTCCGTGGCGGCGACATCCACACCTACCTGAAGGCCAAGCAGCTGGCGCAGCAGGCGCCGGTGCTGGACCAGAACTTCCGCTCGCGACCGGCTGTGCTGCGTGCATTGCAGGCGCTGTACGACAACGGTGGCGAAGACGCCTTCCTCGAGCGTGACATCCAGTTCGAGCCGGTGCGTCCCGGTGGCGTGCGCACCGATGAGGACTACCAGCGCGACGGCCATGCCGCCGCGGCACTCACCCTGCGCGTGCTGCGTAGCGGGGGTGACAAGGCGATGAGCGCCGACGCCTCGCGCGAAGCCGCTACCCAGGCCTGCGTGGCCGCGATCCACCAGACCCTGGTCGATGCGAGGGCCGGCAAGGCCGTGCTGCGTGGGCGCCCCGTGCAGCCGGGTGATATCGCGGTACTGGTGCGCTCGCATCGCGAGGCCACCCTGGTACAGCGCGCGCTGGCCGCGGTCGGCATTCCCGCGGTGGCAGCCGGCAGGCAGAGCCTGTTCGCGACCAGCGAGGCGCGTGATCTGCGCGCGCTGCTGCTGGCACTGCTGCAGCCGGCTGACGAAGGCCGCCTGCGTGCAGCGCTGGCCACGGTATTGCTCGGTCAACGTGCCAGTGCGATCGCCGCGATGGAACGCGAGGGCGACCTGCAACGCGGGTTCCAGGCACAGCTGCTGCATTGGCGCGAGCGCTGGCAGCGCGGCGGGCCGTTCGCGGTGATCGCCGATGTCTGCGCCGCACAGGGCGAGCGCCTGCTGGCGCTGATCGACGGCGAGCGCCGCCTGACCAACTACCTGCAGCTGGGCGAACTGCTGCAGGAAGCCTCGGCGCAGGCGCTGGGCATGCACGGCCTGCTGGACTGGCTGCAGGGGCAGATGGCCAACGCCGACCAGGATGATGAGCAGCAGCTGCTGCGCCTGGAATCGGACGCACGCCGCGTGCAGATCATCACGCTGCACAAGAGCAAGGGCCTGGAGTACCCGCTGGTGTTCCTGCCGTTCGTCGGCATCGACGGCGGCGCACCGAACACGGCCTCGCACTGCACCGTGCACGTCGGTGGCCAGCGCCAGCTGCACTGGAAGCTGGGCAAGGACGATGCGTGGGCTGCGGCAAGTACCCAGCGCGAGCGCGAGCAGCGCGCCGAGGATGCGCGCCTGCTGTATGTCGGCCTGACCCGCGCCGAGCATGCGCTGTGGATCGCCGTGGGTGACCTGGCCGGGCTCGGCAAGACCCGCCTGGCGCCGCTGCTGGGTGACCTGCAGGCGCTGCGCGCGCACGCCGATGTGCACATCGATGACAGCGAGGCTCCGGTCGCGCTGCCGCAGCTGGCGGCCGAAGTGGAAGGGGATCTTCCGGCAGTGCGTGCCCTGACCCGGCGCGTACCGCACGATTGGTGGGTGTACAGCTTCACCCAGCTGGCGCATGCCGATGCGGGCGCCGGCAGTGATATCGAGGCCGCCGCCACCGAGCTGCCGGCGCCCGCCGCCGACGAACCCGCGGGCCCGGAACTGCCGCTGGAGCCGGCGCTGCCGGAACCCGCTGCGGCGGCCGAGGAGAGCACACCGGTCGACCCGCGCTTCATGGGTAGTCGCTTCGGCAACGTGCTGCACGAAGCGATGGAGAACGTCGATTTCGCTGCCTGGAGTGACTGGAAGCCGGGTCTGGAAGCCCCTGAGGGCCAGGCCGAGGTGCTGCGCAAGGCGCTGCACGACGAAGGCTATGCCGATGCCGATCTGGACGATGGCGTGGCGGTGCTGGTGCCGCTGGTCGGCCACACGCTCACCGTGCCGCTGCCCGAAGGCGGCGCGCTGCACAGCCTGGGTGAAGGCGAGCGTCGCGCGGAAATCGACTTCCACTTCGCCATCGAACCGACCACGGTGCCGGCGCTGCTGCAGGTGCTGCATGCACATGGGGTTTCCAGCACGCGCCGCGGCTTCGGCCAGCGCCGCCGCCTGGAAGGGCTGATGACCGGCATGATCGACCTGACCTACGTGCGCGACGGGCGCTGGTACGTGCTCGACTACAAATCCAACCGCCTGCCCGGCTACAGCCCGGACCTGCTGGCCATTGCCATGCGTCACAGCGAGTACGACCTGCAGGCGCTGATCTATACCGTGGCCCTGCATCGCTGGCTGCGTTTCCGCCTGGGCGCGGCCTACGACTACGAACGCGACATGGGCGGCATCCGCTACCTGTTCTGCCGCGGCCTGGACGCTGCCGGCAACGGCGTGCATGTGGACCGCTTCCCGCTGGCGCTGGTGGATGCGCTGGATGCATTGTTCGCCGGTGGAGAGCAGGCCCAGGCCGAACTGGCTGCGCGTGCCCGTGGAGCCAGCGCATGAGCCTGCTGAAGGAACTGCACCAGAAGGGCCTGCTGCGCACCCTCGACCATGCATTGGCAACCAGCCTGCAGCGGCTGCGCGACGACACGCCCGAGAGTGTGGCACTGGCGGCTGCGCTCGCTTCGCTGGCGGTGTCTCAGGGCCACGCCGGGTTTGATCCGGCACAACCGCAGCGGTTGCTGGAAGGCGTGTCCGAGTGGCCTGCCGCGCAGGACTGGCTGGCACAGCTGCGCGCATCGCCGTGGGTGGCGACGCCGGAGCAGGCCGATGCCATCGCCGACGATGCGCCGCTGGTGCTGGAGAACGGCCTGCTCTACCTGCGCCGCTATCGGGAGTACGAGCGCCAGCTGGCGGCTGGGCTGCAGCGCATCGGCCGGCATCCGCTGCCGGCGCCGGACATGGCAGCGTTGGCGCCGTTGTTCGCGCAGCTGTTCCCGCAGGCACTGGGCGGCGAAGATCACCAGGCACGCGCCGCCGGCGTGACCCTGCGCCATCCGCTGGCACTGGTCACCGGCGGCCCTGGCACCGGCAAGACCACCACCATCGCGCGCCTGTTGCTGCTGCTGGCCGCGCAGGCCCGGCTTGCCGGCCAGCCGCTGCCCGAAGTGGCGCTGGCCGCGCCTACCGGTCGCGCCGCCGAACGCATGGCCGAGAGCCTGCGCGTGGCCGTGCAGCGCCTGCAGGAACAAGGACTGGATCCGGCGCTGTGCACGGCACTGCCCAGCACCGGCACCACCCTGCATCGCCTGCTCGGCGTTATTCCCGATTCACCGCGCTTCCGCCACCACGCCGACAATCCGCTGCCGGTGAACGTGGTGGTGGTCGACGAAGCCTCGATGATCGATCTGCCGATGATGGCCAAGCTGGTCGATGCGATCGCCAGCGGCACCCGGCTGATCCTGCTCGGCGATCCCGATCAGCTGCCGTCGGTCGAGGCCGGCGACGTGCTCAGCGCGATCCTGCGTGCCAGTGGCGATGGCATCGGCACCCGCGCCGACGATGCGCAGGCGCTGCACGGCCTGCTGGCGCCGTGCACCTTGCTGCCGCAGGCCGCGCCACGCGCCTTCGCCGGGCGCCGCGTGCAGCTGCGGCGCGGCTACCGGCAGAGCGATGCGCTGGACCTGGCCCCCTTGGCGCATGCCGTGCGCGAGGGCGACAGCAGCACCGTGCTGCAGCTGCTGCGCAGTGGTGACCTGGCCGGCGTGCATTTCCACGAAGGCGAAGCCGATCCGCTGCGCGGCCAGCGCGAGCACCTGCTGGGCCACTGGCGCGCACTGGCCGACGCCGCCGATCCGGTACGGGCCCTGCAGCAGGCCGGACGCCTGCGCGTGCTGACCGCCCTGCGCGAAGGCCCGCAGGGCGCGCGCGGGCTCAACAGCCGCATCGAACAGCTGCTGGCCGGCAACACCCCCGGCTACTTCCAGGGCCGCCTGCTGCTGGTCACCGAGAACAGCTACCGGCACCGCCTGTTCAATGGCGATATCGGCATCTGCCTGCGTGATGGCAGCGGCGCGATGGTGGCCTGGTTCCCAGGCGACAACGTCGACCAGCCGCGCGCGTTCCATCCGGCCGCACTGCCTGCGCACGAAAGTGCCTTCGCGATGACCGTGCACAAGGCACAGGGATCGGAATTCGACGAGGTGTGGTTGCAGTTGCCACGCCAGGACAGCCGCGTGCTGTCGCGCGAACTGGTCTACACCGGCATGACCCGCGCTCGCCAGGTCCTGCACGTGGCGGGCGGCGCTGACGTGCTGCAGGCCGCCCTGAAGCGCCACGCCAGCCGCCTCGGTGGCCTGGCCTGGCGGTTGGGCGCGGAAGCGGTGGCCGAAGCACCGACGCGCATCGAACAGCCTACGGTGCAGGGCCAGCTGTTCTGACGCGGGGTCGGATCCCGTTCCCAACGGGAACGGGCTCTGCCCCCGTCGCCGAGGCACGCATGCTCCGGGTCAGAGCCCTCCCTCCGGGAGGGTCCGACCCTGCGTCATTCAGCGATCAACACCAGCCCATCGGGGAATACGATCGCGGCTTCATCGGCGCTCACGTCGAAGAAGCCCACGCCGTGCTTTTCGGCCAGGTCCTGCACGCGGCCGTGCGCACGCTCGGCCACCGAGTACGCGAACGCACCGTAGATCACCTGACTACCGATGCTGTATTCGGTCACCTCGGCACGTTCGTCGTCGTCGTTGCTCAATGGGCCGTTCAACGGCGGGAATTCCTGCGCCATCTCCGCGAACCACGCCTGCAGTGCCGGACTGCTGACTGCCGGGTCGTCGTACTCGTGGCGCTCGTTCCACTGGGTCTGCTTCTCGAACCAGGCGATGAAGGCCGCCGCCTCGCGCGGGGCCACACCGGCCTCGAACACCATCATGTCGTAACTCATTGAACCGTCCTGTTGCAGCGCCAGGGTCGGATCCCTCTCCGCAGGAGAGGGCTCTGACCCCTGCGCGGAGTCTGTGGACGCACAGGGTATCGCGCTACGGCTGTGCGGCCGCACTCATCGCCCACCCTGGCGCCAATGCCTTTGCTTCGGGGAACAGCGCGAAGCGCAGGCCGATCAGACCCATCAGTGCTTCATCGCGGGCCTTGCAGGCGGCCACGCTGCCGACCCGGCCCAGCGAGGTATCCAGGCGCTCGCGCAGCGCCTCGGCCGCCACGATCGGCTTGCGCGCGGCGATCTGCCGGCGGTAATGCCCGGCGATCTCCTCAAGAATGTGCTCGACCGCTTCGCGGCTGCGCTCGGGCAGTTCCAGCCGGGCGCGGCGCAGCTGCAGGATGTTCAGTCCAATGCGCGCCTCGTTGAGCATGTCCACCGACGCGATGTCGCTGCCCTCCGGCGTCGCTGCCAGGCGCGGTGCGAGCAGGCCCAGCAGGTCGAGCATGCGCGCGGCGAAGCGCTGGCGGTCCTGTTGGCCACGTCCTTCGGCGGCCTCGGCCAGCGTGGTCCAGCCCTGCCGCACCAGGCGGCGTGCGGTCCACTCGGCACCGACCGAACGGAACAGGCGGGTCATCACCACCGCAAAGCCAATGCCGATGAACATTGCGATCGACGAATTGAGGAAGGTCTGGATGTTGGCGCTGTAGGTGTTCTGCAGGCTCAGCAGCGCCGCCAGATTCACCGTCAGCGGCAGTGCGAACAGCGCGCTCTTCGGATGGTGCAGCATCAGCCCCAGCGGCAGGAACGCCACCGCCAGCACCAGTGCCAGCAGGCCGAAATCGTGCACGGCCGGGAACACACCGAACAGGTACACGCCGGCCACCACCGAGGCGACCATCGCCCACACCAGGAACGACACCATGCTCGGTGCCGGGTCATCCTGTGCGGCGAAGAATGCGGCAGTCACCGCAGCCATCATCGCGCCGTTGCCACCACCTTCCCAGCCCAGCGCGATCCACAGCACGCAGTAGCTCATCAGCGCCACGCCGGCACTGAGCGCGGAGAACAGCGCCATGCCGTAGTCGACGTGCTTGTCGGCGGCCGCGCGTTCGGTGCGGATGCGGTAGTGCGCGCGGTCCAGCGGCGCGGTGCCGTGGTCGATTGCGTGCTGCAGGGTGCGGCAGTCCTGCCACAGGTCCACCAGTTCCTCCAGGCGCAGCAGCAGGCTGGCCAGCTGCAGGTGCTGCAGGTCGCGGTCCACCTGCGGCTTCAGTGCGCTGATGCGCGCGCGCAGGCGGGCGTACTCGCTGGCGTTGGTCGGCCCGTCCAGCCAGTCATGGATATCGTCGACCAGTGCCGGCAGTCCTTCCGGCAGAGCCTGGCCATCGCCGCGCAGCGCACTCAGGCGGTCGGCAATCGACGACAGCACCGGCAACAGCAGCAGCATGCGCTCGCGCAGGCGCTCCATCGACACCGCCGAACCGGCGTGGCGTGGATCATCGCGGCGCAGGAACTCGATCAGCGCCTCGAACTGCACCAGATCGGCGGCCAGCCGGTTGCGTGGCGCATGCGCGCGGCCACGTTCAAGGATCTGCCGGCACCACTGTGCGGCGTCCTCCATCCAGTTGCCGATGCGCGCGCGCAGCATCGGGCGTACCGAGGCCGGGAACAGCAGCGAGGCGAACAGCACCGCCACCACCGTGCCGAGGATGATCTCCTCGCTGCGCGCCACCACCGTGTCGAAGATGGTTTCCGGCGAGGTCACCGCCGGGAAGCCGATGAAGGCGGTGGTATAGCCGGCCAGCAGGAACGCGTAGCCACGCGGTCCGCGGTTGAGCAGGGCCATGAACAGGCAGCCGGCCAGCCAGATCGACATGGCCGCGCTCAGTACCAGCGGCGTCTCCACCAGCGCCGGCAGCACCAGCAGGGTGGCCAGGCCGGCCACCAGGGTGCCGACGATGCGGTACACACCCTTGGCGCGGGTCGGGCCCAGCAGCGGCTGGCTGACGATGTACACCGTGCCCATCGCCCAGTACGGGCGCGACAGGTTGCCGGCCATGGCGATGTACAGCGCGGCCACCGCGGCCAGGTAGGTCTTGATCGAGAACAGCCAGGCCTGGCGGTCGGTGAGCGCGTTCATGGCTTACTTCGCTGCGGTCGAGGCGTTGGGCGCGGCGGCGCTGGCCTGCCAGCCACCACCCAGCACCAGGAACAGGTGGATCTGGTCGCGCGAGACCTGCGCTTCGGCGGCGGCCAGGGTGGCATCGCTGCTGGCCAGGCTGCGGTCGGCGTCCAGGCTGGACAGGTACGGCGTGCGGCCGCCCTGGTACAGCCGGCGGTTCTGCCCGGCGGCCAGCGCGGCCTGTTCCTGCGCAGTGCGCAGCGACTGCAGCCGGCGCAGGTCCTGCGCGTAGCGGTCCAGCGCGGTCTGGGTCTCACGCAGCGCCTGCAGCACGGTGTGGTCGAACTCGGCCAGGGCCGCATCGGCACCGGCTTCGGCGGCGTGTATGCGCGCATGCGTGCCCGACGACGGCAGCGTCCACGAGATCAGCGGGCCGATCGACCACTGTTGGGTCATCGGCGTGCCGAAGTCTTCGAGCAGGCCGGCGGCACCGAGCGAGGCACCCAGCCGGATGTCCGGGTACAGCTCGGCGGTGGCGACACCAATCCGCGCCGTGGCCGAGGCCAGCTTGCGCTCGGCCTGGCGCACGTCCGGGCGGCGCTGCAGCAGTGCGCGGCCATCACCGACCGGCAGCGGCTGCGCCAGGCTGGGCGCAGCCGCACAGTCGATCACCCCGGCCGGCAGCTGGCCCGGGGTTTGCCCGAGCAGGGCGGCCAGCGAGTAGGCGGCCGCCGAACGCTGCGCGCGCAGCGGCGGCAGTGCGGCTTCCAGCAGCGCCACCTGGGCATTGGCGCGGGCCAGCTCCGGCGGGGTGCCACGGCCAGCCGCGATCAGACGCTGGGTGACCGTGCGGCTGCGCTGCTGCAACTGCAGGGAATGCTCGGCCACGTGCAGCTCGTGGTTGGCGTGGCAGATTTCCAGGTAGCTGTCGGCCACCTGCGCGACCACGCTGACCTGGGCCAGGTCACGTGCAGCGGCAACCGACTGCTCGTCGGCACGCGCCGCTTCGGCACCGCGCTTGAGCTTGCCGAACAGGTCGAACTGGTAGCTGACCGCGAACTTGCCATCGGCCAGGTTGATCACCGGCAGCTCGTGCTCCTGCAGGAACGATTCGGCCGACAGCTGCGCGCGGCTGACGCCGGCCTCGGCCTCGTACTCGAAGCCACCGGCGTCCAGCGCCTGCTCGTACACCGCCGCCGCACGACGCAGGTGTGCATCGGCGGCCTTCAGTTCCACGTTGTCACGCAACGCCTGGGTGATCAGGCCGTCCAGCACCGGGTCGTTGTACAGCGACCACCAGCGGTCGGGCAGCGCCTGGTTGGCGGCTACCTGCGGGTTCTGCGTATCGATGAAGGCCGCATTGGCCTGCGGGCGCTTGAACGCCGAGCCTTCCGGCAAGGCGTAGTCCGGGCCGACGGTCCTGCACGCGGCCAGGCTGGCCAGCGCGACGATCAGGCCGAGACGGGGCAGGGCGGCGTTCACAGGCCCGCCTGTGTCGGCGCGGTGCCGGCCTTGTCGTTGTGCGGGTGCTGGGCGGTGTCCACGGTCACCGTGGCGGTGCGCCCGGCGATCAGCTCGACGCCCTTGGGCACCTCGTCGATGGCGATGCGCACCGGGATGCGCTGCGCCAGCCGCACCCAGTCGAAGGCCGGGGTCACGTTCGGCAGCAGGGTGCTGCCATTGCTGCGGTAGCGGTCCTCGATACCGGCGGCGATGCTCTCGACATGGCCGCGCAGCGGGGTCGATTCGCCCATCAGGCGGATGTCCACGCGCTGCCCCGGCGCCACGCCGCGCAGGCGGGTTTCCTCGAAGTAGCCATCAATGCGGAACGAGCCGGTATCCAGCAGCGCCAGCACCGGCTTGCCGGCCACCACGTAGTCGCCCACCCGCATGGTGCGGTCATTGACCCGGCCATCGGCCGGTGCGCGCACCTCGGTGCGGCCCAGGTTGAGCTCGGCCAGGTCGACCGCGGCCTGTGCGGTGGCCAGCGCAGCCTGTGCGGCCTGCAGCTTGGCGCGGCGCACTTCGGCGTCCTCGGCGGCAACCAGGTCCTGCAGGCTGCGGTCACGGCCGATCTCGCGGCGCAGCTGCGCCACCGAGGCCTGGCGCTCGCCCAGGCTGGCGCGGGCCTGCTCCAGCGCAATGCGGTAGCGGGCGCGGTCGACCACGAACAGCAGGTCGCCCTTCTTCACCGCCTGGTTGTCGGCCACGCTCACCGTTTCCACCAGCCCGGACACGTCCGGCGCCACCTGCACCACGTCGGCGCCGACATGAGCATCGCGGGTCCACGGCTCATCCATGTAATAGACCCATAGCTGGCGCAGTACCAGCAGGGCGACGATCACGGCTGCGCTGGTGAGCAGCACCGGCAGGGTCTTCTTCACGATCTTGTTCACGATTGCATCCAACGCAGGAGGTGGAACAGCAGGCCCAGCACGATTCCGTACAGCGCCAGGTTGAACAGCGCCGGGTGCCATACATGGCGATAGGCGCCGGCACGCTGCAGCAGCGCGTGCAGGCCGCTGTTGACCAGGTAGGCCAGCAGCATCAACCCGAGCAGGGTCGGGACGAACACTCCGTGGAGACTGAATTCACCGGGCATCGGTAGGGGCGGGGGCGATGTGGGGGGAGGGGAGGAACAACAAAACAACAGCAACGGGCAAAAGCCGCTGGCGTGTGCACGGCAGCGGCGGTATTCGGGGGCAGCGGTCTTACGTGATGCGGTCGGCAGCCTCGGCCAGCAGGCGCCATGCCTTCAGCACGGCGTGCAGTTCATCCATGGAAAGCTCGCCGAATACATCCTGGCGCAGGCCGATCAGCTGGTCTTCCAGCTCGCTGACCAGCGCGTGTCCCGCGTCGGTCAGCCACAGCAGGTTGGCGCGGCGGTCGCTGGCGTCGCTCTCGCGGCGGACCAGGCCGCTGGCACACAGCTTGTCCAGCAGGCGCACCAGCGAAGGCCCCTCCATGCCCAGTTGCTGGGCCAGCGCGACCTGGCGGATGCCACCACCGGAGCGGCCGATCATCAGCAGCGGCATGGTGCAGGCGGTGGAGATGCCGTAGCTGCCGAGACGGCTGTCGGCCAGGCGCTGCCACTGCCGCCCTGCGTACAGCAGGCCGGAGCTGAGCTGCATCTGCAGCACGGTGCGCTCGTCGAGGGGTCGGTCCATAAGAGATAGATAGGATACTACTAATTTCATTCCTATCAATGGTTTTTTCTGAATGGGTAGGGTGTAGTGAGGAAAGCGTTGCGCCTGCCTGGTGTCGGGTGGGGCAGCGGGGGCCGGACGGTGCAGGACACGCCGTGAACCCATCCTTGGGGGCTCGGCCGCGGCTTGCTCGTGTGCGCGTCCTGCGCACACGGCAAGACCGTTGGGCGTCCTGCCCAACCCGCCCGAGGCATGCCTCGGGCCCATGCCGCGGACGGTCCTGCCGCCCGGCCCCCGCTGCCCTCCGATCACCCCGCGAGCGCGGTGGGTTGGCTCTTAGAAGCAAGAGCAGAAGCAGTGCGGACCAACGGTCCGCACCCACCAGGGCAGCGGCGCGCGGTGCTTCCGAAGCCATGAACCCCCGCTTTTGCCCCCGCTTTCGGGCGGTCCGGCCGCGCCCGCGGGAAACCGTCAGGGAGGGGGGGGGGGGGGGGGGGGGGGGGGGGGGGGGGGGGGGGGGGGGGGGGGGGGGGGGGGGGGGGGGGGGGGGGGGGGGGGGGGGGGGGGGCGGGGGGGGGGGGGGGGGGGGGGGGGGGGGGGGGGGGGGGGGGGGGGGGGGGGGGGGGGGGGGGGGGGGGGGGGGGGGGGGGGGGGGGGGGGGGG
>NZ_JAWIRX010000021.1:0-87670 GCF_036319965.1 Stenotrophomonas sp. SMYL41 | reverse complement strand
GCCGGTGCCGAGATCGGCGTGGCGTCGACCAAGGCCTTCACCACCCAGCTGGCCGCACTGTTCCAGCTGACCGTGGTGCTGGGCAAGCTGCATGGACGTATCGACGCGGCGCAGGAAGCGGACTACCTGGAGCAGCTGCGCTTCCTGCCGGGCAGCGTGCAGCACGCGCTGAACATGGAGCCGCAGATCGCCGCCTGGGCCGAGCGTTTCGCGCGCAAGAGCAGCGCGCTGTTCCTCGGCCGTGGCCTGCATTACCCGATCGCGCTGGAAGGCGCGCTCAAGCTCAAGGAAATCTCCTACATCCATGCCGAGGCCTATCCGGCCGGCGAGCTGAAGCACGGCCCGCTGGCGCTGGTGGACGAGGACATGCCGGTGGTGGTGATCGCGCCCAACGACAGCCTGTTGGAGAAGGTGAAGTCGAACATGCAGGAAGTGCGCGCGCGCGGCGGCGAGCTGTTCGTGTTCGCCGACCAGGATAGCTACTTCATGGAGTCCGAGGGCGTTCATGTCATCCGCACGCCGAGGCACGTAGGCGCGCTGAGTGCAGTGGTGCACACCATCCCGGTGCAGCTGCTGGCTTACCACACCGCGCTGGCGCGAGGTACGGATGTCGACAAGCCGCGTAACCTCGCCAAGAGCGTCACAGTGGAATGAAAGATGGCCGGTTAAAGACCGGCCTTCTTCTCTTAGCTGCGCCCGTAGGTATCCTCGAACCGCACGATGTCATCCTCACCCAGGTAGCTGCCGGACTGCACTTCGATCAGTTCCAGCGGCAGCTTGCCCGGGTTGCGCAGGCGGTGGGTCACGCCCAGCGGAATGTAGGTGCTCTGGTTCTCGCTGAGCAGGATCACTTCATCGCCACGGGTCACCTCGGCGGTGCCGCTGACCACGATCCAGTGCTCGGCACGATGGTGGTGCATCTGCAGGCTCAGCGTGCCGCCCGGCTTGACCGTGATCCGCTTGACCTGGAAGCGCTCGCCGTTGTCGATCGAATCGTAGGCGCCCCACGGGCGATAGACCTTGCGATGCCAGGTGGCCTCGCTGCGGCCTTCGGCCTTGAGCTGAGCGACCACCGTCTTGACGTCCTGCATGCGGTCGGCCTTGCCGACCAGCACCGCGTCGTCGGTCTCGACGACAATCACGTCATCCAGGCCGACCAGTGCCACCAGGCGCTGTGCATAGGCATAGGTGTTGCGGCAGTCGATGGCGATCACATCGCCCTGGTGCGCATTGCCATCGCCGTCCTGCTGCGAGACATCGCGCAGCGCGGTCCACGAGCCGACATCGTTCCAGCCCGCATCCAGTGGAATCACCACGGCATCGGCGGTCTTCTCCATCACCGCATAGTCGATGGAATCGGACGGAACGGCGGTGAAGGCGTCCTTGTCCAGGCGGGTGAAGTCGGCATCGCGACGCGCCTGCTGCCAGGCCTGGCGGCTGCCGGCCAGCATGGCGGGCTGGAAGCGTTCCAGCTCCTGCAGGTAGCGCGAGGCCTTGAACAGGAACATGCCGCTGTTCCAGTAGTACTGGCCGCTGCTGACGTAGCCGGTGGCGGTGTCCAGGTCGGGCTTCTCGACGAAGCGCTCGACCGCGCGCAGGCCCTGGCCATCGGCGGCCTTGATGTAGCCGTAGCCGGTTTCCGGGCCGGTTGGCACGATGCCGAAGGTGACCAGCTTGCCGGCTTCGGCAGCGGCGGCGGCGGCCTGTACAGAGCTGCGGAACGCGGCCTCGTTGGTGATCACATGATCGGAAGGCAGCACCAGCAGCAGGGTGTCGGCGCCGTCGCGGGTGGCTTCCAGCGCGGCCACCGCGATCGCCGGGGCGGTGTTGCGACCGACCGGCTCAAGGATGATCGCGGCTGGCTCGGCGCCGACCTGCTGCAGCTGCTCGGCGGCGACGAAGCGGTGCTCTTCGTTGGCGATCACCAGCGGCCCACGCGAGGCAATCGGTGCGACGCGCTTCCAGGTGGCCTGCAGCATCGTCAGCTCGCCCGCCAAGGGCAGGAACTGCTTCGGATACGCCTCGCGCGAAAGCGGCCACAGGCGGGTACCGGATCCACCGGACAGGATGACGGGCTGGATGCTGCTCATGCGTTCCTCGGTTACTGCTGGATGAGGCGGGAAATGTCGTCGGTGCGCGCCTGCATCAGCGCGGCATCGCCCCGGGCTTCAACATTCAGGCGCAGCAGTGGCTCGGTGTTGGAGCTGCGCAGGTTGAAACGCCAGTCACCGAAGTCGGCGCTGATGCCGTCGGTGTGGTCCAGCACCGGCGACTGCGCGGCGAAGTGTTCCATCACGCGCGCGACAGCGACCTTGGCATCGGCAACCTTGAAGTTGATCTCGCCACTGCACGGGTAGGCGGCCATGCGGTCTTCGACCCAGTCGGCCAGCGAGCGGCCGCTCTCGGAGATCAGCTGCGCGATCAGCAGCCACGGGATCATGCCGGAGTCGGCATAGGCGAACTCGCGGAAATAGTGGTGGGCGCTCATCTCGCCACCGTACACGGCGTCTTCGGCGCGCATCTTTTCCTTGATGAAGGCGTGGCCGCTCTTGCACTGCACCGGCACACCGCCGGCCTGTTCGACCATATCCACGGTGTTCCAGACCAGGCGCGGGTCATGCACGACCTTGCCGCCGGGATTGCGTGCCAGGATCGCTTTGGCCAGCAGACCGACCAGGTAGTAGCCCTCGATGAAGCGGCCGGTGTGGTCGAAGAAGAAGCAGCGGTCGAAGTCACCGTCCCATGCAATGCCGAAATCGGCGCCGTGCTCGCGCACCGCGTCGGCGGTGGCGGCGCGGTTCTCCGGCAGCAGCGGGTTGGGAATGCCGTTGGGGAAGCTGCCGTCCGGCTCGTGGCAGATGCGGATGAACTCGAACGGCAGGTGCGGTGCCAACAGGTCGACGATGGCACCGGCGCCGCCGTTGCCGGCGTTCACCACCAGCTTCAGCGGCTTGAGCTTGCTGGCGTCGACGTAGCTCAGCAGGTGGTCGATGTAGGCGCTCTTGTCGTGGCGGGCGGTCTGCATTGCGCTCGGCGGCTGCGGCGCGCCGGTATCGGCGGCCACGGCGTCGGAAATCGCGAACAGGCCGGTATCCGAACTGATCGGGCGCGCGCTCTCCTTGACCAGCTTCATGCCGTTGTAGTCCATCGGGTTGTGGCTGGCGGTGACCATCACGCCGCCGGCCGCGCCCAGATGGTCGGTCTGGAAATAGACTTCTTCCGTGCCGCACAGGCCGATGTCGATCACCTCGCGCCCGGTGCCGCGCAGGCCCGCGGCCAATGCGTCCTGCAGCGCGGGGCTGGTCAGGCGCACGTCATGGCCCAGTACCACCGGGCCCGGTGCAAGCTGCGCCGCCAGCGCCACGCCGATGCGGCGCGCCAGGTCTTCGTTCAGTTCTTCCGGCACGCGGCCGCGGATGTCATAGGCCTTGAAGGCGGGCAGGGGCATCGATCGGATCCTTGGGGAGCTGAGCCCAAGATTGTAGTCCCAGTCCTGTATGGGAATCGTTTCCATGCCGCAACGCCACGTGACCGGTCGGTGCGCTGGCCTAGAATGGGCGGATTACATCAACGAGGTGAGGGCGTAGATGAGCAACCCGGCAACGACCGGCGGAAAGCGCGGCAAGCGCTTCGCCAGTGCGGCGGAGGCCCTGCGGGGGGTGGTCGCCGATGGCCAGACCCTGGCCGTGGGCGGCTTTGGCCTGTGTGGCATTCCCGAGGCGCTGATCGCTGCACTGCGCGACAGTGGCGCCAAGGGCTTGACCGTGATCTCCAACAACGCCGGCGTCGATGGTTTCGGCCTGGGCCAGCTGCTGGAAACGCGGCAGATCAAGAAGATGATTTCGTCCTACGTGGGCGAGAACAAGGAATTCGAACGGCAGTTCCTGGCCGGCGAACTGGAACTGGAGTTCAACCCGCAGGGCACCCTGGCCGAGCGCCTGCGTGCCGGTGGCGCGGGTATTCCGGCGTTCTTCACTGCCACCGGCTATGGCACGGTGGTGGCCGAGGCCAAGGAAACCCGCGAGTTCGACGGCAAGCACTACGTGATGGAAACCGCACTGCGCGCCGACGTGGCGCTGGTCAAGGCCTGGAAGGCCGACGAGGCCGGCAACCTGGTGTTCCGCAAGACCGCACGCAACTTCAACCCGGCCTGCGCGATGGCCGGCAAGGTCTGCATCGTGGAAGTGGAAGAAGTGGTGCCGGTCGGCGCCATCGACCCGGACCAGGTGCACCTGCCGGGCATCTACGTGCACCGCATCGTGCACAACGCGCATCCTGAGAAGCGAATCGAACAGCGCACCATCCGCGCGGAGGGCAACTGACATGGCGTGGACCCGTGACGAGATGGCGGCACGCGCCGCCCAGGAGCTGACCGATGGCGCCTACGTGAACCTGGGCATCGGCCTGCCGACGCTGGTGGCCAACCACATTCCCGAAGGGGTGGATGTGTGGCTGCAGTCGGAGAACGGCCTGCTCGGTATCGGCCCGTTCCCGACCGACGCCGAAGTGGACGCCGACCTGATCAACGCCGGCAAGCAGACCGTCACCGCACGTGCCGGCGCCAGCTACTTCGGCAGCCACGACAGCTTCGCGATGATCCGTGGTGGCCACGTCAACCTGGCCATCCTCGGTGCCATGCAGGTGACCGACAAGGGCGACCTGGCCAACTGGATGGTGCCCGGCAAGATGGTCAAGGGCATGGGCGGCGCGATGGACCTGGTGGCTGGCGTGCAGCGCGTGGTGGTGCTGATGGAGCACACCGCCAAGAACGGCGAGCACAAGATCCTGCCCGAATGCACGCTGCCGCTGACCGGCGTTGGCGTGGTCGACCGCATCATCACCGACCTCGCTGTGTTCGACGTCACCGATGCCGGTCTGCAGCTGGTGGAGGCTGCGCCGGGTGTCAGCGATGAAGAGCTGAAGGAAAAGACCGGCGTCGCGTTCGCTCGCGATTGAGGAGATCGCCCAGCACGGATTGTCAGGCGCGCAGGAGTTCCTCGAGACTCCTGCGCGCGGCATCGCTGGAAAAGTGGTCACGAATGTTGTGGTAGCCCTGTTCCGAGATGCGCGACCACAGCACTTCATCCGAGTACAGGCGCAGGACTGCAGCGCTGAATTCTTCAGCGTCGGCTGCAATCAGGGCATTCCTGCCATCTACGAGGAACATCCCCTCGGCAGCGATCGGTGTGGCTACAACGGGGATGCCGTAGCTCATTGCTTCGTTGACTTTGCCTTTGACTCCCGCCCCAGACAACAGCGGAGCCAGGGCGACCCTGCATCCGGCAAGAAACGGCTGGAGTGATGCCACATGCCCATGAACAACCACGCCTTCGCGAGCGTACCGTGCAGCAACAGCTTCGGGGATCTCGCCAATCAGGTGCAGGACGATCTCCGGTCGTTGCGCCCTGATCCGTGGATGAATCTCGTTGACCAGCCATTCCAGGGCTTCCTGGTTCGGGTGGTGCGAGTAGCCTCCAACGAAGTACACCCCTGCGGTTTCCTGGAAGCAGCGTGTTTCACCGTGAACATCGTGGATGTTGGACAGGAGCCGGATATCGCTGCCGGGTAGTTCGGCCTGCAACAGTTCCAGCTCCGCCTGGCTCACCACCAGCGTTGCATCGCTAGCCTTAATCAGGGCGATTTCACTCTGCCGTGTCCTGACCGCCTGGCGTTGCAGCTTCGCGTCCTGCCGCAGCTGGGCGGCGCGCTGCTCGCGGACATGATGCAGGTCGACAGTATCAAAGATGACTTTTCCAACGCCGTGGTCACGGATCAGCGCGATGTGCGCTGTCGCGACATGGTGTCGGCTGAGCAGGGCAGCACGAACCTGATGGCTGTGGACATTCAGCCATTGATCGAGTCTGGGACGACCGGGAACGCCAATCAGCTCTACGCCGATGGCATCCAGGAAGCTTTTGTTGCTGGCGCTGATAACCCCGTTGTCTGGCATGAAGACCGGCCGGAATCCCAGCTCGCTTATGGATTGCAGGATCCTGCCCATTCTTACCGAGCCGGAATCGCGGGTTGGATCCGGGGCATTGGCGTCCAGTACAAGCACGTACCCGGGCTGGGAAGATAGCGCGGCATCGCTGCTTTCATCGGGAGTGCCAAGGTGATCGGTTGGCGTCCCAAGTGCTTCTGCAGTTACTTGCCGGCGCAAGGCGATCTTGATCTTGCACAGGGTGCCGACCAGGCCAACATCCTGCAGATTCCGGATCACCAGAGCCAGCCGCCGCGATGCCTGGTGCGACCGCCATTTGAGGCTGTACCAGGAGTGCTTCAACGTCATGATCATCGGGGGGTACGTTGCGGTACGGGCGTCCATCATAGTCGCTGGCCGCGAGGGCGGCGTGCTAGCGTGTGACCATGCTGTTCCCCCACGACCTGCCCGATGCCGATGTCCTGCACCTGCCGGGCTGGCTGGCTGCGTCCGACGCCGACCAGCTGCTGTCCTCGCTGCAGGCCGAGGTGCCCTGGGAAACCCATCGCATCCGCATGTTCGGCAACTGGGTGGACTCGCCGCGGCTGAGCTGCTGGATCGGTGACCCGCAGGCGCGCTACCGCTACTCCGGTGCCGAGTTTGTGCCACACCCATGGCCGCCCGTGTTGCAGGCCGTGCGCGGGCGCCTGGAAGCGGAAGGCCGCGGCCGCTTCAACAGCGTGCTGCTGAACCGCTATCGCAGCGGCGGTGACTACATGGGCTGGCACAGCGATGACGAGCCGGAGCTGGGGCCGGCCCCGGTGATTGCTTCGCTGAGCCTGGGCGCTGCGCGCCGATTCCTGCTGCGACGCCGCGACGAACCGGCGCGCAAGGCCGAATTCGTGCTGGGCCATGGCGACCTGCTGCTGATGGCCGGGCAAACCCAGCGCTTCTACCAGCACGCGCTGCCGAAGATGGCGCGGGTGCAGGGCGAACGAATCAACCTGACCTTCCGCTGGATCACGCCAAGGTGAGGGTTGCTGCCGGGCACGGCCCGGCGAATGCGGCGATCAGCGTGCAACGGTCGGTTGATCGGCCTGCCCGCTCACCAGCGTCCAGCCCACCACGTCCTGCGCCAGCTGCTGCAGGCCGCGCTCGAACGCGGCGGCCACGGCTGGTACGTCGGTGCTGCCCACCGGCTGCGTTTGGCGGAAGGTGCGGTCGGCCACCACGCGCTGGTCGGCGACGTGGATCAGCTTGGCGTTGACTTCGATCACCACGGTTGGCGTAGCCTGGCCCTGGTAATCCGATTCAAATCGGCGCACGTCGGTGGACAGCTTGTAGTCGGCACGGATGCCGGCGGCCACGCGGGCCACGCCACGGATGCGGCCGGAATCCTCGAACCCGCGCAGCAGGGTGTCTTCGATCATGTCGGTGGCCGGCTGCGCCCAGCTGGCACCCTTGTAGATCTCCATCTGCGACGGTGTTGGGCGCACATTGATGCGCGGGCTGTCGACCATGCGCGCGGCGCTGGGCTTGGCCAGCACCAGCTGCCAGCTGGCCTGCGGCCACGCCGGGTCGGCCTTCACCTGCACGGCGGGCGAGTACAGCGTCACCGCGGTCTTCTCGCTGCTGCCAAGAATGGAACAGCCGCCCAGCAGGGAAACCATCGAAATGGCCAGCAGCAGGCGCGGAAGGGTGGTCGGGCTCATTTGGGTTCGAACTCCTTCGGTGCGTCGCGGCCCAGCAGGTAGCGCGCGGGATTGTTCTCGAGACGGTCGCTGACCCGGCGCAGGTCGCGGATCAGGCCGCGCAGTTCGGTCAGCGTCGGGCCCAGCTGGCCAAGGCCATCATTGGCGAAGCTGTTGATCGCGGCGCGGTTCTCGCCGAGGATCGAATCGGCGTTGCCAGCGGCCGAGTCGAGCTTGGCCAGGGTAGCGTCGAGCTTGTCGATGATGCCCGGCAGCTGCTGCACCAGGTTCTTGTCCAGGCGCTCGATGGTGCCGTTGGTGGTCTTCAGCGTGGTGTCCAGGCTGCGGGCGGCATCGCGCGCGCTGAGCAGCAGTGCCTGGGTGCCCTGGTCACGGTCGGCCAGGCCGCCGCTGATCGTCTCCAGATTGGCCAGCGTGGCGTTGATCGAGGCCACGTTGCGGTCGCTGAGGATCTGGTCCATGCGCTCGACGATGCGGTTGGCGACGTCGGTGATGTTCTGCAGCGCGGAAGGGGTGGTCGGGATGATCGGTGCCGGGTCCTTGTTGACCGTGGTCAGCGCCGGTGACTGCGGCGTGCCGCCACTGAGCTGGATGATCGACGGGCCGGTCAGGCTGGTGATCGCCAGCTTGGCGCGGGTATCGGTCTTGACGGGTGTCGTCGAGTTCAGGCGGATGCGCGCGACCACCTGGCGCGGGTCGTCCGGCACCAGGTTCAGTTCGGTGATCGAGCCCACCGCGATGCCGTTGTACTGCACCGGGCTGCCCACCGACAGCCCGGTCACCGCCTCGCGGAAGACCACGCGGTATTCCTGCCAGGTGCGGTCGGAGGAGTATTTGGCCGCCCACAGGCCGAAGGCCAGCAGGGCCAGGCCGGTGATCAGGGTGAACGCGCCGATCAGCACGTAGTTGGCTTTGGTTTCCATGGCTCAGGCACTCTCAATCTGTTCGCCACGCGCGGCGCGCGCGCGGGGTCCGTGGAAGTATTCCTGGATCCACGGATGATCCAGTTTCTCGATGTCCGGCAGCGGCGCGTTGGCCACCACCTTGCGGTCGGCCAGCACGGCGACGCGGTCGCAGATGGCGTACAGCGTGTCCAGGTCGTGGGTGATCAGGAACACGGTCAGCCCCAGCGCTTCCTGCAGGGTCTTGATCAGGCGGTCGAATGCCGCCGCGCCGATCGGGTCGAGGCCGGCGGTGGGTTCGTCCAGGAACAGCAGCGGCGGATCCAGCGCCAGCGCCCGGGCCAGGCCGGCGCGCTTGCGCATGCCGCCGGACAGCTGCGAGGGCAGCTTGTTGATCGCGTCGGCGGGCAGGCCGGCCAGTTTCACTTTCAGCAGCGCCAGTTCGTAGTGCCAGCGTTCGGGCAGTTCGCGATGGTGTTCCTTCAGTGGCACCTGCACGTTCTCGCCCACGGTCAGCGAGGAGAACAGGGCGCCGTCCTGGAACAGCACGCCGGTGTTGCGCTCGATGTGCAGGCGGCTCTCGGCATCGTCGGCACGCGCATCGCGGCCCAGCACTTCGATCCGGCCCTCGTCGGGCGTGCGCAGGCCAAGGATCGAGCGCATCAGCACCGACTTGCCAGTACCGGAGCCGCCGACCACGCCCAGGATCTCGCCGCGGCGCACGTCCAGGTCCAGGTCTTCGTGCACGGTCTGGCTGCCGAAGCGGTTGACCAGGCCACGCACGCGGATGGCCAGTTCGTGGCCGTCGCCATCGTGCATGTCGAGGGTTTCGGGGAGGGCGGATGTGCTCATGTCACCAGTCCATGTGCATGAACCACAACGCCGCGAAGGCGTCGATGATGATCACCAGTGAGATCGTCTGCACCACGCTCGAGGTGGTGCGCTCGCCGACCGACTGCGCGGTGCCCTCGACCTTCAGTCCTTCCAGGCAGCCGATCAGGCCGATCACCAGCGCGAACACCGGCGCCTTCGACAGGCCGACCAGCATGTGCCGTACTTCCATCGTCTCGTGCATGCGCGCGATGTACATCTTTGGCGGGATGTCGAGGTCGAACGCGCCCACGGTGATGCCGCCGGCCAGGCCGGCGACCATCGCGATGAAGGTCAACAGGGGCAGGGTGACCAGCAATGCCAGCAACCGTGGCAACACCAGCAGGTCGACCGGGTCCAGGCCCAGCGTGCGCATCGCATCGATTTCCTCGCGTGCCTTCATCGCACCGATCTGCGCGGTGAATGCACTGGCGGTGCGGCCAGCCAGCACGATGGCGGTCAGTAGCACGGCAAACTCGCGCAGGAAGGCGATGTTGACCAGCTCGACCACGTAGATCTCGGCGCCGAAGTCACGCAGGATGGTCGAGCCGAGGAAGGCGATCACCGCACCGACCAGGTAGGACAGCAGCGCCACCAGCGGTACCGCGTCCAGCCCCACCTGCTCCATCTGGTGCACGGTGGCGGTCAGCCGGAAGCGGCGGGGTTCCTTGACCAGCCGGGCCGCCTTGACCAGGTTCTCGCCGAGGAAACTGCACAGCGCCTTGATGTTGTGGCCGGTGGTGTGGACGCTGACGCCCAGCCGTTCCAGCGCGGCCAGCACGCCGAAATCGCGCTTGGGCTTGGGCCGGTCGTCGGCCACTTCCTCGATGGTGCACACCAGCGCCTGGTGGTCCGGGCGGAACTGCAGTGCGTCTTCGTGCAGATCGGCACGATGTGCTACGCGCAGGACCTGCAGCACGCCAGCCGAATCCAGCTGTTCGATGCCGGTGGCATCGATGCCGGTTAGCGTATCGGGAACGCCGTGCAGGACCTCGGCCGCGGCCAGCGCGGTCTTCAAGGTCCAGGTGCCGGACAGGCGGATCAGGCCCGGGTCGTGGGCATCCTGTTCGAGCTGGGGGGCGTGGTTCGGGGTCACTTGGGCCATTCGGGTCGCAGCATAACCGTTCTGTATCGGGCTTCGCGTCGAACTCGGATGAATTTCTCCGGTGGGCCCAGCGTAGGTAATACTACGGCGCATGTCCGCAGACGCTCACACGATCCCCACGCCCCAGGCTACCTACGCACAGCGCGTGGCCTTTGTTTCCGAGATCGCCGGACGCCTGCACAGCTATGGCACCACGGCCCAGCGCCTGGAAGCGGCGGTGGTGGCACTGGCCCGCCAGCTCGATCTGGATTGTGAACCGTGGTCGAATCCCACCGGTATCATCCTCAGCTTCAGCGATCCGGCGCAGGCGATCGGCTCCAGTGACATCACCCGCGTGATCCGCCTGGCGCCCGGTGAGAACGACCTGCACAAGCTCAGCGTCGCCGACCATATCGCTGAGGAAGTGTCCAACGGGCGGATGAGCATCGCCCAGGGCCATACCGCGCTGCGCCAGCTGGACAAGGATCCGGGCCGGCGCGGCAAGCTGCGCACCATTCTGTCGTTCAGCCTCGGCGCGGCCGGCGTGGCGGGTATGTGGAAGCTGCCGTGGCTGGACATTGCCACGGCCGGTGTCATCGGCCTGATGATCGGCCTGCTCGGCATGGTCACCGACCGCCGCCCGGCCACCCGCGAAGCCGCCGAGGCACTGGCCGCGCTGCTGGCCGGCCTGGTCGCCACGCTGGTCGCATCCTTCATCGGTGCGCTCAACCTCAACACGGTGATCATCGCCTCGCTGGTGGTGCTGCTGCCCGGCATGTCGCTGACCAATGCGGTCAACGAGCTGGCCAGCCAGCACTGGGTGTCGGGGACCGCGCGCTTTGCCGGCGCGCTGACCACCATCATGAAGCTCAGCGTCGGTGCGATGATCGCGGTGACCCTGGCCGACGTGCTCGGGCTGGACCCGGTGGTCCGCGCCACGCGGCCGCAGGGGCCATGGGTGGAGTGGGGCTCGCTGCTGACCGCAGCCTTCGCCTTCGCGATGCTGTTCAAGGCCAACCGCCGCGATTACCCGTGGGTGATCGCCGCCTCGGTGGCCGGTTATGCGATCTCCAAGTTCGGTGGGCACGCCTGGGGCGCGCCGGCCGGCATTTTCCTGTCGGCGATGCTGCTGACTGCCGGTGGCAATCTGTTCGGCCGCCTGGTCGGGCGCCCGGGCGCGATCATCCGCCTGCCGGGCATCATCATGATGGTGCCCGGCAGCACCAGCCTGCGCGGCGTGCTGACCCTGGTCCAGCAGCAGGACGTGGGGGCCGGCCAGAGCGTGTTCCTCACCGTGCTCAACGTGGTGATGGCGCTGGTGGCCGGCCTGCTCTTCGGCAACCTGCTGATGCCCGCTCGCAAGACCCTGTAATCGCCCTCTGGGCTGCTTCCTGTGGGTGTGGACCGTTGGTCCACACATCTTTCCGGGACATGAAAAAAACGCCGGCGTTCGCCGGCGTTCTTCAGTGCATCCCGATCCGGCCTCAGGCCTTCTTGATCAGGAAATCTTCCGGCTTCTTGTTGCCCTTGGCGGTCAGCTCGGCCATCCAGCGCGGCTGCTTGCCGCGGCCGGTCCAGGTTTCCTTGGGGTTGGCCGGGTTGCGGTACTTCGGGGCCACCTTGCCCAGCTTGCGGCCGGCGGTCTTCGACGGGGCCTTGGCAACCTTGGCGACCTTGCGCGCGCGCGGGGCCGGGGCGTCGCCGAACAGTTCCTCGATGGTGTAACCCTCGGTCTTGGCCAGCTTGGTCAGCTGGGCGCGAACCTTGGTGATCGGCCGGCGCTTGGCGACGATGGTCTGCTGCTTCTTCGCGGTGCGGATCAGGGCGCCCAGTTCGCGCGCCGACAGGCCGGTCAGGTCAATGCTCATTTACGGTTACTCCGGAAACTAATAAGTGGACGGGACGAGCCAGTCCATGGCGTCGGCGGACAGAATAGAGATGAATTAATCCAAGCACAAATGCAGGAAGGACATGCCGTGGCGGCATGCCGACGCTGTTGCGGTGATTTTGACCGGATTATGTCCGCTGCAATATTGGCCCGCGCTGGTGCAGGCAAAAAAAAGACCGGGGCAGGCCCCGGTCTTTTCATGTCAGCCCTGCAGTCGCTGCAGCAGGGTCGCCTTGTCCAGGCTCTCCGCGTCGCTGGCGCGGCGCGAGCGGTACTCGTAGGTACCGCCGGCCAGGCCGCGTTCGCTGACCACCACGCGGTGCGGAATCCCGATCAGTTCCATGTCGGCGAACATCGCACCCGGGCGCAGGCCGCGGTCGTCGAGTGCAGCATCCAGGCCTGCGTCGCGCAGCTCCTGCAGCAGGGTGGCAGCGGCGTCGGCCACGGCCGCATCGCCCTTCGGGTTGATCACGCATACCACCACCTGCCACGGTGCCATCGCATCCGGCCAGATGATGCCGGCATCGTCATGGTTCTGTTCGATCGCGGCAGCCACCACGCGCGAGATACCGATGCCGTAGCAGCCCATCGCCATCACCGCCGCCTTGCCGTTTTCATCCAGCACGGTGGCATCCAGCGCTTCGGCGTACTTGCGGCCGAGCTGGAACACGTGGCCGACTTCGATGCCACGGGCGATCTTCAGTTCACCGCCGTCCACGGCACGGTCGCCGGCACGCACGTTGCGGATATCGGCCACTTCCGGTTCCGGCAGGTCGCGGCCCCAGTTGACGCCGGCCAGGTGGAAACCGGCCTCGTTGGCACCAACGACGAAGTCCGCCATCGCCGCCACTTCGCGATCAGCCACCACGCGGATGGCCTTGGCCGGGGCGACCGGGCCGAGGAAGCCCGGCACGCTGCCCAGGTACTCGGCGATTTCTGATTCGCTGGCGAAGCGCTGCTCGTCCAGGCCGGCAACCTTGGCCAGCTTGATCTCGTTGACCTCGTGGTCGCCACGCACCAGCACCAGTACAAACCGCTGCGCCTCGCCTTCGCCGGCGATCAGCGCCACCGACTTGACGGTGCGCTGCAGGTCGATGCCGAGCAGTGCCGCGACGTCCTCGCAGGTCTTCTGGGTGGGAGTTTCCACCTTGCGCATCGTTTCGGTGGCGGCCGCACGCGGCGCCGGATCGGCGGCAATGGCTGCTTCCATGTTGGCCGCGTAATCCGAGCCGGTGGAGAACACCAGGGCGTCCTCACCGGAATCGGCGATCACGTGGAACTCCTGCGACGCATCGCCGCCGATCGCACCGGAGTCCGCCTGCACCATGCGGAAATCCAGGCCGAGGCGGGTGAAGATGCGGCTGTAGGCCGACTTCATGTTCTCGTACTCGCGCACCAGGCACTCATCGTGCAGGTGGAACGAATAGGCGTCCTTCATCAGGAATTCGCGCGAACGCATCACGCCGAAGCGCGGGCGGATCTCGTCGCGGAACTTGGTCTGCACCTGGTAGAAATTCACCGGCAGCTGCTTGTAGCTGGACAGCTCGCTGCGCGCGAAGTCGCAGGCCGCTTCTTCGGCGGTCGGGCTGTAGCAGAACACCTGGTCCTTGCGATCCTTGATCTTCAGCAGCTGCGGGCCGAACTTCTGCCAGCGGCCGGTCTGCTCCCACAGTTCCTTTGGCTGGATGGTCGGGATCTGGAATTCCACGGCACCGGCCCGGTCCATTTCCTCGCGCACGATGCGCTCGACCTTGCGCAGCACGCGCAGGCCCAGCGGCGACCAGGTGTACAGGCCCGATGCCAGCTTGCGGATCATGCCCGCGCGCAGCATCAGCCGGTGGCTGGTGAGCTCGGCGTCGCTGGGGGTTTCCTTGGTGGTGTGCAGGTGGAACTGGGAGAGGCGCATCGTCGGCTTCGGATAACGGCAGAGACCTCTATTCTGCCAGCCCGGCCGGGGGGAGGGGTATCGGCAGGGCTGCGCCCTGCACCCGCCTGAAGCAACGTCAACAGCAACAGCGGGCTTCCTGTGGGATGGCGGGGTGGGTCCGGTGGCCCCGCAAACCCACAGTGCCCTGCCATCCCCCAGGAAGCCGCTCTGGCATTTGACGTTGCCCTTGCTGTTGCCTCTGCGGGTGCAGGGCTGCAAGCCCTGCCGATACCCTCACTGTGCTGGGCAGTAGGCCTTGATGGCGGCTTCGGCCAATCCCCTCTGCGCGGTGTGCTGCTCCGGGGTCAACGGAGTATCGGGCTTGCCATCGCCATCGGTGTCCTGCATCACCTGGCCACCACCATCCAGCAGGGCCAGGTTGGCCCGGGCCGTGCTGCACTGCTCGGGGACCGGCGCGGCCGGGGCCTCGGTGCTGGTCGTGGCCTGCGGGGTGCGGGCCTGTTCGCGGGTCTCGAACTTCTTGCCCGCCGGTGGGGTCTCCGAGTACTGGGTTACGCCATTGGCGTCCTTCCATTTGTAGACGGGGCCGGCCACGGCGTTGGCACTGGCCAACAGCAGCAGGCATCCAAGGCAGGACAGGGCACGCATGGCAAACTCCACGGAATGGGCGCAGAACGCCGATTGCAGCATTGGCGCCGACCGCTGGCAAGTCGATTAAACTGGATTCCATGGACCCGATCACACCGCCGCCGCGCTCGCGCACGATTTACCTGCTGCCTAACCTGTTCACCACCGCCGGCCTGTTCGCCGGTTTCTACGCGATCATCGCCGCGGCCAACGGGGATTTCGTCAATGCCAGCATCGCCGTGTTCGTGGCGGCGGTGATGGATGGCCTGGACGGGCGCGTGGCGCGCCTGACCGGCACCAGCAGTGAATTCGGCGTGCAGTACGACTCGCTGGCCGACCTGGTCAGCTTCGGCATGGCCCCGGCGCTGGTGATGTACCACTGGTCGCTGTCTTGGCTGAAGTTCGACGATCCGCTGCTCGGCCGCGTCGGCTGGGCCGTGGCCTTCCTGTATGCGGCCTGCGCGGCATTGCGCCTGGCCCGCTTCAATACCCAGGTGGCGGTGGTCGACAAGCGCTGGTTCGTCGGCCTGGCCAGCCCGGCTGCAGCGGGCCTGATGATGTCCTTCGTCTGGGCGTTCGCCGATGGCAACCTGGGCTGGGACGGCAACCAGCTGCGCTACGTGGCGCTGGCGGTGACGATCATCGCTGCACTGCTGATGGTCAGCCGCATCCGCTTCTGGAGCTTCAAGGGCGGCGGTGCCAAGGGTACCCGTTCGGACCGCGTGCCGTTCCTGGTGCTGGCCCTGGTGCCGGTGGCCATCGCCATTGCGGTCATCGACCTGCCGCGCGTGCTGTTCGCGGTCGGCATCCTGTACGCCTTGTCCGGCCCGGTGATGTGGGCCGTGCAGCGCCTGCGCAAGAAGCCCGAGGCCGCGTGAGCCAGGACCTGCCCGTGCTGTGGTCACCGGCCCAGCAGGCCTGGCTGCAGGCCATGGGTTACACCGTCTATCACGACGGCCAGCTGGCCACCGAGCTGGATGCCGCGCTGCAGCTGAGCGTGGCCGAAGCCGAGGCCAGCGTCGCCGCGCCGGAACCGGTGCGGGCCCCCGTGCCATCGCGCGAACCGCATGCCGGGCCGGCGCCCGCAGCCCGGCAGGAACGCCCGGCACCGCCGGGCCGCGAAACGCCGGTCAGCGCCCCGGATACCGTGCCGGCGTCTCAGCGCCCGATGCCCAGCGGCAACGCACGCCAGCCGGTGGTCCGCCTGCCGGATCGCCTGCAGATCGCGTTGCTGCGTGCGTCCGGCTGCAACCCGAACGACCCGGCGACGCAGCGGCTGATGGAAAGCTGGCCGCTGGACCAGCTGCGCCGCGACCCAGCCGCCAAGCGTGCGTTGTGGCCGCAGTTGCGTGCCCTGCGCAAGCGGGGCACGCCATGAGCGCGGTGACCCGGCCCGGCCCGGTCAGCCTGCGCGCGCTGCGCGAGAGCGACCTCAACGCCGTGATGGCGATCGAGCTGCGGGGCTACCCTTTTCCCTGGACCCGCGGCATCTTCATCGACTGCCTGCGCGCCGGCTATCCCGGCCTGGCGATGGAGCGCGATGGCCTGCTGATCGGCTATGGCGTGCTCAGCATCGCCGCCGATGAAGCGCACGTGCTGAACATCTGCATCGATCCGCTGGCGCAGTCGCGCGGGCTGGGGCGCCAGCTGCTGCGCGCGCTGGTGCAGCTGGCCGCCGACCGCGGCGCACAGCGCGTGTTCCTGGAAGTGCGTCCGTCCAACACGCCGGCGCTGGCGCTGTACCACAGCGAAGGCTTCAACGAGATCGGCCGCCGCCCGCGCTACTACCCGGCTGCACAGGGCCGCGAGGATGCGGTGGTGATGGCGATCGAACTGGTCGACGGCGACCTGCAGGCAATGCCGCCGCTGTAACGGGGAATGGTTGCCGGCCAGCGGCCGGCGCGCCCGATGCGCCGCTCACGCCAGCCGCAACGCCAGCACACCGCCGACGATGAGCGCCGCTGCCAGCCAGCGCGCACGCGGTATGCGTTCGCGCAGCAGGAACACCGAAATCAGCAGCGCGAACAGGATCGAGGATTCGCGCAGCGCCGAGACCATCGCCACCGGCGCCTGGGTCATCGCCCACAGGGCCATCCCGTAAGAGGCCGTGGTGCCGACGCCACCGGCCAGGCCCAGCGGCCAATGCTGCCGCGCATAGTCCAGCACCACGCCGCCGCGGGTGTACAACGCCCACAGCGGCAGCGGAATGCCCGACAGCAGGAACAACCACAGCGTGTAGCTGAGCGCGCTGCCTGACTGCCGCGCGCCTTGCGCATCGACCAGGGTGTAGGTGGCGATCATTGCCGCGGTCAGCAGCGGCAGGCGCAGCTGGCCGCCACGCGCCCCCAGTGCCATGCACAGGATGCCGGTGCTTACCAGCACCACGCCCAGCCACGCTGCGGCGGGCAAGGCCTCACCGAGCAGGGTGCCCGCCAGTGCGACCAGGATCGGCGCGCTGCCACGCATCAGCGGATAGGCCAGGCTCATGTCGACCTGCTGGTAACAGCGTGCGACCAGCCCGTAATACGTCACCTGCAGCAGTACCGACGCGCCGAGCCACGGCCAGCTCCGTGCGGCCGGCAAGGGCAGGAAGCCCAGGGCGGCGGCCGACAACAGCGCGGCACTGCCGGTGACCAGCACCGTGCCAAGGAACTTGTCCGGTCCACGTTTGACGATCGCATTCCAGCTGGCATGCAGCGCGGCTGCGGCGAGAACCAGCAGGAAGATGGAAAGCGGCATCCGGTGATGATGCCATGCCGGGGAAATGGAAACGCCGGGCATTGCCCGGCGTTTCCGATGCCGCTTCGGTGGGTGCCAACCTTTCCCGCCGTGGTAGGTGCCAACCTTGGTTGGCACGCACCAGAGCGCGGCGCTTACAGCTTGGCGCGCTGCTCGCGCAGGCCGGCCAGCTGGGTGTTCCAGTCGACCAGGCGCACGCGCTCCTGCTCGACCACCGCCGGTGGCACCTTGTCGGTGAACCTGGCCAGCTTGGTCTCGCTCTTTTCCTTTTCGGCTTCGACGCGCGCGATTTCCTTGTCCAGGCGCACACGCTCGGCATCGAGATCAACCAGGCCTTCCAGTGGCACCAGCAGCTTCAGTTCACCCACGATCGCGGCGGCGGCCGGCGGTGCGCTTTCGCCCTCGGCCAGCCACTGGATGCTGTCCAGCTTGAGCAGGAACGACAGCGAGGCGCTGAAACGTTCGATGCGCACGCGATCCTGCTCCAGCCCGGCCTGCAGGCGCAGCGGCACCTGCCTGGACGGGGCGACGTTCAGTTCGCTGCGCACGCGACGCACTGCACTGATCACCGCCTTCAGCCATTCCACGTCGGCCTCGGCCTGGGCGAAATCGCCTTCGAATTCGGTGGCGGTCGGGTACGGGCGCAGCGACAGCGTGGTTTCGGCCAGGCCCAGGCGCGGCGCCAGCTGCTGCCACAGCTGTTCGGTGATGAACGGGGTGAGCGGGTGCAGCAGGCGCAGCAGCGCTTCCAGCACGTACAGCAGGGTGTGGCGGGTGCTTTCGGCGTCGGCGGCGTCGGCACCGTTCAGTGCCGGCTTGCTCAGTTCCAGGAACCAGTCGCAGAACGCGTTCCAGGCGAACTCGTACAGGCACTGTGCCAGCAGGTCGAAGCGGTAGGCGGCGAAATGGCCCTGTGCCTCGGCGGTGGTGGCGGCCAGGCGCGAGAGGATCCAGCGTTCGGCATCGGTGCGCGGGGTTGGCACGCCGGTGAATGCAGCACCCTCGGTGTTCATCAGGGCGAAGCGGCTGGCGTTCCACAGCTTGTTGCAGAAGTTCTTGTAACCCTCGGCGCGGTTCATGTCGAACTTGATGTCGCGGCCGTGGGTGGCCAGCGCGGCGATGGTGAAACGCAGCGCGTCGGCACCGTGGGCAGCAATGCCGTCCGGGAATTCCTTGCGGGTGGCCTTCTCGATCTTCTCCACCATCTTCGGCTGCATCAGGCCGCCGGTGCGCTTGGCGACCAGGTCGTCGATGGTGATGCCGTCGATGATGTCCAGCGGGTCGAGCACGTTGCCCTTGCTCTTGGACATCTTCTGGCCCTGGCCGTCGCGGATCAGGCCGGTGAAGTAGACGTCCTTGAACGGGATCTTCCCGACCAGGTTGTCGGTGGCCATGATCATGCGCGCCACCCAGAAGAAGATGATGTCGAAGCCGGTGATCAGCACCGACGACGGCAGGTAACGGTCGAAGCCGCGCTCGGCCATGGCCTGCTCGTTCGGCCAGCCCAGGGTGGAGAACGGCCACAGCTGCGAGGAGAACCAGGTCTCCAGCACGTCGCTTTCCTGGTTCAGCACCACGTCGCTGCCCAGGTTGTTCTTGGCCCGCACTTCCTCCTCGCTGCGACCGACGTAGCAGCTGCCGGTGGCGGCGTCGAACCACGCCGGAATGCGGTGGCCCCACCACAGCTGGCGGCTGATGCACCAGTCCTGGATGTTGTTCATCCAGTGGCGGTAGGTATTGATCCAGTTCGGCGGCACGAAGGAAATGCTTCCGTCCTCCACCAGTTCCAGGCCGCGCTTGGCCAGGTCGTCCATTTTCACGAACCACTGGTCGGTCAGGTACGGCTCGATCACCTGGCCGGTCCGGTCGCCGCGCGGCACCTGCAGCTTGTGCGCCTTGGTCTCGACCAGGATGCCGAGGTCTTCCAGCTCGGCCAGCACGGCCTTGCGCGCGGCATAGCGGTCCAGGCCCTGGAAGCGTTCCGGTGCGTTTTCATTCAGCGCCGCCACCGGGGTGAACAGGTTGATCATCGGCAGGCTGTGGCGCACGCCGACTTCATAGTCGTTGAAATCGTGCGCCGGAGTGACCTTGACCACGCCGGTGCCGAACGCGCGGTCCACGTAGTCATCGGCGATCACCGGCACGCGGCGGCCGGTCAGCGGCAGCACCACGCTCTTTCCGATCAGGTGCGCGTAGCGCGCGTCTTCCGGGTGCACCATCACTGCGGTATCGCCCAGCAGGGTTTCCGGGCGGGTGGTGGCGACGACCAGGTAGTCGCGGGTTTCGCGCAGGGTTTCCACGCCGTCGGCATCGCGCTCGACGTGCTCGTAGCTCAGGCCCTCATCCAGCGTGTAGGCGATCGACCACAGGAAGCCGTCTTCCTCGGCGCTCTCCACTTCCAGGTCCGAGATCGCGGTCTTCAGCACCGGATCCCAGTTGACCAGGCGCTGGCCGCGGTAGATCAGGCCCTGCTCGTACCAGCGCACGAAGGCTTCGTTGACCGCCGCCGACGGCTGCGGGTCCATGGTGAAGGTGCTGCGCGACCAGTCGGCGGAGGTGCCGAGGCGGCGCATCTGGCGTTCGATGGTGTCACCGGACTGCTGCTTCCACTCCCAGACCTTGCCGATGAAGCCTTCGCGGCCCAGCGAATCGCGGGTCTCGCCCTTGCCCTCCAGCGCCAGGTTGCGGCTGACCACCATTTCGGTGGCGATGCCGGCGTGGTCGGTACCGACCTGCCACAGCGTGTCGTAGCCGCGCATGCGGTGGTAGCGCACCAGTGCGTCCATCAGGGTCTGCTGGAACGCATGGCCCATGTGCAGGGTGCCGGTCACGTTCGGCGGCGGCAGCAGGATGGTGTACGGCTCGCCCGTGCCGGACGGCTTGAAGTGGCCGGCCTTCTCCCAGGCCTCGTAGAGGTCGGTCTCGAAGGACTTCGGGTCGTAGCTGGAGGCGAGTTGGGTCATGCGGGGGAACCGGTAATCAAGGCGGAAGGGAGATCAGCGCGGCCCGAGGGCGCGCCGGATCTTCTGGTCGGTGTGGTACTGGCTGACCGCGTAGGCGGCCCAGATGGCGGCAGGCAACCAGCCGATCAGGGTGATCTGCAGGATCAGGCAGACGATGCCGGCCAGCGGTCGGCCGATGGTGAAAAAAGACAGCCAGGGAAGAATCAGGGCGATCAGCAGGCGCATCAAGGGGTCCTCGCCGGGCTTACATGTCGTGCTTGTTCAGGTCGTAACCGGCGGCCTTGTACTGGCGCCAGCGCTCGCGCAATGGTTCGCGCGCTTCCGGATCGGCCGGAACCACTTCCAGCACGCGCTCGCACTGGCCCAGCCAGGGCTCGTCGCGCAGGTTGATCACCAGCGGACGCGCCGGTGCTTCGGTGCCGGGCACGGCGATCAGCACCAGGGCCTCTTCCTCGTCCATGTCCTCGCCGGCGATCTGGTGCGGGATGTAGGCATCGTTGTCGAACGCCCACAGCAGCTCGTCCAGTTCCTCGGCCTGGGCCTGGTCACGGGCCAGTACCAGGGTGAACAGCCCGGCGTCATTGGCCTTGCGTGCCAGCTCGCAGACCAGGCGCAACGGCTCGGTCAGGAAACGGGGCTTGGCGATCAGGTAGAAGTCGGCGCGGGGCATGGCAGGGTCCGGGTCAGGCAGGGGCCCGGCAGTGCCGGGCGAGGCCCTGGCCGGCGCAGGCCGGCCAGGGTCGGGTACGGCATCAGGCGCGGGCAACCTGGTCCAGCAGCCACTGGCTCAGCAGGCCGACCGGGCGGCCGGTGGCCATGCCACGCTTGCCTTCATCGCTGGCCACGCCGGCGATGTCCAGGTGGGCCCAGCGCTGGCCTTCGGCGAAGCGCGACAGGAAGCAGCCAGCGGTGATCGCACCGGCCCAGCGGCCGCCGATGTTGTAGACGTCGGCGAAGGTCGAATCCAGCATCGGCTGGTACTCGTCCCACAGCGGCAGGCGCCAGGCGCGGTCGAACACGTGCTCGCCGGCGGCCAGCAGTTCGTTGGCCAGGTCGTCGTGCTTGCTCATCAGGCCGGCGGTCTGGTGGCCCAGGGCGACCATGCAGGCACCGGTCAGGGTGGCGACGTCGACCAGCGCGGCCGGCTCGAAGCGCTGCGCGTAGGTCAGCGCGTCGCACAGGATCAGGCGGCCCTCGGCGTCGGTGTTGCCGACTTCGATGGTCTTGCCCGACATCGAGGTGATCACGTCGGACGGACGGTAGGCGTTGCCGTCGATGGCGTTCTCCACCGCCGGCACCACCACCACCAGGTTCAGCGGCAGCTTGGCCTTGACCGCGGCGACGAAGGTGCCGATGACGTTGGCGCCACCGCACATGTCGTACTTCATCTCTTCGATGCCGCCCTGGGTCTTCAGGTTGACGCCACCGGTATCGAAGGTGATGCCCTTGCCGACCAGCACGTACGGCTTGGCGTCGCCGCCATTGTTCCACTTCAGCACGACCAGGCGCGGGCGGTTGGCCGAACCACGGGCCACGGCCAGCAGCGAGCCCATGCCCAGCGCTTCCATCTGGTGTTCGTCGAGGATCTCGGCTTCGGCGCCTTCGTGTTCGCCGGCGAACTTCACGCCCACTTCGGCCAGATAGGCCGGGGTGCAGTAGTTCGGCGGCAGATTGCCCAGTTCGCGGGCGAACTCGACACCGGCGGCGATGGCCTGGCCCTGGGCCAGCGCCTGGGCGTCGTCACCGGCCACGGCCAGCTGGGCCAGGCCGGCATCGTCGGCCTTCTTCTTGCCCAGGGTGGCGGTGTAGCGGTAAGCGGCGTGATCGGCGGCAATCACCGCCTGGCGGATCGCCCAGGCCGCGTCGCGGTCCTTGATGGCCACTTCGGACAGGGTGAACAGTGCGCTGCGGGCAGCACCGGCCTTCAGCGCGCGCACGGCGTCGCCGATGGCCTTCAGGTACTGCGGCACGCCAAAGCGGGCGGCTTCGCCGAGGCCGACCACCAGCACGCGCGGGGCAGACACGCCCGGCAGGTCGTGCAGCAGGGTGGTGGCGCCGGTCTTGCCGGACAGGTCGCCGCGCTGGGCCAGGGCGGCCAGGCGGCCACCACTGGCGGCGTCCAGGGCCTGCGCAGCCGGAGTCAGGGTATGGTCGGCATACGCGCCGACCACCAGGCAATCAACGGTGGCGGCGGCCGGAGCAACGTGGTTCAGGGTGAATTCGAGGGCCATTGAGCAGATTCCATTGGCGAGTCCGTACAATCGCAGGCCGTTTACGCCCAGACAGTAGACTGGGCGGCACCGCGAACGAACCCCAGAGTTTAAACCACCGCCCCATGCTGAAGCTCGACCGATACCTGCTGGGCGATTTCGTCCAGAGTTTCCTGGCTACCCTGATCGTCCTGCTGGTGGTCAGCGTGGGCGGCGTGCTGGTGGACATCCTTGGCAACATTGCCGACGGGCGCCTGCCGGCCAAGCTGCTGTTCTCCCAGCTGGGCCTGCAGTTCATCGCCTACCTGCCGCTGATCCTGCCGCTGGCGCTGATGCTGGGCCTGCTGCTGGCCATCGCCCGCCTGTACCGCGACTCGGAGATGGCGGTCATCACCGCCATTGGCGTGGGGCCCAAGCGGCTGCTGCGGCCGCTGCTGATGCTGGTGGTACCGGTGGTGCTGCTGGTCGGCACCTGCTCGCTGTGGCTGGGCCCGTGGGCCGGCCGGGTGGCCGAGCAGATGATCATCGAGGCCAACCGCAGCGTGCTGATGGCCGGCCTGGAGCCGGGCCGCTTCACACCGCTGCCCAATGGCGGCGTGGTCTATCTGTCCTCGATCTCGCCCGACGGCACCGAGCTGGGCAAGGTATTCCTGCAGCGGCAGAAGGATGATCGCCTGGAAGTGGTGTCGGCCAACAGCGGCCGCATGTACTTCGAGGGCACCCGCCAGCGCTTCCTGGAGCTGGATGACGGCCACCAGGTGGAAGGGCCGGTGGCCGGCGCGCTGGACTACCGCCTGGCGACCTTTGCCCGCAACGATGTGGCCCTGCCCGATGGCGCACAGACCCGCACCGAGGACGACCCGGAACTGATGCCAACCCTGGAGCTGATCGGCGATGCGCGGCCGCAGGCACAGGCCCAGCTGCACCGCCGCCTGGCACCGCCGTTGATCGCGCTGGCCTTCGCCCTGCTGACCGTGCCGCTGGGCCGCAGCTCGCCGCGCCAGCAGCGCTACGGGCGCATGATGCTGGCGCTGCTGGCCTACATGGTAGGGACCAACTTGACCTTCATCGGCGCCGGCTGGATCGCCGACGGCAAGATTCCCGGCGCGCTTGGCCTGTGGTGGCTGACCCTGCCGCTGCTGGCATTGGCCATCTGGATGTACGTGCGTGATGGCCGCCTGGCCCGCCCGAAGGGAGCCCGCGCATGAAGCTGCGCCCGATGCGTTTCGACTTCTACCTGGGTCGTGCGGTGTTCACCACCGTGCTGCTCACCTGGGCCGTGCTGACCGGCCTGGACGTGGTGATGGCCTTCTCCGGTGAGTTCAAGGACATCGGCAAGAACGGCTACACGCTGGGGCATGCTGCGGCGTGGGTGCTGTACACCGTGCCCCGCCGTGCCTATACCTTCTTCCCTACCGCGGCAGTGATCGGCGCGCTGATGGGGCTGGGCCAGCTGGCGGCCACCTCCGAGCTGACCGCGCTGCGCGCGCTGGGCCTGTCGCGCAAGCGCCTGAGCGTGTCGGTGGCGATCGCCCTGTCGCTGCTGACCGCGGTGATGGTGCTCAGCGCCGAGACGCTGGGGCCATGGGGCCAGGACCGCGCCGATGCGCTCAAATCCAGCGCCAAGTGGGGGCGGGATATCTCCAGCACCCGCTATTCCGGTCTGTGGGCACGCGAGGGCGATACGTTCCTCAACGCGCAGAGCGGCGAGGAACAGCTGGTCGGTGACAAGGGAACCCGGTTGATCCTGCGCGACGTGCGTCTGTACCGCATCGCCGAGGATGGCCGGATTGCCTCGTTGACCCACGCCGCCACGGTCGAGCACGACAAGGACGGCTGGGCGCTGACCGGGGTGCGTCGAGACACCTTCGGCGAGCGCTCGGCAACCCGCCAGGAAGTGGCGCGTGAACCCTGGAACTCGAAGCTGGATCCTGCCGCGCTGGCGACCGGCATCGCCAAGCCCCGCAACCTGAGCGTAGCCGAGCTGAGCACCAGCATTGCCTACCGCGAGCGCAACGGGCTGGATGCGCGTGATTTCGAGGATGTGTACTGGAGCCGTTGGTTCTACCCGGTGAACGTGCTGGCGCTGTGCCTGGCGGCGGTGCCGTTCGCGTTTGGTTCGCTGCGCAGTGGCGGCATGGGCAAGCGCCTGTTCCTGGGCATCCTGTTCGCGCTGGGCTTCTGGCTGCTGCAGCTGTTCTTCGGCCGCATGGCCGGTGCGCTGAAGTTCGATTACCGCATTGCCTATGCGCTGCCACCGATCGTGATGCTGGCGGTGTCCGGCCTGCTGTTCCGGCGCAAGTCGGGCTGATTCTGGTTGTCGTAGCGTTGTTGTAGCCGAGCCTGTGCTCGGCTACAGACAGCGCATCACCGCTTCGGCATGCGCACCACGCGGGTGCCACTGGCGCGGTCATGCCAGGTCAGGCGTTGGCGGTCGACCCAGGCCCACCAGAATCCCAGCCCGCCCAGCAGCAGTGACAGCGTGCCGACCGCGAAGCGCAGCCACAGCTGGCCGCGCCGCAGCGGCGTGCCATCGCTCGATTGCAGTTTCAACCGCCACGGACGCATGCCCAGCGTCTGTCCGCCACGGCGCCAGCTGGCCGTGGCGTACCACCCCGTGATTCCCCAGCACACCGCCCACAGCAGCCACTGCCAGGCACTGAAGGGTGCGATGTTCTCGCGCTGCGCGTGGCCGCTGAAGGTGTAGGCAAGGGTGAACAGCGTACCGGCCAGCATCCACAGCGCCAGCACCGGCAGTGCGTCGTAGACCATCGCCAGCACGCGCCAGGCCAACAAGGCACGTGGGCGGGGCATTTCGGTAGCGGCCGCAGGGGCCGTGTCGGTGGCAGGGCGGGACATGCGCCGAGCATACGCAAAGCTGGCCGTGCCCGCAGTGGCCCTCGTATCCTGCACGCATGGCCCTTGTTTCCACCCCCGCCGAACGCCGCCAGCTGGTCCAGCAACTGCCCGAGCTGCGCGCCGACGACAGCGTGCGCATCCAGCGCTTCCTTGATGCGATCTGGGCCGAGAACGGCCTGGCCCGCGCCACCCTGGACAGCTACCGGCGCGACCTGGAAGGGCTGGCGCGCTGGATGGATGGGCGCGACGGCGGCCTGGCCGGCATCGAACGTCCCGGGCTGTTCGACTACCTGGCCTGGCGCACCCGGCATGGCTGGTCGCCGCGCAGCAATGCGCGCCTGCTGTCGGCGCTGCGGGCGTTCTTCGCCGATGGCGTGCGCCGTGGCGAACGCAGCGAGGACCCCAGTGCGCTGCTCGACCCGCCGAAGCTGCCACGGCTGTTGCCCAAGGCGCTGGCCGAAAGCCAGATCGATGCGCTGCTGGCGGCACCGGACATCGACAGTCCGCTGGGCCTGCGCGATCGCGCCATGCTGGAACTGATGTATGCCGCCGGCCTGCGCGTGAGCGAGCTGGTGCTGTTGCCGGCGACCGCAGTCAACCTGCGCCAGGGCGTGTTGCGGGTCACCGGCAAGGGCAGCAAGGAACGGCTGGTGCCGCTGGGCGAGGAATCGCAGCATTGGCTGGAGCGTTACCTGCAGCAGTCGCGCCCTTTGCTGGTCGGGAAGGGCAAGGTGCACGCGCTGGCCGATGGGCAGACGCCGTTGTTCATCGAGCCGACGCTGCACGCGCTGACCCGGCAGGCGTTCTGGCACCTGGTCAAGCGCCACGCGCAGGTGGCCGGCATCGACCCGGCGCGGATCAGCCCGCATGGCCTGCGCCACAGTTTCGCCACCCATCTGCTCAACCGCGGTGCCGACCTGCGCGCGCTGCAGATGCTGCTCGGACACAGTTCGTTGTCGACCACCCAGATCTACACCCTGGTGGCGCGCGAGCATCTGCAGAAGCTGCACGCCCGCCACCATCCGCGCGGCTGAATCGCTGCCCGGGGCCGTGCCGGGCGTCGCGGCCCGGCTCCGGTGGCTGTGTCAGAATCCGGGATCTTCTTCTGTTGCGGATCGCTCCATGCTCCGATTTGCCATCGCCGCCGTGTTCGGTGCGCTCAGCCTGACCGCCTGCGCCCAGCCGGCTCCGCCGGCCACCAAGGCGCCTGCTGCTGCGGCCAAGGCCAGCCCGGCCGCCAACGCGCCGGCCGACCAGGCGGTACGTGCCGCGTTGACCGCACTCAATCCGGGTTTCCAGGTGGATTACATCGGTGCCGCGCCGTTCCCCGGCTTCCGCGAGGTCGTCGTCTCCGGCCAGCTGCTGTACGTGTCCGATGATGGCCGCTACCTGTTCCAGTCGCAGCCGTACGACACCCGTGCCAAGGGCCCTGCCAACAGCGAAGGCCTGCTCGGCTATCGTCGCGGCCTGCTGGCCAAGGCCAACCACGGCGACCGCATCGTGTTCGCTGCGCCGAACGCGAAGTACACCATCAGCGTGTTCACCGACATCGAATGTGGTTACTGCCGCAAGCTGCACCAGGACATCGCCGAGCTCAACCGCAACGGCATCACCGTGGAGTACCTGGCGTTTCCGCGCATGGGCCTGGGCAGCAAGGACTACACCGACATGATTTCAGTCTGGTGTGCGGCCGATCGTCGGCAGGCGCTGACCAACGCCAAGCGCGGTGGCGGCGTGCCGGCCAGGAACTGCACCAACCCGGTGGCGATGCAGTACGCGCTGGGCCAGCAGCTGGGCGTCAACGGCACGCCGGCGATCTTCGCGCCCGATGGCACCCAGCTGGGCGGTTACCTGCCGCCGGCGCAGCTGCGCGCCGCGTTGGACAAGCTGTCCGGGAAGCGCTGATCGCAGCCGACCTTTTCCTGTAGAGCCGGGGATGCGTGCCGCATCCCCGGCTTTTTCCTTATTTCAGGCCATCACTGACCGCCTTGGTCAGCGTGCCCTGCGCATCGTCACCGCTGAACTCCCAGACGAACGCGCCGCCCAGGCCCTGGGTCTTCACGTAACCCATCTTGCGGGTGATGTTGGCCGGGGTGTCGAAGCTCCACAGCGTGCTGCCGTTGTAGATCCAGGTGGCACCGGCGGTGTTGTCGGTGTAGCCCGGCCACGCCAGGTTCTTCAACACCTTCCAGTCCTCGATGCCGGCTTCATACGTGCCCGGGGCGGCACCGCTGGCGGTCTGGTACAGGCCGTTGTTGGCATTGGCCACACCGGTCCAGCCACGCCCGTAATAGCCGATGCCCAGGTTGAGCTTGGCGGCGGGCACGCCACGGCTGATGAAGGCCTCGATGGCGTCATTGCTGTTGTACAGCTTCTGGTCGCCGGTGGACGGATCATTCGGCGAATCGAACAGCGCCGACTGGTGATTGGTCTTCGCATCCCACGCGCCGTGGAAGTCGTAGGTCATCACGTTGATGTAGTCCAGGTACGGGTGGTACGCGGCCGGATCGGTGACGCGGATCTTGTCGATGCCGGCACCCACCGCCACCGTCAGCAACAGGCCCGGACGCACCGCATCGAGCTGGCGGCGGAACTCGGCCATCAGCGCGGTGAAGTTGGCGTTGTCCTCCGGCTTGCCGCATTCGATGCCGCAGGCCACCGGGTATTCCCAGTCGATGTCGATGCCGTCGAACACGCCCAGTGCGGCACCGGCGCCACCGGCACCGTCGGTCACCGGCAGGTTGCCCTTGATGTAGGCGTCGATGCACGAGGCGACGAAGGCCTGGCGGTTTTCCGGGCGCGCCGCGCTGGAGAAACCACGCGACCAGGTCCAGCCACCCAGCGAGATCAGCACCTTCATGCCCGGGTACTTGGCCTTGAGCTGCTTGAGCTGGTTCCAGTTGCCGCGCAGCGGCTGGTCCCAGGTATCGGCGCTGCCGCTGACACTCTCGGCGGCACTGAAGGCCTTGGTGTAATCGGCGAAGGCATCGCCACCGGCACCGCTGTTCGGATCCGATGGCTGGGTGACGCCCACTTCGCAGCGGTTGTTGCGCACGTTGCCGAACGCGTAGTTGATGTGGGTCAGGCGCGCGGCCGAGCCGCTGCTGTCGATGTTCTTGACCCGGTAGTTGCGGCCGTAGATGCCCCACTGGGTGAAGTAGCCGATGACCCGCTTGCCGGTGGTGCCGCCGTCACCGGCCAGCGTGGTGGCGCTGATCTCGGTGCCCTGTGCCGACGCGTTGCCGGCGTTGTCGCGGGCGCGCACGCGGTAGCGGTAGGTGGTCGACGCGGTCAGCCCGCCATCCACATAGCTGGCGCTGGACGGCGAACCGACCAGGCTGCCGTTGCGGTACACGTCGTAGCCAGCCACGCCGCTGCCACCGGTGTTGTCGGTGGACGGGCTCCAGCTGAGCGCGATGCTGTTGGCGGTGCGCGTACCGGCCGCCAGCCCGCCCGGCACGCTCGGTGCGGTGGTATCGCCACCGGCGGCGTTGACGGTGATGGTGATGGTCGCGGTGCTGCTGGTGGCGTTGTTGTTGTCGGTCGCCACTGCGCGCAGGGTGTGGCTGCCGGCGCTGGCATTGGCCCAGCTGGCCGCATACGGCGCACTGGTGGCTACGCCCAGCGTGCTGCCATCGCGGAAGAACTCGACCTTGGCGACGCTGCCATCCGGATCACTGGCGTTGGCGGTCACGTTGACCGTGCTGCCGGCGCTGAAGGTGGCGCCGTTGGCCGGCGAGGTCAGGCTGACCACCGGCGGCTGGTTGCTGCCGCTGCCATCGCAGGCGCCAAGGTTGGTGTAGTAGGGCGCACCGGCCGGATGGTCCGGCGGCGCGTTCCAGATGTCCTGGTTCGCCCGATAGAGGACGCCTCCTTTCTGCAGGGTATCGCCGGCGCGGTAGATCTTGGCCTGGTCCCACTGGGCCACCCCGGCACAGCTGGCGGCCTGCGCCAGGCCGGGCAGGGCGGCGGTACCGGCGGCCAGGGCAAGCAGCCAGGCCAGTCGGCGGGGACGACAGCTTCGGGTCGAACGTTCGGCACTGCGCACAATCGGGTCGTACATGGGTAAGTCTCCGATCAAAGGGCGCGCGGGCCCCGATGGCGCCGCGCGTGACGCAGGTCCGGGCGTCGCCCGGGAAGGCGACGGAGGGGCCGGACGGAGGCACCTGGGAGGCCGGGGAGAGAGTCCGGCGCCAGGTAGGGACAACGTTGTCATCAATCGCGTGGTCAATCCGTGAGCAAGCGCATGGTTCCGGGATCCGGGCGGAGGGCGGCGCTGCGCGCGGTGGGCGGCCATCGGCGGAGCCCCTCGTGGCTGGGGCTTTCCGCGAACAGCGGATTTCTGGGGGTTGGCCGGGCGGGTGGGCTGCGCAGGGGACGCCGTGAATACGTCCCTGTAGGCTCGGGCGCGCCATCCATGGCGCTTACGCCCCTGCGCAGCTCGCTCTTCAAATGACTGATTTGTGTTGTTCCCTGGTTGCCGGCCAGCGGCCGGCACTACCGCAGAGCATCCACGCATGGCGTGGATCTACCGCAGATCGCGGGAAACTGTCGGAGGCGGGGTGGGTCCGGTGGCGGGGGTGTCCGCGGCATGGATGCCGCGGCCAAGCCCCCAGGGACGGGTTTACGGCGTCCCCCGCCACCGGCCCCCCCCCGCCATCCCACGGGAACCCAGCTTTTGCTTTGGCCGTTGCCGTTGCCGTTGCCTTGGCTTCGGCGGGTGCCGGGCGCCGCCCGGCCAAAGCCCACCCCCCGCTTCCGGTACAATGTCGGGCCCGTTTCCCAACTACGGTTCCCCGGACATGATGGTCCTCGAGGGCGCGCCCGCCCTGTCGCCGTTCCGCCGCGAACGTCTTGAATCCCGCCTGCAGTCCATCGCTCCCTCCCTGCGCATCAGCGGTGCCTGGCACGTCTACTTCGTGCAGCCCAAAGGCAGCGCCGCCCCTGACCTGACCACCCTGTGCCGCATCCTCGAAGCGGCGCCGCAGGCCGAAGCCGTGGCCGACGGCGCGGTCAGCCGCATCGTGGTGCCGCGCCTGGGTACGCTGTCGCCGTGGTCGAGCAAGGCCACCGAACTGGTCCGCGGTGCCGGCCAGCCGGTCAGCCGGGTCGAGCGTGGCCTGCGCATCGACGTGCAGGGCTGGCCGGCCGATGCCGCCGCCCAGCAGGCGCTGGTCAAGGCGCTGCACGACCCGATGACGCAGTCGGTGCTGGAGACCGTGGAACAGGGCCAGGCGCTGTTCTCGGCGCCGGCCCGGGGTGAACTGGAGCGCGTGCCGGTGGACCAGCTGGAGGCCGCCAACCAGCGCCTCGGCCTGGCCATGGCCCAGGACGAGATCGACTACCTGCGCGAACGCTTCACCGCGCTCGGCCGCGCGCCGTCCGACGTCGAACTGATGATGTTCGCGCAGGCCAATTCCGAGCACTGCCGCCACAAGATCTTCAACGCCAGCTGGACCATCGACGGCCAGGAACAGGACCGTTCGCTGTTCCGGATGATCAAGAACACCCACCAGCAGACCCCGCAGCACACGCTCAGCGCTTACAGCGACAATGCCGCGGTGATCGAAGGCCATCCGGCCTCGCGCTACCGCCCCGATCCGGCCAGTGGCGAATACCGCCGCGAGCCGCAGGTGCCCAGCGCGTTCCAGATCAAGGTGGAGACGCATAACCATCCGACCGCGATCGCGCCGTTCCCGGGCGCATCGACCGGCAACGGCGGCGAGATCCGCGACGAAGGCGCGACCGGCCGCGGCGGCAAGCCGAAGGCTGGCCTGTCCGGGTTCTCGGTCTCGCACCTGCGCATTCCCGAGCTGCCGCAGCCGTGGGAAGCGCCGCGCGCGCTGAACCCGCGCATGGCACCGGCGCTGGAAATCATGACCGACGGCCCGCTCGGCGGCGCAGCGTTCAACAATGAGTTCGGCCGCCCGAACCTGCTCGGCTACTTCCGCAGCTTCGAGCTGCCGGAGGGCGCCGATCTGGTGCGCGCGTACGACAAGCCGATCATGCTGGCCGGTGGCCTCGGCGCCATCGACCGCGTGCAGGTCGACAAGATCCAGCTGCAGGCCGGTGATGCGGTGATCGTGCTGGGCGGTCCGGCAATGCTGATCGGCCTGGGCGGCGGCGCCGCCAGCTCGGTGGCCTCAGGCGAGAGCGCCGAGGACCTGGACTTTGCCAGCGTGCAGCGCGACAACCCGGAAATGGAGCGTCGCTGCCAGGAGGTCATCGACCGCTGCGTGGCGATGGGGGCCAACAACCCGATCAAGTTCTTCCACGACGTCGGTGCCGGTGGCCTGTCCAATGCCATCCCCGAGCTGCTGCACGACTCCAAGGTTGGTGGTGTCATCGACCTGGGCAAGGTGCCCACCGACGATCCGTCGCTGTCGCCGATGCAGCTGTGGTGCAACGAATCGCAGGAGCGCTACGTGCTGGGCGTGGCCCAGGAGCGCTTGGCCGAGTTCGCTGCGCTGTGTGCCCGCGAGCGCTGCCCGTTCGCTGCGGTTGGCGTGGCCACCGCCGAGGAACACCTGGTGGTGGCCTACGGTGCCGTGCCGGGCCACACCCCGGCCGATGCATCGATCGACCTGCCGATGGACGTGCTGTTCGGCAAGCCGCCGAAGATGCACCGCGACACCGCGCACCCGCCGGCCCCGCGCTGGCCGGCGCTGAAGACCGGCGGCCTGGACCTGCAGGAAGCCGGCCTGCGCGTGCTCGCGCACCCGACGGTGGCTTCGAAGAATTTCCTGGTCACCATTGGTGACCGCAGCGTCGGCGGCCTGACCGCGCGCGAACAGATGGTCGGCCCGTGGCAGCTGCCGGTGGCCGACGTGGCGATCACCCTGGCCGACTTCGACGGCGTGGCCGGCGAAGCGATGTCGATCGGAGAGCGCACGCCGCTGGCCCTGCTCGACGCCGCTGCGTCGGCACGCATGGCGGTGGGCGAAGCGCTGACCAACCTGTGTGCGGCCCCGGTCGATGCGCTGGATGAAATCAAGCTGTCGGCGAACTGGATGGCCGCGGCCGGCCACCCGGGCGAAGACGCGCTGCTGTACGACGCGGTGAGGGCGGTGGGCATGGAACTGTGCCCGCAGCTGGACATCAGCATCCCGGTGGGCAAGGACTCGCTGTCGATGCAGGCGCAGTGGCACGACCAGGGCGAAGCGCACAAGAGCGTGTCGCCGGTGTCGCTGGTGATCTCGGCCTTCGCGCCGGTGGCCGACGTGCGCCAGCAGCTGACCCCGCTGCTCGACCGCGACGTGGACAGCGAGCTGTGGCTGATCGGCCTGGGTGCCGGCAAGCAGCGCCTGGGCGGTTCGATCCTGGCCCAGGTGCATGCCGACCACGGCGACCTGCCGGCCTTTGCCGGGGCCGCGCCGGACCTCGACGATCCGCAGCGCCTGCGTGGCTTCTTCGAGCTGATCCGCGATGCGCGCCAGTCTGGCCTGCTGCTGGCCTACCATGACCGCAGCGATGGTGGTGCCTTCGCCGCGCTGTGCGAAATGGCGTTCACCTCGCGGCTGGGCCTGGACATCACCCTCGATGCCTGGGGCGATGATCCGTTCCGCAGCCTGTTCAACGAAGAACTGGGTGCGGTGGTGCAGATCGCGCGCGAGGACCGCGCTGCGTTCGCCGACCTGGTCGAACGCCACGCACTGACCGAATGCGCACAGCGCATCGCCAAGCCGACCACCGCGCCGGTGGTGCGCGTGTCGCTGGGTGGCGAGAACCTGGCCGAGTGGCGTTGGGACGCGCTGTTCGACGCATGGTGGTCGGTCACCCACGCGATGCAGAAGCGCCGCGACAACCCGGCCAACGCCGATGCCGAGCGCGAAGTTGCCCGTGCCTTCACCGCGCCGGGACTGAAGCCGAAGCTCAGCTTCGACCTCAACGAAGACGTGGCTGCACCCTTCATCAGTACCGGCGCGCGTCCGCGCGTGGCCGTGCTGCGCGAGCAGGGCGTCAATGGCCAGATCGAAATGGCCAACGCCTTCGAACGTGCCGGCTTCCGCGCCTTCGACGTGCACATGAGCGACCTGATCGAAGGCCGCGTGGCACTGCAGGACTTCACCGGCCTGGTCGCCTGCGGCGGCTTCAGCTACGGCGACGTGCTCGGTGCCGGCCGGGGCTGGGCCACCTCGATCCTGGAGCGCAGCGCACTGCGTGATGCCTTCGCCGCGTTCTTCGCGCGCGAAGACAGCTTCGCGCTGGGCGTGTGCAACGGCTGCCAGATGATGAGCCAGCTGAAGAACATCATCCCGGGTGCAGAGCACTGGCCGCAGTTCCGCCGCAATGCCAGCGAGCAGTTCGAAGCCCGCACCGCGCTTCTGGAAGTGGTGGAGTCGCCGTCGGTCCTGCTGCGTGGCATGGCCGGCTCGCGCCTGCAGGTGGCGGTGGCACATGGCGAAGGCCAGGCCGTGTTCGACAATGCCGTCGACCAGGCTGCCGCACGTGTCTCGCTGCGCTACATCGATGGCCACGGCAACGTTGCCAGCCAGTACCCGCTGAACCCGAACGGTTCGCCGGACGGCATCACCGGCCTGACCAGCACCGATGGTCGCGTCACCATCATGATGCCGCACCCGGAGCGCACCCCGCGTGCGCTCAACCTGAGCTGGGCACCGGCGGAATGGCAGGGTGATTCGCCGTGGATGCGGATGTTCCGCAATGCACGGGTGTGGTGCGGCTGATCGCATCGTTCCGCGCAGGCCGCAATGCCACCGCGTATGGAGAAACCCGCTGCTTTGTCGGCGGGTTTTTCTTTGCGCGCGTGAAATTCCTGATCTGCCCGCTAGTTACATCCGTTTTCATGCGCCAACAGTTCGTCACGCATACCTAACAAAATGCTTTTATAAACACGTGAAATGGTGAACTGCTTCACGGCAATAGGATTTGTCGTGTCAAAGTCTTGACGATCTGCAAAGTTGCCGTTAACACTTGAACCCCGTTTCAGAACCATTCATTCCGCAGTAACCGCTTGGCGCACGCGCTCGGTTTTCTGTCGCTGCGCGCCGTTCGGCAATACCCGCAGTAAATCACGCGAATAAACGCCCCCAGGGGACGTTGGACCAGAAGGTCCGGCGGTGGCGTTGCTTTGCCCAAAACCAGTCCAATCAGGAGCCGTACCGATGAATCGGATTTATCGCAAGGTCTGGAACAAAGCATTGGGTCAGTTGGTGGTGGCCTCGGAACTGGCTTCCTCCGACAGCGGCAGCGGCGGGGTGGTCGACCAGCGCCGCAATGCGACTCAGGCCACGCCCGCCCTGCTGGCGGTGGCACTGGGCCTGGTAGTGGGATTGGGCATGAGCGGTTCGGCCGCCGCACAGTCGGTGCAGATCGGTGGCAGCGCCACCTGCGTCGCATTCAGCGGCAAGCTGCTGGAAAAGTGCCTGATCGAAGGCTCGGCCAGTGCCAAGGGCAGCAACGCGGTGGCGATCGGCGGCAACAGCAGCGCAAGCGCGGCCAACAGCGTGGCGCTGGGCGCCGGCTCCAAGGCTACGCGCGCCAACACGGTGTCCGTCGGCGATACCGGCAAGGAGCGGCAGATCACCAACGTGGCCGCCGGTACCCAGGGCACCGATGCGGTGAACAAGGCGCAGCTGGATGCGCAAGCGCGCGCCACGCAGGCCGCACTGGCGGACGTGGCCGCAGATGGAAACCGTTATTTCAAGGCCGACGGCGCAGGCGATGACAGCGACGCGGCGAAGATCGAGGGGCAGGGCGCAGTTGCGGCCGGCGCCGGTGCACAGTCGCTGGCCAACGCCACCACCGCCATCGGCACCCAGGCCATTGCCGCTGGCCTGGGCGCAAGCGCGTTCGGCCAGGGTTCCTTGGCAATCGGCGATGCCAGCGTGGTGGTCGGGCAGAGCGCTGCGGCATTCGGTCTTGGCGACACCGCAGTCGGCGCAAGCGCTACCGCAGCCAGCGAAAACGGTGCGGCCACCGCACTCGGCGCCCTGTCCGAAGCCACCGCCGATGGCGCCACTGCCGTGGGTGGTGGTGCCGTGGCGATGGGCCCGGGCAGCACCGCACTGGGCCGCGGCGCCACTGCAGCCAACGAAGCATCGATCGCGGTGGGTGCGTTCAGCACCGCCGTCGGTGAATACAGCACCGCGCTGGGTTCGAACTCCGCTGCGGTTGCCACCGGCAGCGTGGCGCTGGGCGCCGGCTCGCTGGCCGACCGCGTCGATACTGTTTCCGTGGGCGCTGCCGAATATGGCCTGACCCGCCAGATCACCAGCGTGGCCGCCGGTACCGAAGACACCGATGCGGTCAACGTCGGCCAGTTGAAGGACGTTGCCGCCGTGGCCGATGCCACCGCCAAGCGTTTCCAGGCCAACGGCAGCAGCGACAGTGATGCCGGCGCGCTGGCCGAGGGCGACGAGGCGCTTGCGGCCGGTGAGGCCGCCAATGCGATCGGCAAGGGCGCGACGGCCGTGGGTGCCGGTGCTGCGGCCGTCGCGCAGAACGCCACCGCCGTTGGCAACAACGCACTGGCCTCGGGCCAGAACAGTGCAGCGTTCGGTAACAACGCGCAGGCCAATGGCCCGGGCAGCGTTGCCGTGGGTGGCGCTGCGGTGGATGCCGATGGCAACCCGCTGATCACCAGTGGTGGCGTGCCGGTGGAAACCGGCGCCACCAGTGCAGGTGTCGGTGGCACTGCGGTCGGCGCCAGTGCCGAAGCCAGTGGATTTGCAGCGTCGTCGTACGGTGTCGGCGCCTATGCAGCCGGTGCGCAGGCGTCGGCGTTCGGTGCCGTCGCCAATGCCATCGGTGATTACTCCACCGCGCTGGGTACGCAGAGCAACGCGACCGGCACCAGCAGCGTGGCCATCGGTGGCCCGGCCGACCTGATTCCGGGCCTGGGCTTCTTCGTACAGACCCAGGCCAGCGGCGAAGCGGCGACGGCCGTCGGTGCCGGCGCCATCGCCAGTGGTGACCGCGCCGTGGCCAACGGCAGCCTGAGCGAAGCCTCCGGCGCCGAAGCAACCGCAGTCGGCTACTTTGCCTATGCGCCTGGCGAGAACGCCAGTGCACTGGGCGCACAGACCTGGGCCAGCGGCGCGCAGAGCACCGCCGTGGGCTACTACGCCACCGCACGCGGGGCCAACAGCGTTGCGCTCGGTGCCAACTCCGAAGCGGTGCGTGCCAACAGCGTGGCGGTCGGCAGTGCCGGCAACGAGCGGCAGATCACCAGCGTCGCCGCCGGCAATGAAGCCACCGACGCGGTGAACAAGGCGCAGCTCGACGCCGTGGCCAGCACCGCCGATACCACTGCGCGCTTCTTCCAGGCCCAGCCGGAAGCAGGCAGCGATGCCGGTGCAATGGCCGAGGGCGAAGGTGCGGTTGCGGCAGGTTCGTCGAGCAATGCGATCGGCGCCGGTGCAGTTGCGCATGGCGCAGCGGCCTCGGCCATCGGTGACGACGCCGTGGCGGTGGGTCGCAACAGCAACGCCACCGGCAATGGCGGTGTTGCCATCGGTGGCCTCGGCCAGGCCTACGATGAGTACAACCAGCCGATCATCGATGCCGACGGCACGGCGCAGCAGGTCGGCACCACTGCGGTTGCGGACGCAACGGCGGTTGGCAGCGGTGCGCAGGCGACCGGTGCCGCCAGCAGTGCGTTCGGCAACGCCGCCAAGGCCAGCGGCGACAACAGCTTCGCGGCCGGCGGCAAGTCGCGTGCGACCGGCAGCTACGCGGTCGCGGTCGGCGACAGCGCCTTCGCCAGCAGTGATGACAGCACCGCCGTTGGCGGCTACAGCTGGGCCACCGCCAGTGGCGCCAGCGCCTTCGGTTCCGGCGCATGGGCGACGGCCACCAACGCGTCGGCGTTCGGCAATGCGGCGTGGGCCAGCGGCAGCGGCGCGACCTCCATCGGTTACAACAGCTGGGCCAACGGCGCCAGCTCCACCGCCGTCGGTCGCGGTGCCTTCGGTTATGGCGACAACAGCGTGGCGCTGGGCTTCCAGGCGCTGGGCAACAGCCTCAACAGCATCGCCATCGGCACCAACACGGTGGCCGGTGGCGAAAGCGCGATCGCACTCGGTGCCGGCAGCAACGCCAGCGCCAGCAATGCCGTTGCACTGGGCGCCGGCTCGGTCGCCAACCGCGCCCGCAGCGTTTCGGTCGGCAGCGACGGCAACGAGCGTCAGGTCACCAACGTCGCTGCCGGTACCCAGGCGACCGATGCGGTGAACAAGGCGCAGCTGGATGCCGTGGCAGGTGCAGCAGCCACTACCAGCCGCTTCTTCCAGGCCAGCGGCAACGGCGACGATGTGGCCGGTGCGCTGGTGGAAGGCGACAACGCATTGGCCGCAGGCGATGCGGCCAACGCCATCGGTAATGGCGCCACCGCACTGGGCAGCGGCGCCAACGCGCTGGCCAACAATGCCCAGGCGCTGGGCTTCAATGCATTGGCCACTGCGGCCAACGCCAGTGCCGTCGGTGCCAATGCGCAGGCCACGGGCGAGTACGCCACCGCGCACGGTGCGGAAAGCGAGGCCAGCGGGGAGCAGAGCGCGGCGTTCGGCGCGGCCAGCATCGCCAGCGGCGCAGGCAGCACCGCTACCGGCGTGCTGTCCGAAGCCTCCGGCGAGGAGGCCGTGGCGGTGGGCTACTTCAGCAACGCCAGTGGCAGCGCCTCCACCGCGGTCGGCAGCGAGAGCGTCGCCAGTGGCACCGCGTCGGCAGCGTTCGGCATCGGTGCCGAAGCAACCGGCGGCTACAGCACCGCCATCGGTGGCTATGCCCAGGCGTCGGCCTTCAACGCCACCGCGTTCGGCAACTTCGCCAATGCCTCCGGATCCAACAGCGTGGCGCTGGGCGGCGACGCGGAAGCGTCCGGTGCCTACAGTACGGCCACCGGCCAGGGCAGCCTGGCCACCGGCACCAACAGCGTCGCAGTCGGCGGATCGCTGTTCGGCGTGCTGGCCACCGAAGCATCGGGCAACTACTCCACCGCCGTCGGTGGCGGCGCCTGGTCCGGCGGCATCAACAGCACCGCGCTGGGCAATGCGGCCGAATCGCGCGCTGCCAACAGCGTGGCGCTGGGTGCCGATTCGATCGCCGACCGTGACAACACGGTGTCGGTCGGTGGTGGTGGCAATACCCGCCAGATCACCAACGTGGCCGATGGCACGCAGGGCAATGATGCGGTCAACAAGAACCAGCTCGATGCCGTAGCCGCGGCAGCGGAAAAGACCAGCAAGCAGTTCCAGGCCAGCGGCAGCGCCGATGGCGAAACGGGGGCGCTGGTCGAGGGGGACAACGCGCTGGCGGCCGGTGATGCGGCCAACGCCATCGGCAACGGCGCCACCGCGCTTGGCAGCGGTGCCAACGCGCTGGCTGCCAATGCCACGGCCGTGGGCATTGATGCATTGGCCACCGGCAACAACGCGGCGGCGCTGGGCAGCACCGCACAGGCCACCGGCGACGACAGCCTGGCGCTCGGCACCGGCGCCAGCGCCAGCGAGCTCGGCGCCAGCGCAGTCGGTGCGCGTGCACAGGCGAGCGGTGCCTACAGCACTGCAAACGGCACCGAGTCCAACGCCAGCGGCACGCAGGCACTGGCCAGCGGCTTCCGCAGCACGGCCTCCGCCGATGGCACCACCGCCGTCGGCGGCTATGCCGAAGCCACCGGCCGCCTCGGCACTGCGCTGGGCTACGGTTCTGCGGCCAGTGGCGCCAACACCACGGCGGTTGGCTTCGGTGCCGCCGCCGCCGGTACCGGCGCAGTGGCTGTCGGCCAGTCCAGCGAAGCCAGTGGCGAAGAAAGCGTGGCGATCGGCGGCAGCACCTTCTTCGGCCTGATCCCGTCGCGTGCCAGTGGCACAGGGGCGGCCGCATTCGGCGCGGGTGCGTGGGCCACCGAAGACTACGCCACGGCCATCGGCTGGAATTCGTGGGCGGATGCGGCGGATGCCACCGCGTTGGGTGCCAGCGCCACCGCCAGTGGATTGAACAGCGTGGCGCTCGGTGCCGGTTCCAAGGCTGAGCGCGACAATTCCGTGGCCGTGGGCACGACGGGCGGTGAGCGCCAGGTGACTCACGTGGCGGCGGGTACCGAGGCCACCGATGCAGTGAACAAGGGCCAGCTGGATGCGGTCGCCAGCGTTGCCGACAAGACCAGCCGCCAGTTCCAGGCGAGCGGCAATGCCGATGGCGAGGCCGGCGCACTGGTGGACGGCGACAACGCACTGGCCGCCGGCAACGCGGCCAATGCCCTCGGCAACGGCGCCACCGCACTGGGCAGCGGTGCCACGGTGGTGGCGGCCAACGCCACTGCGGTAGGCGTCGACGCATTGGCTACGGCCGAGCAGGGCGTGGCCATCGGCAGCGGTGCCAGCAGCACCGCAAGCGGGGCAGTCGCACTGGGCGCACAGAGCAGCAGCGGGGGCGCCGCCAGCATTGCGATCGGCGCGCAGTCGCAGTCGCAGGGCATCGGGGCGACCGCCGTCGGTAGCCTCGCCGAGGCCTCCGGTCTGGCTGCCACTGCAGTGGGCTATGGCGCGATCGCCGATGGCCGCGAAACCACAGCGGTCGGCAACTTCGCCCAAGCCAGTGGCTGGCGCGCCACGGCGTTCGGTGCAGGTGCCAGCGCCGGCTTCTTCGGCACCGCCGTGGGCAGTGCCGCGCAGGCCGCCGATGTCTCTACGGCGGTGGGCCAGGGCACCATCGCGCAGATCGCAGGCGCCGGCTTCGGTGTACAGGCCAGGGCCGGTGAGTACGGCACCGCACTCGGCAACAACGCCGCCACCGGATTGAACGGCGTGGCGGTCGGCTTCAACGCACTGGCGGGACAGGATGCAGGCAGCGTCAGCGGCGGCCAGTACACCACCGCCATCGGCAGTGAGGCATGGGCGACCGAGGACGGCGCCACCGTGGTCGGTTACAACAGCTATGCCCAGGCCACCAACGCGACGGTGCTCGGCAGCAACACCTGGACCACCAAGGACGCCGGCAACAGCGTCGCGCTGGGGGCAGGCTCGCTGGCCGACCGCGCCAACACGGTTTCGGTCGGCGCCGCACAGGATTGGGTCGATGCCGCCGGAGTCACCCACAGCGCGATCAACCGCCAGCTCACCAATGTCGCGGCCGGTACGCAGGCCACCGACGCGGTGAACAAGGGCCAGCTCGATGCAGTGGCCGCTACCGCCGATGCGGTCGGCCAGCGCTTCAAGGCCAATGGTTCGGGTACCGCCAGTGCCACCGGCACCGACGCCGTGGCCATCGGCGGCAATGCCAACGCCAGTGGCAGCCGCAGCAATGCGCTGGGCAGTGGTGCCACGGCCCTCGGCAATGCAGCGTTGGCACTGGGCGCAAACAGTGGCGCCAGCGGCAACAACTCGGTGGCACTGGGTGCCGGTTCGCGCGCGCTTGAGGCCAATGTGGTCTCGGTCGGCGGCGGCAACGGCACGGCCGGCCCGGCCACGCGGCGCATCGTCAACGTGGCCGACGGCCGCATCGCCGCTGGCAGTACCGATGCCATCACCGGTTCCCAGCTCAACGTCACCAACCAGCGGGTGGGCGCGGTGGAAACCCGCGTGGGTGATTTCGATTCGCGCATCGCCACGGTCGAGACCACCGCGGCCAGTGCGGTTGGCTATGACGATGCCAGCCGTGACCGGCTGACCCTGTCCGGTTTCCAGGGCACCACCATCGACAACGTCGGTGCCGGCAGCATCGCCGCAGGCAGCCGCCAGGCGATCAATGGCGGGCAGCTGTTCCAGTCGCTCAGTGATGCCGCCAGCTTCCTCGGCGGTGGCGCCAGCGTCGGCATGCAGGGTGTGTTCGTGGCGCCCAACTACGTGATCCAGGGCGCCACCTACAGCAACGTCGGCGATGCGCTCGGTGCGCTGGACCGCAAGGTCAGCGAGATTGACCGTCGTACCGCGGGTGGCACGCGCGCAGGTGCTTCCAGCCTGCGCGCAATGAGTGCGTCGCTGGATGAAAGCCCGCTGGCCAGCGTGGCCGACGCACCGGCAACGGCCGATGCCGCACCGGCCGGTACCGCGCGCGTGCAGGGCACGCCGACGGTTGCTGCGGCGGGGGCCGGCATTCCGGTCGGTACCCCGGCGACAGGGGTCAATGCCGTTGCGATGGGCGAGGGCGCCGTCGCCAGCGGTGCTTCGTCCACGGCCATCGGCCAGGGCGCCAGCGCCACTGCGGCAAACGCCGTGGCACTGGGCCAGGGTTCGGTTGCCGATCGTGCCAACACGGTCTCGGTGGGCAGCGAAGGCAACGAACGCCAGGTCACAAACGTCGCCGCTGGCACCACCGCTACCGACGCCGTCAACAAGGGCCAGCTTGATCGTGGCATGGCCACGGCCAACAGCTACACCGACAGCCGCGTGCAGGCCGTTGCCGACAGCTTCGATGTGTTCAAGGGCGAGATCGATGGACGCCTGCGCCACATGGACCGCCGCATCGACCGCCAGGGCGCGATGAGTGCCGCGATGCTCAACATGGCCACCAGTGCCGCCGGCATCCGCACCCAGAACCGTGTGGGTGTCGGCATCGGTTTCCAGGGCGGCGAATCGGCGCTGTCGCTGGGTTACCAGCGTGCGATCAGCGATCGCGCCACGGTCACCTTCGGCGGCGCCTTCAGCAGTGACGACAGTTCGGTCGGCGTCGGTGCCGGCTTCGGCTGGTAAGCCACTCCATTGCGCCGGCGGCCACCCACGCCGGCGCCGTACCTGCAATCAGGGCCTGGGGGGAGGTCACGGCAATCCCGGCTGGGCCGGCCGGGAGTCGTCAAGGAATGATGGCCGCAGTGTTGGTTCGATCCATGACCCAGAAGAGGAATTCGACGTGATCAAGAAGCAGAACCTTCGCATCAATGTGCTTGCCGCCGCCGTGCTGTCGATGACGGCCGTCGGTGCCGTCCACGCCGCCGGCCTGCCGACCCGTGAACCGGTGCGCCAGGCCAGCACCGCCCAACCGGGGGCCGAGCGCATCATCGTCAAGTACCGCGCCGGTACCGCTGCGGCCAGTGATCGCTCGGCCAAGCTGTCCACTGTGCAATCGGCGTTGACCCGCGCCAGCCTGTCGGGGGGCACGGCACGTGCCAGCACGCTCGGGCCGCAGGTCGTGCGCAAGCTCGGCATCGGCGCCGATGTGATCCGCCTGCAGGGCCGCCTGGCCCCGGCTGAACTGCAGCGCGTACTGAAGGAGCTGAAGGCCGATCCTGCCGTGCAGTACGCCGAGGCCGACGTGAAGCTGCGCCGCAGTGAACTGCGCGCGGGCGACGTGCAGCCGGCGCTGGCGCCGAACGACCCGTACTACCAGCAGTATCAGTGGCACCTGCACAACGCTACCGGCGGCATCAACGCACCTGCAGCCTGGGATGTGTCGCAGGGCGAGGGCGTAGTGGTGGCGGTGCTCGACACCGGCATCCTGCCCCAGCATCCGGACCTGGTCGGCAACCTGCTGGAAGGCTACGACTTCATCAGCGATGCCGAGACCTCGCGCCGTGCCACCGACGACCGCGTGCCGGGCGCGCAGGATTATGGCGACTGGGTCGAGAACGACAACGAGTGCTACAACGGCTCGCTGGCCGAAGACAGTTCGTGGCACGGTACCCATGTGGCCGGCACCGTTGCCGAGCAGACCAACAATGGTGTTGGCATGGCCGGCGTGGCGCACAAGGCCAAGGTGTTGCCGGTCCGCGTGCTCGGCAAGTGCGGTGGCTACCTGTCCGATATCGCCGATGCCATCACCTGGGCCTCCGGCGGTACGGTGACGGGCGTCCCCGCCAACGCCAATCCGGCCGAGATCATCAACATGAGCTTGGGCGGCAGCGGCAGCTGCGATGGTACCTACCAGGACGCGATCAACGGCGCGATCTCGCGTGGCACCACGGTGGTCGTGGCGGCGGGCAACGAAACCGACAACGCCTCCAAGTACCGCCCGGCGAGCTGCGAGGGCGTGGTGACCGTGGGTGCCACCCGTATCACCGGCGGCATCACCTACTACTCCAACTACGGCACCCGCGTTGACCTGTCCGGACCAGGCGGTGGTGGCAGTGTCGATGGCAACCCGGGAGGCTATGTGTGGCAGTCCGGGTCCGATGCGGCCACCACCCCGGAGTCAGGCAGCTACAGCTACATGGGCATGGGCGGTACCTCGATGGCTTCGCCGCACGTGGCAGCCGTCGCCGCACTGGTGCAGAGCGCGCTGATCGCCAAGGGCAAGGATCCGCTGGCCCCGGCGGCGATGCGCACCCTGCTGAAGGAAACCGCACGTCCGTTCCCGGTCGCCATTCCGGCGGCCACCCCGATCGGTACCGGTATTCTCGACGCCAAGGCCGCGCTGGCCAAGGCACTGGAAGAACCGTGCACCGAGAACTGTGGGCCGGTGGCGACGCCGCTGACCAACAAGGCTGCGGTCGGTGGCCTCAGCGGCGCTGCCGCCAGCAGCCGCCTGTACAGCTTCGAAGCTGTCGCCGGCAAGCAGCTCAGCGTTATCACCTACGGTGGCACCGGCAACGTGTCGGTCTACATCGCCCAGGGACGCGAGCCGAGCGCCAGCGACAACGATGCCAAGTCGACCCGTCCTGGCACGTCCGAAACGGTGCGGGTGACCAAGCCGGTAGCAGGCACGTACTACATCAAGGTGGTGGGCGAAGCCGCCTACAACGGTGTGAGCATTCTCGCCACGCAGTAAGCACCTCGTGTCGTAGTTGAATGGCCGAAGCCCGTCATCCTGTGTGACGGGCTTCGTCTTTTTACGAAAGGTGGCCGCAGGGCGGCGGAAATCACGGCTTAACTGCTAAAGTCGGGCCGATTGACAGGAGAGTCACGTGAACGCGCTCGCTGCAACCGTTACCGACGACGCCGAAGGCCGCATCCTGGATGCGCTGCTGGCGCGCGGCCGGCTCAAGGAAGGAGACCTGGCACGCGCGCGGCCGCTGCATGCCGAGGCCGGTGGCAGCCTGCTGGGCCTGCTGGTGCGCCTGGGCCTGGTGTCTGAACGCGACCAGGCACAGGCCAGTGCCGAGGTGCTGGGCCTGCCGCTGCTGGAAGGCAAGCAGGTGCCGGAGGCCCCGCCGCAGGGGCTGGCCGAGGGATTGCCGCTGTCGCTGCGCTTCCTGAAGCAGTTCCACGTGTGCCCGCTGGAATTGGATGAACACGGGGTGCGGCTGTGGCTGGCCGATGCCCATGACGCCTATCCACAGCAGGCCGTGCAGCTGGCGCTGGGGGTTCCGGTGACACCCGTGCTGGGCATGCGCGCTGAAATCGATGATCTGGTCGAACGCTGGTTCGGGCAGGGCCGCAGCGCGATGGGAGCGATCGTGGAAACCGCGGACGGCGAGGGCGGTGCCGTCGACGATATCGAGCACCTGCGCGACCTGGCTTCGGAAGCGCCGGTGATCCGTCTGGTCAACCTGGTGATCCAGCGCGCGGTGGAGCTGCGCGCGTCGGATATCCATGTCGAACCGTTCGAGAGCAGGCTGAAGGTTCGTTACCGCGTCGACGGCGTGCTGGTGGAGGGCGAAAGCCCGCCGGCCAACCTCACTGCCGCAGTGATCAGCCGCATCAAGATCATGGCCCGGCTCAACATCGCCGAGCGCCGCTTGCCGCAGGACGGCCGCATCATGCTGCGCGTGCAGGGCAAGGAGCTGGACCTGCGCGTAAGCACCGTGCCTACCGCGCATGGCGAAAGCGTGGTGATGCGCCTGCTGGACCGCGAAACGGTGGTATTCGATTTCCACCGCCTTGGCTTCACGGACGCCTTCCTGCCGCAGTTCCGCAAAGTGCTGGAACAGCCGCACGGCATCCTGCTGGTGACCGGCCCGACCGGCTCGGGCAAGACCACCACGCTGTACACCGCGCTGAGCCAGCTCAACACCGCTGACGTCAAGATCATCACGGTGGAGGACCCGGTCGAATACCAGATCGAGGGCATCAACCAGATCCAGGCCAAGCCGCAGATCGGCCTGGACTTCGCCAATGCGCTGCGCAGCATCGTCCGCCAGGATCCGGACATCATCATGATCGGTGAAATGCGCGACCTGGAAACCGCGCGCATCGCCATCCAGTCGGCGCTGACCGGCCACCTGGTGCTGTCCACCCTGCACACCAACAATGCCGCCGGTGGCATCACCCGACTGCTCGACATGGGCGTGGAAGACTACCTGCTCACCTCCACCATCAACGGTATCCTGGCCCAGCGCCTGGTACGCCGGCTGGAGCCGACCCACGCCGAGCGCTATGCCGCTTCGCCGGAGGAGATCGAGCGGTTCGAGCTGCGCCGCCTGCAGCCGGAAGGGCCGATCCACCTGTACCGCCCGAAGGCATCGGCGCTGGCGCCGACCGGCTACCTGGGGCGTACCACTATCATGGAATTCCTGGTGATGAACGATGCGCTGCGGCGTGCGGTGATGCGTCGCGATGGCATGGGCGAGATCGAGCGCATCGCCCGCGAAGCCGGCATGCGCACCATGTACGAAGATGGCCTGTCCAAGGCGTTGAGCGGGCAGACCACCATCGAGGAAGTACTGCGCGTGACCGAGGAAAGCTGATGCGCGCAGGACGCCGGGGCTGACATGCCGAACTATCGCTACAAGGCGCTCAATCCGCATGGCGAGGTCTTCGACGGGCAGATGGAAGCGGCCAGCGAGGCCGAGCTGATCGCGCGCCTGCAGGACCAGGGCCACCTGCCGATGGAGACGCAGCTGGCCGATGCCGGCGCGATCGGCGGCAGCAGCTGGCGCAACCTGCTGCAGCAGCGCCCGCTGCAGGGCGCCGCATTGCTGCAGTTCACCCAGCAGCTGGCGACCCTGCTCGGTGCCGGGCAGCCGTTGGACCGCGCGCTGTCGATCCTGCTGGGCCTGCCCGAGGACGAACGATCGCGCCGCGCGATCACCGACATCCGCGATGTGGTGCGCGGCGGTGCGCCGCTGTCCACCGCGCTGGAACGCCAGCATGGGCTGTTTTCGCGCCTGTACGTGAACATGGTGCGTGCCGGCGAGGCAGGTGGCAGCCTGCATGAAACCCTGCAGCGCCTGGCCGACTACCTCGAGCGCAGCCGCGCGCTGCAGGGCAAGGTGATCAACGCGCTGGTCTACCCGGCGATCCTGCTGGTGGTGGTCGGTGGTGCACTGTTGTTCCTGCTTGGCTATGTGGTGCCGCAGTTCGCGCAGATGTACGAGAGCCTGGACGTGGCATTGCCGTGGTTCACCAATGCAGTGCTGCAGCTGGGCCTGTTCGTGCGCGACTGGTGGGTGCTGCTGCTGGTGGTGCCGGCACTGGTGGTCTTGTTCTTCGAGCGCAAGGCGCGGCAACCCGCGTTCCGGCTGGCGCTGGATGGCTGGCTGCTGCAGCGGCGTGGCATCGGCCGCCTCGTCGGCGAGCTGGAAACCGCGCGGCTGGCGCGTACGCTGGGGACGCTGCTGCGCAACGGCGTGCCGCTGCTGGGCGCGCTGGGCATCGCCCGCAACGTGCTGGGCAACCGCGCGCTGGCCGCCGACGTGGAAACGGCTGCCGATGAAGTCAAGAACGGCGCCGGGCTGTCGCTGGCACTGTCGCGCGGCAAGCGGTTCCCGCGCCTGGCCCTGCAGATGATCCAGGTCGGCGAGGAATCCGGCGCACTCGATACCATGCTGCTGAAAGCCGCCGACACGTTCGAACAGGACAGCGCCCGGCGCATCGACCGCATGCTGGCGGCGATGGTGCCGGCGATCACCCTAGTGCTGGCCTCGGTGGTCGGCGCGGTGATCGTGGCCGTGCTGGTGCCGCTGTACGACCTGACCAATGCCATCGGTTGACGATGGCACTCCCTGCAACCCCGACACTCCGCAACTGAAAGGACCGTCCATGATTGCCCGTCGCCGACCGATCCGCCTTTCCTTCACCGCCGCGCGCAACCAGTCGGGCATGAGCCTGCTGGAAATCATCATCGTCATCGTGCTGATCGGCGCGGTACTGACCCTGGTCGCCAGCCGCGTGCTGGGCGGCGCCGACCGTGGCAAGGCCAACATCGCCAAGGCGCAGGTGCAGACCGTCGCGTCCAAGATCGACAACTACCAGATCGACACCGGCAAGCTGCCGGGCACGCTCAACGACCTGGTGACGGCACCGGCCGGGGTCGGCGGGTGGCTGGGCCCGTACGCCAAGCCGGCCGACCTGAACGACCCGTGGGGCCATGCGCTGGAATACCGCGCGCCGGGCGAAAGCCAGCCCTATGAGCTGGTCAGCCTGGGCAAGGATGGCAAGGCCGGCGGCAGCAGCGTCGACGCTGACATCCGCTACCAGCCGTAACCGCGCATGACGTATTTCCTGCCGCGCCGGTTGCCCCACCCGCGCCTGCACGGCAGGCGCGCGGCCGGACTGTCGCTGCTGGAAATGCTGCTGGTGATCGCCCTGATCGCGGCGATCGGCCTGATCACGGCCGCTGGCCTGTCGCGCGGTTTTGCGGGCATGCAGCTGCGCAGCGCCGGCAAGGACATCGCCAGCCAGCTGCGCATGGTGCGCGCGCAGGCAATCGCCCGCGGCGAACCGCAGCGCTTCGTGATCGAACCGGCACGGCGCCGCTGGGAGGGTGCCAGCCAGCGCCACGGTGAGGTCCCGGCACAGCTGCAGGTGCAGTTCGAAGGCGCCGCACAGCTGGCCACCGCGCCGGGGCAGGGGGTGATCGAATTCCATCCTGATGGCGGCTCCAGCGGTGGTCGCATCCGGTTGCAGCGCGACGGTGCCGAATGGCGCATCGACGTCGGCTGGCTGACCGGCGAGGTCCGCTCCGGCCCCTGGCGGGTGCAATGAAGCGGCGCGCGCGTGGCTTCACCCTGCTGGAAGTGATCATCGCCTTCGCCCTGCTGGGCCTGGCGTTGACCCTCCTGCTGGGCAGCCTGTCCGGCGGCGCCAGGCAGGTACGGGATGCCGAGCTGCGCACGCGCGCGGTGCTGCATGCACAGTCGTTGCTGGCCGAGGCCGGCGTCGGCGCACCGCTGCAGGTGGGCAGCCAGCAGGGTGACTGGGAACAGGGACGCTATCACTGGGAACTGCAGGTTCAGCCGTGGGTGGAGCCGCGCGCCGGCAGCGTCGTGCAGGCAACGTCGCCGGGCACCCCATGGCTGGCGGAGCTGCAGCTGCAGGTGCGCTGGGGCGACAGCGAGCGCGAGCAGCTGCGCTGGCGCAGCCTGCGCCTGCTGCCGCCCGACCTGGAGAATGCACGGTGAGGCGCCGCACCGCAGGTTTCACCCTGGTCGAAGTCATGCTCGCGACCGTACTGCTGGCCGGCGGCCTGGCACTGGCCTTTGCCAGCGTGCGTTCGGCGATGGCGGTCAGCCAGCGCGGTGAGCAGATTGCCGCCGAAAGCGAACGCATGCGCGCAGTGGAGTCTTTGCTGCGCAGGCAGTTGGCGGGCGCATTGCGCACCCCTCTGGAGGCCCCGGACCCCACCCGCGAACCGCTCTTCTTCCAGGGCGAAGAGCAGCGCATGCTGTTCGCTGCCGACCTGCCCGGATACCTCGGCCGTGGCGGCCCCTACCTGCACGCGCTGCAGGTGGACGGGCGCAATGGCCAGCAGCGCCTGCTGCTGGACCTGGTGCTGCTGCAGGAAGGCGAGCGCATCGCCGAGAATCCGCCACGCCCGCCGGAGGTACTGGTGGAGAACCTGAAGTCGGTGCAGCTGCGCTATCGCGGCATCGATGCCAGCACCGGGCAAGTGACCGACTGGCTGCCGCGCTGGGATGACACGCGTCGCCTGCCGATGCTGGTGGAGATCCAGATCGTGCCGGTCCGGGGCGCGCCGTGGCCGCCGCTGGTGGTGGCGCCGCGTGCCGGTGGCAGTGGAGGCGCGCGATGAACCGTCAGGGCGGGGCGGCATTGGTGCTGGTGCTGTGGCTGATCGCGTTGATGACGGCGCTGGTCGGCGCGTTCGCGCTGAGTGCGCGGGTCGAACACCTGCAGCAGCGCGTGCTGGATGACGATGCGCGCGGGCAGGAACGTGCGCGCGCCGGCCTCGAGTATGCACTGCTGCGTCTGTCAGCCGATCCGCAGCGAGCGCCCTGGCGTGCCGATGGCCGTACGTACCGCTGGCAATTCGATGACGCCAGCATCGAGATCAAGGTGCTGGATGAGAACGGCAAGATCAACCTGAACCTGGCCGATGCGGCGCTGCTGACGGCCTTCCTCAAGGCGCTTGGCGAAGACGATGCACAGGCCCGGCAGTTGGCCGGGGCCATCATCGACTGGCGCGACGAGGACAGCCTGCTGCAGCCGGGCGGTGGTGCCGAAGCGCAGGACTACGCCGCGGCCGGGCTGCCCTACGGCCCGCGCAACAGGCGGTTCGAGACCCTGGGCGAGCTGCAGCGGGTCCTGGGCATGCGCGGACCGCTGTACCGGGCGATGCTGCCGCACCTGACCCTGTACAGCCGCCAGGCACGGCCGGATCCGCAGTTCGCCAGCGCGCCGGTGCTGGCTGCGCTGGGCCTGGATGCGGACAGGGTGCTGGCGCAGCGCGCACAGCAGGAGCGTGATGCAGATTCCGCTGGTGGTACGCCAACGCTTGCCAGCAGCAGCGGCACCTATAGTATCGAGTCCGGTGCCATCGACCGCAGTGGACGCAGGTCGGTGCTGCAGGCCGTGGTACGCAGTGGCTCGGGCGGGGTTCCCGGGCGGACCTACACAGTGCTTCGCTGGGAGCAGGGAATGACAGCAAGATGACGGCGTGGCAGGACACTCTGCGGCAGGTGCAGGGCCGGATCGGCCCGGGCGCTGGCCGCTTCCTGCGCTGGTGGCGGCAGTCGCTGCTGGCCTGGGTGCCAGTGCGCTGGCAATGGGCATTGGGCTGGGGCCAGGCACGGCTGCTGCTGCAGCATGAGGGTGACCAGCTGCAGGTCTGGCGTGAAGCCGGTGAACGCCGCGAAGCGGTGGCGCGCCTGCCGTGGCCGCTGTCGCCGGTGGAACTGGACCGCGTGCTGGAGCCTCGCCTGCGCGGCCTGCCGCGGGTGTGGCTGCTGCCCGCCAACGCCGTGCTGCGTCGCGATCTGCGGCTGCCGGCCGCCGCCGCCGACCGCCTGCGTGCGGTGGTCGGCTTCGAGATCGACCGCCAGACGCCGTTCGAATCCAGCCAGGTCAGCTATGACGTGCGCGAGCTCGGCGCGGCCGGCGAGGGCCAGCTTCAGGTCGAACTGGTGGCGTGGCCATTGCGGCAGCTGGACGCATGGCGCACCGGTGTGGGCCCATGGGCCGACGCGCTGGCAGGCGTCGATGCCATCGATGCGCAGGGCAACGTGCTGCAGGTGAACCTGCTGCCGCCCGCGCAGCGCCAACTGCGGCCAGACCCGATGCGGCGCTGGAACCTGCTGCTGGCCGTGGCTGCCGTGGTGATGCTGGTACTGGCCGCGGTGCAGCTGCTCGACAACCGCCAGGCCGCCGCCGATGAGCTGCGTGACCAGGTCGAGCGCAGCGCGCGCAGTGCGCGTGGCGTGGCCAGCGAACGCGCGCAGTTGCAGGCGCTGATCGATGGCGCCGCGTTTCTGGAGAAGCAGCGCAGCCAGCGCGCCGGTACCGTTGAGATCTGGAACGAACTGACCCGGCGCCTGCCGGAAGGTACCTACCTGGAAAAGCTGGCGATCGAGAACAACAACCTGCAGCTGATCGGCCTGAGCCGCGAGGCATCGCAGCTGGTGCAGCTGCTGCAGGACGCACCGCAGTGGCGCAAGGTCAACCTGACCGGGGTGCTGCAGGCCGATGGCGCCGCCAGTGGCCGCGACCGCTTCACCATGACCGCCGAACTGCAGCCGTTGCCGGCTGCCGCACCGACCCCGGAGGCGGCCGATGCCGATGCCAAGCGCACGCCGTGACCGCTGGCTGGCGCTGGCACTGCTGCTGGCAGTGCTGGGCCTGGCCTATCTGCTGCTGGTGCACCCCTGGTTCACCCAGCCGTTGCGTGCGATCGATGCCGATGTCGCCGCCCTGCGCGAACGCGAGTCGCGCGTGCAGGCGCAGCTGCAGCAGCAGCCGCAGATCGAACAGCGCCTTCGCGCTACCCGCGAGGCACTGCAGCAGCGGCCGGGCTTCCTGCGCGAAGCCACTGCCGAAGCTGCCGCCGCTGCATTGGGCGCCCGCCTGCAAGATGCAGTGGCGATGGCCAGCCCGGGCAACCGCAGCTGCACCATCAGCAACCGCACGCCGCTGACCGACAACCGGCGCGATGCCGAGTTCGTGCGCGTCGCCATGCAGGTGCGCCTGCGCTGCGGCGTAGCCGAACTGGCCACCGTGCTGCACAGCCTGGAAACCGGCAGCCCACGCCTGTTCGTCGACAACCTCAACCTGATCGCGCAGCGCTTCCAGCAATCGCCGAACGAATCGGGGCTGGGCCTGGACGTGTCCTTCGAGCTGGCCGGCTATCTGCTGCCAGCTGCCGCCGACGGCACGGTTGCGGCACCCGCTGCGGCACCGGTACCGGCACCACCCGCTTCGCCGGACGAGGCCGCACCCGCGCCCAACCCGGCGCCCCCGTCCGACGGACAGGAGGTGGCCGATGAAGCTTGAACAGATCAGCCTGCGCACCGGCTTCCTGCTGGCGTTGGCCGGTTGGGCGGCCGCCGTCTGGCTGGCGACCGGCTTCGGGCTGGGCAGCCAGCTGCCAGGTGCGGATGGCGACGCCGATGCGGTGCCTTCGCTGCCGGTGCTGCCGCCGTTGGCCGCCGAACGCATGGCCAGCGCCGACAGCTACAGCGCGATCAGTGAGCGCCCGCTGTTCGCCGAGGATCGCAGGCCGCGGCCCTACCTGCTGGGTGGCAGCGAACCGGCGGCCAGCGCCGCGCTGCGCCTGACCGGCGTGCTGCTGACCGGCGATTTCGGCATGGCCACGTTCACCACTGAACAGAACCGCTCGCTGCGCCTGCGCCTCAACGGCGAAGCCGTGGATGGCTGGCAGCTGGTGGCGCTGCAGCCGCGCCAAGCCACGGTGATCGGGCCCGGTGGCAACCAGGTTCTCGAACTGGCGGTGTTCAACGGCCAGGGCGGTGAGCCGCCAACGGTGCTGCGTGGTGCCAATGGTGCGCCGCCTGCAGGTGCGATCGTTGTGCCGCCCTCGGCGGGCGCTCCGCCAGCGCCGCCACCGGCCGCGGCACCCCCATCGCCGTCGCCCGCTGGCAATGCACCAGCGCCCGCGGCGACAGCTGCAAAAACACCACCGGCCAACAACGGTCCCAGCGAAGCGCAGATGCAGGCCATCCGCGAACGCATCCAGGCCCGCCGCCGCCAGCTGCAGCAACAGCAGCAACAACCGTCGCCGCCCCCGGGCGATGGCACCAACCGATAGAGTGAATGCATGAGCCTGCGTTTTCTTCCCTGGTCCTTTGCCCTCGCGCTGCTGGTCGGCTGCAGTACGGTGTCCGCGCCGCACGTGCAGCGCAACGGCAACCTGTCGCCCAGCGCCGACGCCGGCCAGGCGGCCGACGTCGCTGCCGATGCCGCCCGTGAAAGCCAAGGGGCACCGCAGGCGGTGATCCGCCGTGGCACCGGCACGATGATCAACCGCCAGGCCGCGCGCGCGCCGGCACCGGCGCTGCACGGCGCCAGCACCGGCGAGGCGACCTTCAACTTCGAAGGCGAATCGCTGCATGCGGTGGTCAAGGCCATCCTCGGCGACATGCTCGGCCAGAACTACGTGATCGCACCGGGCGTGCAGGGCACGGTCACCCTGGCCACGCCCAAGCCGGTATCGCCGGCGCAGGCACTGAACCTGCTGGAGATGGTGCTGGGCTGGAACAACGCGCGCATGGTCTACAGCGGTGGGCGCTACAACATCGTCGCCGCCGACCAGGCGCTGGCCGGCACGGTCGCACCGAGCACGGCACCGGCGGCCAGTGCACGCGGTTTCGAAGTCCGCGTGGTGCCGCTGCAGTTCATCTCCGCCACCGAGATGAAGAAGGTACTGGAGCCGTACGCGCGCCCCAACGCCATCGTCAACGTGGACAGCGGCCGCAACGTGATCACCCTTGGTGGTACCCGCGCCGAGCTGGAGAACTACCTGCGCACCGTCGAGATCTTCGACGTCGACTGGTTGTCGGGCATGTCGGTGGGCGTGTTCCCGATCCAGTCGGGCAAGGCCGAGCAGGTGGCGGCCGACCTGGAAAAGGTGTTCGGCGAAGAGAGCAAGACGCCCAGTGCCGGCATGTTCCGTTTCCTGCCGCTGGAGAATGCCAACGCCGTGTTGGTGATCACGCCGCAGGTGCGCTACCTGGACCAGATCCAGCAGTGGCTGGATCGCATCGACACCGCCGGCGGCAGCGCCCGCCTGTTCTCCTACGAGCTGCGCTACATCAAGGCACGCGACCTGGCCGAGCGCCTCAGCGAGGCCTTCGCCAGCAGTGGCAACCGCGGCGGCTCCAGCCCTGCATCGCTGGCACCGGGCGCCATCCCGTCGCAGCTGGGCGGTGACGGCGACCGTGGCATGGACAACACCAGCAGCAACCTGGGCTCGACGCTGGGCGGAAGCGGTGGCAGTGGCGGCAGCAATGGCAGCCTGAACCTGCCGCAGCGCCAGCCCGGCAACGTCAGTGTCAGCCTGGAAGTGGAGGGCGACCGCGTCGGCGTGTCGGCGGTGGAGGAAACCAACACCCTGCTGGTGCGTTCGACCCCGCAGGCCTGGCGCTCGATCCGCGAGGTGATCGAGAAGCTGGATGTGATGCCGCTGCAGGTGCATATCGAGGCACAGGTGGCCGAAGTGGCGCTGACCGGTGACCTGAAGTACGGCGTGAACTGGTTCTTCGACAATGCCGTGGCCGGCCGCGCATTGACCGGCGCGCTCAGCGGCCTGACCCTGCCGCCGGCTGCTGCGGGTGCGTGGAATACCTTTGCGGGTGGCGTGACCGGCAATGATGGTGTGGGCTGGGCATTCACCGGCCACAATGCCGCTGCCGTGGTCAGCGCGCTGGACAAGGTGACCGACCTGCGCCTGCTGCAGACGCCATCGGTGTTCGTGCGCAACAACGCCGAGGCCACGCTCAACGTCGGCGACAAGGTGCCGATCAACACCACCACGGTGAACACCGGCGTGGGCACCAGCACCTACAGCTCGGTGCAGTACATCGACACCGGCGTGATCCTCAAGGTGCGCCCGCGCGTGACCCGTGACGGCACCGTATTCCTGGATATCGTGCAGGAAGTCAGCAGCGCCTCGGACGTGCCGGACGCCTGCAACCCGACCGAGCGCAACTGCAACCCGCGCATCTCGACCAAGAAGCTGTCCACCGAAGCGGCGGTGCAGAGCGGCGACACCATCATGCTGGCGGGCCTGATCACCGACTCGGCCACCGACGGCAGCAGCGGCATCCCCGGCCTGAGCAGGATCCCGGTGGTCGGTGCGTTGTTCGGGCAGAAGACCCGCACCAGCCGTCGTTCGGAAGTGATCGTGCTGCTGACCCCGACGATCGTCCGCAACAGCCAGGAATCGCGCAACCTGACCGACGAGTACAGCAAGCGCTTCCGCGCGATGGAGCCGCTGAACCAGCCGCGCGCGAAGAAGTAGGCGGTTACGGCCGGGCTGCGCCCGGCACCCGCCGAAGCAACGGCCGAAGCAATAGAAACAGCAACAGCAACAGCGGGCATTCCGTGGGATGGCGGGGCGGTGTGGGTTGGCAGGACACGCCGTAAACCCCCCTCCGGGGTCCGGCCCAGCCGCTGGCGGCTGTGCGTTCGGGCGCTTGCGAAGCAGTGCTTCGCAAGCAAAGCGCCCTCACCCATGGGGGCTCGATGGCGCCATCCATGGCGCCAACGGTCCTGCCACCCCACACCGCCCCGCCTCTGACAGATTCCTGCGGCTGTGGGTAGGTGTCGACCTTGGTCGACACATCTGTCAGATACCGATATACAAAAATGGGGTCAGATCCGTTTTCCTCTGGAAAACGGATCTGACCCCAGCCTTTGCCGGCGGATCGCAGAAATCTGTCGAAGGCTCGACCGAGCCTACAGGGACGTATTTACGGCGTCCCCCGCAACCGGACCCACCCCGCCATCCCCAAGGAACCCGCCTTTGCTTCGGCTGTTGCTGTTGCCTTGGCCTGAAGCAGGCGCCGGGTGCAACCCGGCCGATACCCTCCCGGTGCTACGCTGTGGCCACCGACAACCACGGAGGCGGGATGGGGGCGATCGTGTTGTTGCCGCTGTGCGTGGACGATGCCGCGCTCGACCGCTGCCTGGCCGCACTGGATGCCGGCACGGCGCCAGGGACCGCGGTCTGGTTGGCCGATGATGCGCAGACCGGGCCGCGCGCGCAGGCAGTGGTGGAACACTGGTTGGCGCATACGCAGCTGCAGGCCGAGTACACCCGGCGCGCGCGGCCCTTGGGCGAAGTTGCCCACCTGGACGAGATGCTGCGCGCCTGCGATGGCCTGGACGTGGCGGTGCTCGCGCCCGACAGCGTGCCCTCACCCGGCTGGTTGCAGCAGTTGCAGGACGCCTTCGCACGCGATGCCGCCATCGCCACCGCAACCCCATGGTGCAACGCCGGAGAAACCGCAGCGTGGCCACGGCTGGGCGAGATAAATCCCGAACCCAATGACCCGGCCCTGCTGGCGCAGACCTGCGCCACGCTGCCGACGCTGCACCCGGAACTGCCATCGGCGGTCACTCACGCGGTACTGGTGCGTGGCAACGCGCGCCGTCGTGCCGGTGGCCTGGACGTGGAGAGTTACGCGGGCTGGAACGCGGCACTGGTCGACCTCAGCCTGCGCATGGCCGGCCTGGGGTGGCGCAACGTGTTGTGCGAAACCGCCTTTGTCAGCCGGGCAGGGGAGGCCGTCAGCCGCGATGGCGACCTGGAGGCCCTGGCGGCGCGCTGGCCGGCCTGGGTACCGCGGCTGGCCGACTTCCTGATGCGCGATCCACTGCACGGGTTGCGGGCTGATCTGCAGCAGCGCATGCGGCAGGCGATAATGCCGCGGGAACAGGGTGACCTGTTCGTCCCGTCCGCGCCGGAGCCACCCGTTTGAATGTTGCCATTGCCGCCATCGTCGTCACCTACCAGAGTGGCAGCACCATTGATGCCTGCCTTTCGCGCCTGCGCCAGGCGCAGGATGTGGCCGAGATCCGGGTGATCGACAATGGTTCGCTGGATGGCACCCTGGACATCGTGCAGCGGCATGCCAGCCACGATCCGCGCGTGCGCTTCGTCGGCAACCCGGACAACCCCGGCTTCGCCGCCGCCAACAACCAGGGCGTGGCCGACTCGCGCAGCCCGTGGCTGGCCTTCATCAACCCGGACCTGATGGTCGAGCCGGATACGCTGGCCGAACTGCGTTCGCGCGCCGAAGCACTGGGCGATTGCCTGCTGGGCGTCGAACAGGTGGACGAGCATGGCCACGCCGACGAGGCGGTGCGCCGCCGCGACCCGGATTTCCTGATGATGCTGCGTTCGCCCGGCAAGGGCTCCAGGCTGGCGGTTCCGCGTGAGCCGCACCAGGCGCTGCAGCGGGTACCTGCGTTGTCTGGCGCATTGCTGATGATGCCGCGCGCGCTGTTCGACCGCATCGGTGGCTGGGACGCGGGCTATCGCCTGCACGCCGAGGACCTGGACCTGTGCCGTCGCGCACGCGAGGCCGGCGCGGTGGTGGCGATCGCCAACGACCTGCAGGTTACCCATGTGCGCGGTGTCTCCAGCCGCTCACGGCCGTTCTTCGTGGAATGGCACAAGCACAGGGGGCTGTGGCGCTACTTCCAGAAGTTCGAGGCCGGGCAGCGTCCGCTGCCGGTGCGCGTGGCGGTATGGGGCGCGATCTGGGCACATGCACTGCTGCTGGTGCCGCGCCTGCTGCGCAGGTCGTTGTAGCGCCGCAGGAGCATCCACGCAGGGCGTGGATCTACCCATGTCGTTCCCCGTGAGCCGAGCGTGGCTCGCAGGCACCCCGGTTCACCCTGCCGGGCGCATAATCCGCCCCATGCCTATCATCCAGTCCCTGCTCGACACCGACCTGTACAAGTTCACCATGATGCAGGCGGTGCTCCACCAGCACCCCGGCGCCCAGGTGCAGTACCGTTTCAAGTGCCGCACGCCCGGTATCGACCTGGCAAGCTGCATCGACCAGATCGATGAAGAAATCGACCACCTGTGCAGCCTGCGTTTCAGCGACGCGGAGCTGGACTACATGCGTGGCCTGCGCTTCGTGAAGCCGGATTTCGCCGATTTCCTCGGCCTGTTCCACCTCGACCGCAAGTACATCCAGCTGCGCGCATCGAAGGCCGTGCCCGGCGAGATCGAACTGGACATCACCGGCCCGTGGCTGCACACCATCCTGTTCGAAGTGCCGTTGCTGGCGATCATCAATGAAGTCTGGTTCCGCAACACCACCACGGCCGACTTCGCCGAAGGCGAACGCCGCCTGCAGGCCAAGGCCGCGCTGCTGCGCGATACCCCCGGCTTCGAGCAGTGCCGCATTGCCGACTACGGCAGCCGCCGCCGCTACTCGCGGGACTGGCATGCGCGGCTGCTGCCGCTGCTGCGCGATGCGCTCGGCCCGCAGTTGGTCGGTACCAGCAATGTGCACTTCGCCCGCCTGTACGGCATGACCCCGCACGGCACCATGGCCCATGAGTACCTGCAGGCCTTCCAGGCCCTCGGCCCGCGCCTGCGCGATTCGCAGGTGGCGGCACTGGAATCGTGGGCGCGGGAATATCGCGGCGATCTGGGCATCGCGCTGTCCGACGTGGTCGGCCTGGATGCATTCCTGCGCGACTTCGACATGTACTTCTGCAAGCTGTTCGACGGCGTGCGCCATGATTCCGGCGATCCGTTCGACTGGGGTGACCGCATGCTGGCGCATTTCCAGCAGCGCCGGGTCGATCCGCGCAGCAAGGTGCTGGTGTTCAGCGATGGGCTCGACATCGCCAAAGTGATGCGCCTGTACGACTACTTCCGCGGTCGCTGCCAGGTCGCCTTCGGCGTCGGCACCCACCTGACCAATGATCTGGGCCCGACGCCGCTCAACATCGTCATCAAGATGGTCCGCTGCAATGGCCAGCCGGTGGCCAAGCTCAGCGATTCGCCGGGCAAGAGCATGTGCGACGACCCGGGTTACCTGGCCTACCTGCGCCAGGTCTTCGAGCTGCCGCCGGCGTAAAGCGCCGGCTTACAGGTAGTCGACGACCACCAGGTAAGCGCCCTGCAGCGGCTGCTGCTTCGAAGCCTGCACGCTGTAGCGCTCGGAGAAGGCGATATCGCCGGCGCGCATCGCGCTGGCCGACACCGACAGCTTCTGGCCCTGGCGCTTGCCATCGCGCAGCGTCGCGGCCTGGCCATCGGCCAGCGCCGTCACGGCCACCGTCGAACCCTTGGCCGACGGCGGGCAGGCCGCCAGGCTCAGCTCACCCTGGGACAGGTTCGTCGTGCAGCCCGGCTCGGCGATGCGGCCGCTGAAACGAATGTTGCCGCTGCTGGCCTGGGCCAGCGCGCTGACGGACATCAGGGCCACGCACAGCAGAATGGAATTCCTCATGACACGTTCTCTGGTTCGGTGTGTCCTAGTTAGCGACAGGTTCGATCCGCCTTTAATAGGACAAATCCGAATCTGCTAGGGCCATCACCAAGAAAGAGTGATGCGCATCAAATAAGGTGATTTCCACCTGAAAAAAGCCGGTTTCCGAGCCTGTCGAACACGCCGCTCAACGTGTCATCCACGGTCGTCTGTGACCCGGCCGTCCGACCGTCAAATCCTCCACGCGCTTCTGGCGCCCATTCCGCCTACCACGTCACATTTAAGGCGTCAATGAATTGGCGTTCAGAAAAATAATGAGACTTTCATCACAGTTATGCCTATACTTGCGTCACGGATTCAGGGGTAGGTATGTCCGAGTCCGGCCACAGGTGAGACGCAAGGATGGGTCTTGATAGCCCGGCAGTGCTCCTTGCTTCCTCCTCTACTTCTCATCTCTTCAGTAGGGTTAGGTAAAAGCGAATGCACAAGATCAATATCATCGCCGCTCTGATGCTGGCCGCCGCTCCGCTGGCCGCCAACGCCGCCGACGGCACCATCACCTTCAACGGCAAGGTGACCGACAAGACCTGCACCATCTCGACCCCGGGCGGCAAGGACTTCGCCGTCAACCTGCCGACCGTGTCCAAGAACACCCTGGCCGCCGCCGGTAACGTTGCGGGCCGTACCCCGTTCGCCATCAACCTGACCAAGTGCAGCGCCGGCAACGTCGCCACCTACTTCGAGCCGGGTTCGACCGTTGACTTCAACACCGGCCGCCTGCTGAACCAGGCCTCGGCCAACGCTGCCACCAACGTGCAGCTGCAGCTGCTGGGTTCGAACAACCAGGTCCTGCCGATCAAGGCTGCCGGCGCTGGCCAGGCCCAGACCAACTCGCAGTGGGTCACCGTCGGCACCGACGGCTCGGCCGATCTGAACTACTACGCTGAGTACTACGCCACTGCCGCCGCCACCCCGGGCGACGTCACCAGCAGCGTGAAGTACACGATCATCTACAACTGATCGCAGTCGTACCCGCACTGGCCGGCGTACGCGCCGGCCAGTGCATCGCGGCCCCTGGCCACATACCTCGAGCGTAGTACTTCCGATGAAAGCATTCTTTCCCCGGGCGCTGCTGCTGGCAGCGTTCACGCTGCCCTTCTGCCAGAACGCTCTGGCTGGCGTGGTGGTCAATGGCACGCGAGTGATCTACCCGGCGCAGGCGCGCGAAGTCACCGTGCAGGTCGACAACGTGGGCGATTCGCCGGCGCTGGTCCAAGCCTGGATCGACAGCGGCGACGCCAACCAGACCGCCGATACCAGCGATGCCCCGTTCGTGCTGACGCCGCCGATCGCGCGTGTCGAGCCGGGCCGCAGCCAGGCGCTGCGTCTGATCTTCTCCGGCGCGCAGCTGCCGACCGACCGTGAGTCGGTGTTCTGGCTCAACGTGCTGGACGTTCCGCCGTCGCCGGACAACGCCGACAGCGGCGAACAGAATTACCTGCAGGTCGCGTTTCGTTCGCGCCTGAAGCTTTTCTACCGGCCGCAGGGCCTGAAGGGCGTCGCCAACGACGCACCGGCAGCGCTGCGCTGGACCCGCACCGGCGACCGCCTGCGGGTGGAAAACCCGAGCCCCTTCCACGTCACGCTGGCCGAAGTGCATGCCGTGGCCGGCAGCAGTGAAAAGACCGTCGAGGACAAGGGCGCCATGGTCGCGCCGAAGCAGAGCCTGGAGTTCACCGCACCGGCGGGCTCCGACCAGGTGCGCTTCATCACCATCAACGATTACGGCGGTCGGGTGGAGCACAAGGTCCGCCTCGGCAGTACCGGGGGCTGAACGCGCCGCGCCGGCCACGGGCCTGCGCATCCCGCCACCGCCGCCGTGCGGCGAATTGAAGGAATGTCAGTGTGATCGGAAACAGATTGACATTGTCGATCCATCAGGCGCTTTGCCTGTTGGTTGCTGGCGTAGCCTGCCCAGGATGGGCGCTGGCTGCCCCGGCCAATCTCGGCGAACAGGCGCTGATGGCGCAGAGTGGTGCGGCCAACGCGCGTGCACCGGAATCGGCCCAGTTCAACTCCAGCTTCCTGTCCGGCCAGGCCAAGCAGGTCGACCTGGCAGCCTTCAGCAACGGCAACCCGATGGTGGCCGGCACCTACCGCGTCGACGTCTACGTCAACGGGGCCTGGCAGGGCCGCCGCGACCTGCAGTTCAAGGCCGATGCGCAGGGCCGCGTCGATGCCTGCCTGCCGCTGCCGATGCTGGAAGAAATGGGCGTGGACAGCGAGGCCGTGCTGCTGCAGCAGGACCCGTCGGTGCCCACCGACAAGACCAGCTGCGTGCCGGTCCAGCAGCGCATGGCCAATGCCTACGGTGTCTATGACAGCGGCAACCTGCGCTACGACCTCAGCATCCCGCAGGTATTCCTGCGCCGTGAGGCACGTGGTTACGTCAATCCGGCGCTGTGGGACCGTGGCATCAATGCCGGCTTCGTCGGCTACAGCTTCAATGCCATCGACAGTGACAGCCGTGTCGAAGGTGGCCAGCGCAACCGCAGCGCCTACCTCGGCCTCAACGCCGGCATGAACCTGGGTGGCTGGCAGTTCCGCCACGATTCGAACCTGACCTGGTCCGAGGGTGATGGCCGCCATTGGCAGAGCATCGCCACCTATGCGCAGCGCGGCATCCCGCAGGTGCGCGGCATGCTCACCATCGGTGAGGCCTACACCACCGGTGAACTGTTCGACTCGATCGGTTACCGCGGTGCCAGCCTGGCCAGCGACGACCGCATGCTGCCCGATTCTCTGCGCGGTTACGCGCCGGTCGTGCGCGGCATCGCCGAGACCAACGCACGCATCGAAGTGCGCCAGAACGAGCAGCTGATCTACTCCTCCACCGTGTCGCCGGGCAGCTTCGTCATCGACGACCTGTACCCGACCGGCTACGGCGGCGACCTGGAAGTGAGCGTGATCGAGGCCGATGGCCGCCGCCGCGAATTCAAGGTGCCGTTCGGTTCGGTGCCGCAGATGCTGCGCGAAGGCGTGTCGCGTTACTCGCTGACCGCCGGCCAGGTGCGCAACAAGCTGCTGGCCGATGAGCCGTGGCTGGTGCAGGGCACCTACCAGCGCGGTATCGGCAACCAGCTGACCCTGTACGGTGGCAGCGCCCTGAGCGACGGCTACCTGTCGCTGCTGTACGGCGTCGGCCTGTCCACGCCGGTCGGCGCGTTCGCCGCCGACGTCACCCACGCACGCACCACGTTCGACCACTACGGCAACCACACCGGTGCCAGCGTGCGCTTGAGCTACAGCAACATGATCGGCGAGACCGGGACCAACCTGACCCTGGCCGCCTACCGCTACTCGACCGAAGGCTTCTACAGCCTGCAGGACGCCCTGTATGGGCGCGATTCGGACAAGCGCGGCATCGACCCGACCACCCGTGGCCGCCAGCGCAGCCAGTTCCAGGTAACCCTGAACCAGCCGCTGGGCCGTCGTGGCGGCGCGCTGTACGTGACCGGTTCGGTGCGCGACTTCTACGACCGCTCCGGCACCTCCAAGCAGTACCAGGTGGGCTACAACAACGCCTGGCGCTCGGTGAACTACGGCTTTTCCGCGCTGCGCACCGAAGAAGGCGTGCTCGGCCGTTCCGACACCCAGTACCTGCTGTCGATGAGCGTGCCGCTGGGCCGTGGCACCCACCCGGTGTCGTTCAGCGCCGATCTCGGCGTGCGCGAGCGCGGTGGCTACGACAACAGCCGCGTCGGCGTCACCGGTTCGGCCGGCATCGACAACAACTTCAGCTACGGCGTGGCGCTGTCCGACTCCCGCGAAGGTGGCACCACCGCAGTGGGCAGCGCGGAATACCGCAGCCGCTACAGCGCGTTGAACGCGACCTACAGCCACTCGCGCGACTTCCGCCAGGCGTCGGTCGGTGCCAACGGCAGTGTGGTCGTGCATCCGGGCGGCTTCACCTTCACCCCGCAGCGTGGCGACACCATGGTGCTGGTGGAAGCGCCGGGCGCGCGCGATGCGATCGTCAGCAATGCCCCGGGCCTGCGCGTCGATGGCCGCGGCTACGCGGTCGTCCCGTACGTGTCGCCGTACCGCCTCAACACCGTCACCCTCGACCCGCAGGGCATGGCCCATGACGTCGAGCTGGAAAGCACCAGCCAGTCGATCGCGCCGTTCGCCGGTGCCATCAGCTACCTGCGCTTCGATACCCGCAAGGGCAACGCGCTGCTGATCCAGGTGCGCAACACCGATGGCCGCACGATGCCGTTCGGTGCGCAGGTCAAGGACGAGCAGGGCCAGCCGGTGGGCATGGTCAGCCAGGGTGGCCGCCTGTACGTGCGCAGTGAGAAGAACCAGGGCCAGTTGCAGGTCGAGTGGGGCGCAGGTGCCGACCAGCGCTGCACCATTGATTACCAGGTACCGGCGGGCGCCGATGCGTCCAAGACCGGCTTCATCCCGCTGGAGGCAGCATGCCGATGATTTCTTCCCGTGGCCGCAAGGCACTGGCCGCGTTGGCCCTGCTGGGTGGCGTGCTGCTGGCGCAGCAGGCCAGTGCGGCCTGCCGCATCCAGATCAACGGTTTCGTTGCGCAGGACGTGCAGATGGACATGGGTCAGATCGTGATCCTGCCCAGCACGCCCGTTGGCGGCGTGATCAAGGAAATCAGCGTGCCGATCAACCAGCAGAACAGCGTTGCCCGCTGTGACTACTGGTACGGTGGCAGCTCGACCGGCGAGTATGTCAACGCGCCGCAGAAGCGACCGGTGGCCGGCTTTGCCAACGTCTATGAGACCGGCGTGGCCGGCGTGGGCATCCGCCTGTTCCGCGACTCCGGCGCGATCCAGACGTACTACCCGCATTCCATCAATTTCGCGGCCAACTCCACCATCTCGCTGATCGGCGGCCAGTTCCGCATCCAGCTGATCAAGACCGCCGCGCAGACCGGTTCGGGCGTGATCGCGCCGAACGGTCGCTTCACCACGTATTACTTTGATGGTGATGGCCCCAGCCGCCCGGTGCTGACTTCCACGTTCAGGGGCTCGGGCACCACCGTGGTCAGCCCGACCTGCGAAGTGCAGGCCGGCAGCCGCAACATCGCGGTTGATTTCGGCAGCGTGCCCAACACCACCTTCACCGGTGTCGGTTCCAAGGCCGTCGATCGTGATTTCGAGATCCGCCTGAACTGCCAGGGAAGCAATGTCGCGCAGTATCAGAGCAAGATCGGCATCCGCCTCGACGCCGATCAGGACAGCTCGAACATGCCCGGCGTGCTGAAGCTCAGCGCGGCCACCAACAGCGCCACCCGCATCGGCATCCAGATGGTCCAGCGCGATGGCAGCACCGAGCGCGAAGTGCGCTTCGGCCAGACCGTCAACGTCGGTACCACCACGCCGGGTACCAGCACCATGACCCTGCCATTGCGTGCCCGTTACGTGCAGACCCAGGCCGGCACGGTCGGTGCGGGTGTCGCGAACGGCCAAGCCACCTTCACCATCCAGTACGAGTAAGCCGGCCACAGGCCGGCGCCACCGCTGCGTTCCACCGCAACGTCACCTGTTCCGCAGGTGGCGTTGACTGCGTCTTGATCTTCCAACGATGAAGATCAGTGCCACGACGCACGTACACTCACATGGATGTGATGTATGTCGCGAATTTGGAGTTTCCTCATGAGGTGACCGTCTCCTGCCTGCGGGCATTGGACGGGAATGCCGAAAGGATCCAGACGTGGCTACAGCTACCTGCATCCCCCCGCACCATCCTTCGGGAGCGCTGCGGTGAAGGTCCTGTCGGTGTTCGGCACGCGGCCGGAAGCCATCAAGATGGGACCGCTGGTGCGGGCCCTGGCGGGGGCTGCGGACATTGAATCGGTGGTCTGCATCACCGGCCAGCACCGGGCGATGCTCGACCAGGTGATGTCGCTGTTCGGGATCACTGCCGACCACGACCTCGATGTCATGGTGCCCAACCAGACCCTCAATGGCCTGTGTTCCAAGCTGTTCGAACGGCTTGACGCGCTCTACACGCAGGTCCGTCCGGACCGGGTACTGGTGCATGGCGACACCACCACGGCGATGACTGCCGCGCTGGCCGCATTCCATCACCGCATTCCGATCGGTCACGTCGAGGCTGGCCTGCGCACCGGCGACATCCACCGGCCGTGGCCGGAGGAAATGAACCGGCGGGTGATCGATGTGATTGGCCACCAGCTGTACGCACCTACGCCCAGCTCGCGCGCCAACCTGGCCGGTGAGCACCTGGGCGGGCAGATCCTGGTCACCGGCAACACCGTCATCGATGCCCTGCAGCAGACCGTAGAACGCCTGGATGCCGATCCGGCACTGCGCGCGCAGGCCGACCAACCCTTCCACATGCTCGACCCCGCACGCCGCCTGCTGGTGGTCACCGGCCACCGCCGCGAAAGCTTCGGCCAGGGCTTCGAGGACATCTGCCGTGCGCTGGTCGAGCTGGCCCGGCGGCCGGACCTGCAGGTGCTGTACCCGGTGCACCTCAACCCGAACGTGCAGGGACCGGTCAACGCCCACCTTGGCAACCTGGACAACGTGCACCTGGTGCCACCGCAGGATTACCTGCGCTTCGTGCGCCTGATGCAGCGCGCCGACGTCATCCTCACCGACTCCGGTGGCGTGCAGGAAGAAGCGCCCGCACTGGCCAAACCGGTGCTGGTGATGCGCGATGTCACCGAGCGGCCGGAGGCGGTCGAAGCCGGTGTGGTGACACTGGTCGGTACCACGCCCTCCCGCATCGTCGATGCGGTCAACGCGGTATTGGCACAACCCCCGCAGCCGGCCCGCTTCGACCCCGATGCCAGCCCCTACGGCGACGGCCGTGCCAGCGCACGCATCGTTGCCGCCCTGCGCGGCGCGCCGCTTCCCGAATTCTCGCCCGGTCTCCGTCGCGGCGGTGCCGCCCTCCCTCATCCCCGTGAAGTGACGCCATGACCCAGCCCGGCTGCTCTCCCCTGTTTGCTTCCGCTGCTGCGTTCGTCCTGTCGGGCGTGGTCGGCAGTGCCCATGCCGCCGACAGCGTCGCCGGCCAGTTCGCCGAATGGAGCGGCGACAGCACGGTGAACCGGCAGATGACCCTGCGCGAACTCGGTTTCCGCCAACCACTCGTGCTGAGCGGGCAGGAGAGCCAGCGCGAGGTCTACCTGCCGGTGCCGGCCGGCGTCGCCACCCGCGATGCGCAGCTGCAGCTGGATGGGCGCTATGTGCGTGGCCACGCCGGGCGGACCTCGGGCCTGTGGTCGGTCGATGGCGATCCGATCGCGGCGCGCTCGATCACCGACGCGCAGGGCGATGCCAGCCAGCTGCTGGCCATCGATGGCGAACCCCGCCAGAACGGCTTCGTGCGGGTGGGCGTCGGCTGGTGGTCGATCGTGTCCGACTACCAGTGTGCCGACCAGAGTGCACCGGCCAACGTGTTGCGGCTGTCGCCGGACTCGCGTTTCAGCTATCGCTTCGACGGCCGTGCCGTGGATACCGTGGCCAAGGCGTGGGGTGCGCTGCCACCGCAGGTGCGGCTGCTGGTGGATGGCAAAGCGCTGCAGGCGCCAACCTATGATGCCGCCTGGCGCATCGGTACCGCGTTGCAGGCCGGCGGAAAGCAGGTGCAGGTGGTGGCGCTGCCCAAGGTCGGTGACAGCGTCGACCTGGCCGGCATCAGCATCCCGGCCAGCCTGCAGGGCGTGCCGGCCTACGCCGCGCTGGCCACGGGCGAGCGCGCGCATGCGATCAAGGACCTGGCCGAAGTTGGCGCACTGCTGTCGCTGCGTGACAGTGGGCCGCTGGCGGCCGATGTGATGATCGGCAGCGATGCGCTGCGGGCCGGCGTAAGCGCGGCACTGGACGCGCTGGCCGTACAGGTCGGCGCTGCTGGTGCCGATGCGGGCACTGCCTTCGCTGCGTGGCGCGGTACCGACATGGCTGGGCTGGAAAAGCCCGCTGCCAACGCCTCGGTCAGCGTGGTCGCCGTTGCCGGCCGTCCGACGCTGGTGGTCGACCCGGCAGCGGCAGGCAAGGTCGCCGGGCTGTTCGCCGAACAGTGGCGCAGCTACGCGCTGGGCCGCAGCCTGCAGGTCAGCCAAGCGGGCACGCCGAAACTGGACGGCGACCAGGTGCTGTTGAGCCGGCTCGGCAACATCGCCGGCACGATGGACGTGGTGACCCGCGCCGATCGCAGCGCCAGCTTCGACCTCGGCGCGCTGTCGGCCGATGGGCGCCTGCCCGAGGAAGTGGTGATCGATGTCTCGGCGGCGCCCAACGCAGCCGGGCAGGGCGCGGTGGCGACCCTCTACTTCAATGATTACCTGCTGGGTGGCAAGGTGCTGACGGCCAATGGCCAGCCGCAACGGCTGGTGGCCAAGGTGCCGGCCTACGCGCTCTCGGCGCGCAACGAGATCCGCGTCAGCTTCCTGCGCCAGCCGGCGCGGCCCTATTGTCACGACCCGGCCACCGGCTATCCGGTCTCGATCCTGCCCAGCAGCCACCTGACCCTGGCCAAGCGTTCGCTGGGCAGTGACTTCGTTGGTGCCAGCAGCCAGCTGTCGCGCGGCAACCAGGTGTTCGTGCCCGGCACCTGGCTGCAGGATGCGCCGGCCTCGCTGCGTAAGGTCATCGCCGTGGCCAGTGCCGTGGGCGCGTCACCGGAGGCGTCGGAACTGAAGGTGGTCGATGCCGGTGCCGCGGTCAGCCCGGGCGCGCCATGGCTGGCGTTCGGCGTGGCGCCCTCCGGTGTTGATGTGGCCGGCCTGAAGGATGGCCGCCTGCTGATCGGCGGCACGCCGCAGCCGCTGCTGGATGTCAGCGGGCTGGATCGTGCTGCCGTGGTGCAGGTGGGGTCGTCCGGCGGCCAGCTGGGCGTGCTCTACAGCGACCTCGGTGCGCAGGCACCGTCGTTCGGTGCGCCGTTCCGGCTGCTACGCGGTGATCTCGCCGTGCTCGACGGCGGTGATGCCGTGCGCGAATTCGACCGCCAGGATCCGTATGGCACGCGTATCGCGCAGGACGGCAATCCGCAATCGAAGTGGGAACGGCACATGGTCTGGTTGCTGCTGCTGGTCGGCGTGATCGTGTTCGCGCTGCTGGCCGCCCGCGTTACCCAGGTGCGCCGCCGCAAGTCCGCCAACACAGGGCACTGATCCACCGTGGACGGTCTGTTCTGGAACATCCAGCTGGCCAACTACTACGCCGCCCTGGAAACCACGGCAGCGGCGGTGGCCGTGCTGATCCTCATCTCCAGCCTCGATGACCTGTTCATCGATGCCTGGTACTGGGTGCGCGAGAGCTGGCGCGCGCTCACCATCAAGCGCCGCGATGCGTACCGGCCGCTGACCCAGGAAGACCTGCTGCAGCGGCCACAACAGCCGCTGGCGATCATGGTGCCGGCGTGGATGGAGTACGACGTCATCGCGCAGATGGTGGAGAACATGATCAACGTGCTCGACTACCGGGAGTACGTCGTGTTCGTCGGCACCTATCCCAACGACCCGCAGACCATCGACGAAGTCGAGCGCATGCGCCGCCGCTACAAGCGCCTGCGCCGCGTGGAAGTGCCCCACGACGGGCCGACCAGCAAGGCCGACTGCCTGAACTGGCTGATCCTGGCCATCTTCGACTACGAGAAGCGGCACGACATCGAATTCGCCGGGGTGATCCTGCACGACAGCGAGGACGTGCTGCACCCGATGGAACTGCGCTTCTACAACTACCTGCTGCCGCGCAAGGACATGATCCAGCTGCCGGTCACCTCGCTGGACCGCGAGTGGTACGAGCTGGTGGCCGGTGTCTACATGGACGAATTCGCCGAATGGCACGCCAAGGATCTGGTCGTACGCGAAAGCGTCTCCGGCATGGTGCCGTCGGCGGGCGTGGGTACCTGTTTCTCGCGGCGGGCATTGCTGGCACTGAGCGCGCAGACCGACAACCAACCCTTCAACACCGACAGCCTCACCGAGGATTACGACGTGGGTGCACGGTTGGCGGCGATGGGCATGCAGTCGATCTTCGCGCGCTTCCCGGTGCAGTTCCGCGTGCGCCGCCCGTCGTGGTTCGGCTGGGGGCCGGTACGCGAGCGCACCCAGCAGATGGCGCTGTGCGTGCGCGAATATTTCCCCGACAATTTCCGTGCCTCGTACCGGCAGAAGGCACGCTGGGTACTGGGCATCGGCCTGCAGAGCTGGGAGTCGCTGGGCTGGCGTGGTTCGCTGGCGACCAAGTACCTGCTGGCGCGCGACCGCAAGGGCATCATCACCTCGTTCGTCAGCATCATCGCCTATCTCATCTTCCTGCAGCTGCTGCTGTTCTGGCTGCTGAAGATGACCGGGGTGTGGACGATGCAGTTCCCCAGCGTGTTCCAGGCCGGTACCTGGCAGATGAACGTGGCGCTGCTGACCACCGCGGCACTGGCGACCCGGGTCGTGCAGCGCTTCTACTTCGTCAACCGGCTGTACGGCTGGGAGCATGCGTTGATGTCGATCCCGCGCATGGTGGTCGGCAACATGATCAATTTCATGGCCACCGCACGCGCGTGGAAGGTGTTCCTGGCCTACCTGCTGTTCGGCAAGCGCATGGTCTGGGACAAGACCATGCACGACTTCCCGGACGCCGCGCAGCTGGTGCAGACCCGCAAGCAGCTGGGCGAGCTGTTGGCCACCTGGCAGGCGGTGGAACCGGAGCGGCTGCAGCAGGCGCTGGACCAGCAGCATGCCGGCCGTCAGCAGCCGCTGGGCCGCATCCTGCTCACCCAGGGCTGGCTGGATGATGAAACGCTGGCCGAGGCCATCGCCTTCCAGGGCGACCTGCAGCGCGCGGTGATCGATGTGGACTACCTGCGCGCCGGCCAGTTCCCGGTCAGCGCCGATGCCTGCGTGCAATGGCGCATGCTGCCGCTGCCACCGCGCCAGCAAGGCACCCTGCGGCTGGCCGTGGCCAGCCCATTGCCCGAAGAGGCGTTGGCACTGCTGAAGCAGGAAACCCGCAGCGCCCACATTGAACAGAGCATCGCCCGCGAAAGCGAGATCAACGCCGGCCTGCGCCTGATCGGCGGTGACCGGCACTGGCAGCTGGACAACGTGCCGTTGCTGGGCGACCTGCTGGTGGAGATGCGCCTGATCGACCACGCGCGCTTCGAGATTGCACTGGACGACTACAAGCCGCAGCGCGATGGACGCATCGGCGATTACCTGGTCAAGCAGGGCATTGCCACCGAAGACGCCGTGGCTCAGGCCATGCAGGAGCAGCGCCGGCGCGCGGCCACGCTGCAGTCGCCGCCTCCCGGAGCCGTGCCGGCATGAAGACCACGCTGCTGTCCACCGTCATTGCCGTGGCACTGGCCAGCGCTGCCGCGCCGGTGCTGGCACAAGCCGATGCCGCACTGCCGCTGTCCGGTGCGGCCTACCGCATCGCAGAGCAGGCGTTCGCCGCCTATGAGCGCGGTGACTACCGCGCGGCTTACCAGCAGTCCAGCGAAGCGATCCGGTTGCGCCCGGACGTGGTGCGGCTGCGCCTGCTGCAGATCTATGCGCTGCAGAAGCTCGGCCGTAGCGCAGAAGCGCAGCAGCAGGCGCGGCGCGCGCTGGATGCGGGGTTGAAGGATCCGGCGTTGCCGGCGCTGGCGGCCGCCACCGCTGCACGTAGCACCTCCACGGACCGTACCGGCGCGCGTGCTGCATCGCCATCGCGCCCGGCCGGCAGCGCCGCGGACCGTAGCCGGCAGCAGGCCTACGCGCTGGCCACCGAGGCATACATGGCCTATGACGCCGGGCGGATGGGAGAAGCGGCCGGCAAGGCCGAACAGGCCTTCCGGCAGCAGCCGACGCAGGGTGCCTGGGCACTGCTGTGGGTGGCCGCGCTGGAGGCACAGCAGCAGCCCGAACAGGCCGACGCCGCCATTGCCACCGCGCTGCAGCTGGGCGCGCCGAATGCCGAGGCGCTGCGTGCCCGGCGTGTGGCGCTGGATCGACAGCGTGCGCTGCTGCAGGCCCAGCAGGCGTATCGGTCGCTGTCCACGCAGGATGATGCCGCGGCCGTTGCGCAGGCACGTGCCGCTGTCGAGCTGGCGCCGGAGGTGGCCACGTACCGGTTGCTGCTGATTACCGCGCAGCTGCAACAGGGGCAGCTGGCCGACGCCGAGCGCAGTGCCGACCAGGCGCTGCAGGCCGACGGCCAGGATCTCGATGCACGGGTGATGCGCGGCTACCTGCGCCAGCGCCAGGGCAATACCGTGCTGGCCAATGAGGACTTCGACACCGCACTCGCTGCGCCGGGGTCAACAACGCAGCAGCGCAACGTGCGCCTGCTGGCGGTGGATGCGGCGCTGGCCAGCGCCGACCGCACGCGCGCCGCGGCGCTGCTGGCACCACTGCAGTCGGCATTGCCAAGCGACTCGGGCGATGCACGCGCGAAGCAGCTGCTGCTGCAGGGCATCGAGCAGCGCGCCCGGGCGATCCGCTCAAGTCGCGCGCTGCCCCCCATCAGCGCGCAGACCTACCCGGCACCGGTCCAGCACTGCCAGCCTGTTGACAGCGGCAACCGCTGCGAGCTGATGCCGGCCGACCTGCAGGGCGATGGCGGTGCCGCGCAGCGTGCCTACGCGGCCTACGCGCGCCAGGACTACGCCGAGGCCATCAGTGAGGCGCGGCAGGCCGTGCAGCTCGCACCGGACGACGCGAAACTGCAAGGCCTGCTGACCACCACGCTGGCGTCGGGCAACCGCGCCCAGCAGGACGAAGCACGGCAGCGCCTGGATGCGGCGCTGGCACAGCGCCCTGACGATGCGGAGGCGCTGATGCAGCGCGGCTACCTCAACCAGAAGGCGCACCAGCCGGCGCAGGCACTGGCTGACTTCCGCGCCGCCGAGGCCACCGGCAGGGCACCGAAGAGCGTGGTGCTGGACCAGGCATATGCGAGTGCAGCCAACGGTGATCACCCACAGGCGGTGTCACTGCTGCGTAGCGCCATCGACCGCGCAGACGCTGGTGAGCTGCCGCTGGATGGGCACCAGCGCTTCAGCGTGCGCAATGCCATCGCCAACTATTCGCGCGAGTGGGGCGTGATCGCCTCGGCCGGCTTCCGTGGAGCACGCCAGGCGGCGACCAATGTCGGCGGGGCGGCGATCAGCACGCCGGGTGATTCGGTGTTCAGCACGCTGGAGGCCTTCTGGCGGCCACCAGCCTTCAATGACCAGCATGGCACGCTGGAGCTCTACGCACGCCTGCTCAATACGCTGTACGACGAAGGCGGCACCTACGAATCGATCCGTGCGGTGGATCCGTGCACCGGCGAATCAACGCCGGATGCGCGTGCACGCGCCGAGCGCCTCAGTCACTCGCGCTCGACCACCGGCTGGCCGTCCACCATCGCCTCGTTCGGCCTGCGCTACGCGTTTGGCCAGACCGGTTTGAGCGCCGGCATCGAGCGTCGCCAGTTCCTGGGCAGCGCCACCCGCACGGGCGATGTCTATCCCGCATCGGCGGCCGTGCAGTGCCGCCTGCAGCTGGCCCGGCATCCACCACTGGAAGCCAGCACGCTGGCCCGCTACCGCCTGGCCAGCGGTTCCGGCGGGTGGATGTCCTACCTGACCTACGGCTATTACCACGGCACCGATCTGCGTACCGATGTGAACCAGTGGTGGATGGTCAGCGGCTACGCGCAGGGCGGCTACACCTGGGACGACAACGGCGCCCACTTCACCCTCGATGCGCTCGATGCCAATGGCACGCCGGTACGGCGGATCGGCGATGCCAACGGGCGGCTGCATCGCGAGCAGTGGTTCGCTGCCGGTGAACTGCGCGCGGGCCGCAGCTTCCGTTTCGGCGCCGGGCAGACCCACTGGGTGGTCACGCCGTATGTGGTGGTGGGAGCGGACTGGCTGGACCAGCGCTCGCGCGTGCGCGACATCCGCTACCCGCTGTTCCCGGCGCAGTCGTTCGCGCTCAACGATACGCAGCGCAGCTGGTCACTTGGCGCCGGCCCTGGCGTGGGCGTGCGCTACTGGTTCCGCGAGGACCACTACAACACGCCGCGCTCCTACCTGGACTTGACCGTGCAGTACCGCTTCGCGATCGGCGGTGGTGATACGCAGCGCGCCAAGGGGTTGTTCGCCACCGCCATCCTCTACTACTGAGGCACGCCCCAGCGTCGCCGAAGCGCCGCCGCCTGCGGCGTGTCCTGGGTCAGCCACGGCTCCAGCGCATAGACCAGCACGTGCTGGGCGCCGCTGCCGCGTGCCCATGCCAACTGCCGCTGGATGCGTGCGGCATCGGCGGTTTCGCCCTTGAATCCGCTGCCATCGGCCGGGCCGCCGGGCAGTTCGCGGAACAGCTCGACGATCGCATCGAAGCCGATGCCTTGCGCGTGGAAATGATCGAGCAGCGGTTGCAGCTGCTGCACGTTGCCGGCGCCGGCCACCCCTACGCCGTCCTGCACCATTGGCCGCAGCGCGGTCTGTGCCAACACCGCCTGCCACAGCGTGACCAGGTTGCCGTCGGTCTGCAGGCGGCTGAAGTAGCAGGAAATCGCGCAGTTGCCGCCGCGTGCGCTGGCGGCCTGCACCAGGCCGTGCAGCCACTGCGCCAGCCATTGCTGGCGGGCCGGATCGGCCCAGTGGTACTGCTCCAGTTCGTAGGGCAGGTACCAGCCCCCGAAGGCCGGCTGCTGCGCCCAGAGCGCCTGTGCCAACCACTGGCGTGCGTGCGCCAGGCTTTCGGCCAGGAAGGCCTGCAGCGTGGCGTCGTCTGCGCCGATAGCCTGCCACCAGCGTTGCTGGAAGGGCAGGCCGACGCGGATGCGGATGTCGTTCTCGCTGGCGGCGGTGAACAGTTGCTGCAGGCTGCTGTCCGGCAGTGACCAGTCGCCGTCGCTGCCACCGAGGATGCCCGTCCATTGCAGCACCAGCTGCCGGCAGCCCAGCGTATGGGCCAGCTTCAACGAGCGCTGCCAGTCGGCCTGGCCCCACTGCAGGTGGCTACGCCAGGGCTGCAGGAAGGTGCCATCCACCTGCACCGGCAGCGAACAGCCGGGCAGGCTGGCGAGCGCACTGGCGACCGGAGCCAGCACTGCCGCGCGCAGCAGCCGCCGGCGCAACGGCGAAGACGGATCTGCGGGAAGGACAGGCGGAACCATGCCTGCATCATCCCAGAGCACCGTGCGTGGCAGGTGAACCCGAGCGCGTAGTACCGGCCGCCGGCCGGCACCGCCCAGCGCTTATTCCAGCGCGTAGCGCAGGGTGAACAGCACGGCCACCAGCCACACCGCTGGATGCACTTCGCGCCAGCGGCCGGTGCCGGCCTTCAGCGCCGCATACGCGATGAAGCCGAACGCCAGGCCGTTGGCGATGGAGTAGGTGAACGGCATCGCCAGCGCACACAATGCGGCCGGCACCGATTCGGTCAGGTCGCTCCAGTCCACTTCCACCAGTTCGCGCAGCATCAGCCCGGCCACGAACAGCAGGGCAGGCGCGGTGGCGTAGCTGGGCACCATCGCCGCCAATGGCGAGAACAGCAGCGCGGCCAGGAACAATGCCGATACCACCAGCGCGGTCAGGCCGGTGCGGCCGCCCACCTGCACGCCCGAGGCGCTTTCGGCAAAGGCCGTGGTGCTGCTGGTGCCGAGCATCGAACCGGCCACGATGGCGGTGCTGTCGGCCAGCAGCGCGCGGCCGAAGCGCTTCTGCGCGCCCGGCAGCTTCAGCAGGCCGGCGCGGCCGACCACGCCGTACAGGGTGCCGGTGGCATCGAACACTTCCACCAGCACGAACACCAGCACCACCTGCAGCAGTACCGCGATCGGCGCACCGCCGTCATGGTGCAGCAGGCCCGGCAGGTCCAGCTGCAGGAAGGTCGGCGCCAGGCTCGGCGGCAGCGAGACCAGGCCCTGGTACTGCACGTCGCCCAGCGCCCAGCCGGCGCCGGTCACCGCCAGGATGCCGATCAGGATCGCGCCGCGGATCCGGCGTGCTTCCAGCACCGCGATCAACAGGAAACCCGCCAGCGCCAGCAGCGGCGGCGCCGTGTTCAACGGGCCCAGCGCCACCAGCGTGTCTTCATTGCCGACGATCACGCCGGATTTCTGCAGCGCGATGATCGCCAGGAACAGGCCGATGCCGGCCACGATCGCCGAGCGCAGCGACGAAGGAATGCCCGACACCAGCCATGCGCGCACACCGGTCAGCGACAGAACAAGGAACACCAGGCCGGAGATGAACACCGCCGCCAATGCCTGCTGCCACGGCAGGCCGGCGGCACCGACCACGGTGAATGCGAAGAACGCGTTCAGGCCCATCCCCGGTGCCATGCCGACCGGGAAGTTGGCGGCCAGCGCCATCACCGCCGAACCCAGCGCGGCGGCCAGGCAGGTGGCCACGAACACCGCACCCGCATCCATGCCGGTGGTGCCGAGGATCTCGGGGTTCACGAAGACGATGTAGGACATCGTCAGGAAGGTGGTGACACCGGCCAGCAGCTCGGTGCGCACGGTGGTGCCGTGCTGCTGCAGCTGGAACAGGCGCTCGAACAGGGACATGGGGCTTCTCGCAAAGGTGTCGCCAGCAAGCAGGCGACCCACAGAAGGAGAAAGGCCGCGCGAGCGCGGCCTTTCCTGTTGCCTTACTTCAGCGCCTTGAAGCGCAGGCGCTTCGGCGCAGCGTCGTCGCCCATGCGGCGGCGCTTGTCTTCTTCGTACTCGCGGTAGTTGCCCTGGAAGAACTCCACGTGCGAGTCGCCTTCGAACGCCAGGATGTGGGTCGCGATGCGATCCAGGAACCAACGGTCATGCGAAATGACGAAGGTGTTGCCCGGGAACTCCAGCAGCGCATCTTCCAGCGCACGCAGGGTTTCGATGTCCAGGTCGTTGGACGGTTCGTCGAGCAGCAGCACGTTGCCACCCTGCAGCAGGGTCTTGGCCATGTGCAGGCGGCCACGCTCACCACCGGACAGCGAACCGACCATCTTCTGCTGGTCCTGGCCCTTGAAGTTGAAGCGGCCGATGTAGGCGCGCGACTGGATCTCGATGCCGTTGATGTTGAGGATGTCCAGGCCGCCGGCGATTTCCTGGAAGACGTTGTGGTTGCCTTCCAGCGCGTCGCGGCTCTGGTCCACGTAGGACAGCTTCACCGTCGGGCCGACCACGATCTCGCCGGTGTCCGGCTTTTCCTGGCCGGTGATCATCTTGAACAGGGTCGACTTACCGGCACCGTTCGGGCCGATGATGCCGACGATGGCGCCGGCCGGCACCAGGAAGCTCAGGTTGTCGAACAGCAGGCGATCGCCGAACTTCTTCGAGACGTTCTTGAACTCCATCACCGCATTGCCCAGGCGCTCGCCCGGCGGGATGAAGATTTCATTGGTCTCGTTGCGCTTCTGGTAATCGACCGACTGCAGCTCTTCCAGGCGGGCCAGACGGGCCTTGCCCTTGGTGCGGCCGCCCTTGGCGTTCTGGCGCGACCACTCCAGTTCCTTCTGGATCGCCTTCTGGCGAGCCTTTTCCTGGTTGTCTTCCTGCTTCAGGCGCTCATCCTTCTGGGTCAGCCAGTCGGTGTAGTTGCCCTTCCACGGAATACCGCGGCCGCGGTCCAGTTCCAGGATCCACTCGGCGGCGTTGTCCAGGAAGTAGCGATCGTGGGTGACCGCCACCACGGTGCCGGTGTAGCGCGCCAGGAACTGTTCCAGCCATTCCACCGACTCGGCGTCGAGGTGGTTGGTCGGTTCGTCGAGCAGCAGCATGTCCGGCTTCTGCAGCAGCAGGCGGCACAGCGCCACGCGGCGCTTCTCACCACCGGACAGCTTGCCGACGATGGCATCCCACGGCGGCAGGCGCAGCGCATCGGCGGCCACGTCCAGCTGGTTTTCCAGGGTATGGGCGTCGCCAGCGGCCAGGATCGCTTCCAGGCGCTCCTGTTCCTTGGCCAGCGCGTCGAAGTCGGCGCCTTCCTCGGCGTAGGCGGCGTACACCGCTTCCAGCGCGGCCTGGGCCTGCAGCACTTCGCCCACGCCTTCCTCGACCGCTTCACGCACGGTCTTGGTCGGGTCCAGTTCCGGTTCCTGCGCCAGGTAGCCGACCTTGATGCCCGGCTGCGGGCGGGCTTCGCCCTCGAAATCGGTGTCCACGCCGGCCATGATCTTCAGCACGGTGGACTTGCCGGCGCCGTTCAGGCCCAGCAGGCCGATCTTCGCGCCCGGGAAGAAGGACAGCGAGATGTCCTTGATGATCTGCCGCTTGGGCGGGACCACCTTGGACACGCGGTTCATGGTGTAGATGTATTGCGAGGACATGCGGTCTCCGTAGGCGCGGTCCTGCACCCGACCCGTCACGGGAACCTCCCGTTGCGGCAGCGGGCACAGACTGAAATGGAATACCGCCAATTATAGCCGGAACCGGTTCCGGGCCGCGCCCGGGAGGGGGCGCCGGGCTGGCCGCGGCCTGAATACCGCGTCACAGTCCTGCAGCAGGAAGCGTTTCCAGCCGGAAACGGTTCAGATCGGGTGCGCAATATGGGCTCACCACCCACCCATGCAGAGGTCTGACATGCGCATCAATCGAGTAATGGCCAGCGCCGTGGCCTCTGTACTGGCGCTCGGCGCCGTGGCCCCGGCCTTCGCCGACGACGACCACCGCCGTGGCCATGACCGCCGCGAGTGGCGCGAGGATCGCCGCGAGTGGCGCCATGACCGCCGTGACTGGGAGCGGGATCGCCGTGAAGCCCGGCGCGACTACCGCCATGACCGCCGTGAATGGCACCGCGACCATGACCGCTACTACCGCCCGGCACCGCCGCGCGTGGTCTATCGCCCGGCCTATGGGCCCGGCTATGGCTGGAAGGTCGGCCACCGCTATCGCGACTACTACCGCGGCCCGATCTATGTGGTGAACGACTACCCGCGCTACCACCTGCGTCGTCCGCCGCATGGCCATCACTGGATCCGCGACGACCGCGGCAACATGCTGCTGGTCGCCATCGCCACCGGTGTGATCGCCCAGTACGTGCTCAGCAGCCGCTGAGGATCGCGGCCGGGGTCGGATCCCTTTCCAACGGAAAGGGCTCTGACCCCACACCATCAATCGAAACCATACGGGGCCGGATTCCTTCGGGGATGCCGGCCCCGTCCTTTTCGGCCCCGGCAGCCCGGTGCGGGGCTACAATCGGGAGCTGAGCCGTACCCCTTTTCCCTGCCTGCTGGAGTACCCGATGTTCCCGCGTGACGTCCGCATCGAATCCTACGATCCCGAACTGGCCAAGGCCATCGCCGCTGAGACCCAGCGCCAGGAAGACCACGTCGAGCTGATCGCCAGCGAGAACTACACCAGCCCGGCGGTGATGGAGGCCCAGGGCAGCCAGCTGACCAACAAGTACGCCGAAGGCTACCCGGGCAAGCGCTACTACGGTGGCTGCGAATACGTGGACATCGCCGAGCAGCTGGCGATCGACCGCCTCAAGCAGCTGTTCGGCGCGGACTACGCCAACGTGCAACCGCACAGCGGTTCGCAGGCCAACCAGGCCGTGTACTTCGCCCTGCTGCAGCCGGGTGACACCATCCTCGGCATGAGCCTGGCGCACGGCGGCCATCTCACCCACGGTGCCAAGGTCAATGCCTCGGGCAAGCTGTTCAACGCCGTGCAGTACGGCGTGAACGACCAGGGCCTGATCGATTACGACGAAGTCGAGCGCCTGGCCCTGGAGCACAAGCCGAAGATGGTCGTGGCTGGCTTCTCGGCTTATTCGCAGGTGATCGACTGGGCGCGCTTCCGCGCCATCGCCGACAAGGTCGGTGCCTACCTGTTCGTGGACATGGCCCACGTCGCCGGCCTGGTCGCCGCTGGCGTCTACCCAAGCCCGCTGGAGCACGCCCACGTGGTCACCTCGACCACCCACAAGACCCTGCGCGGCCCGCGCGGCGGCATCATCGTCGCCAAGGGCGCCGACGAAGACCTGGTCAAGAAGCTGCAGTCGATCGTGTTCCCGGGCATCCAGGGCGGTCCGCTGATGCACGTCATCGCCGGCAAGGCCGTGGCCTTCAAGGAAGCGCTGGAACCGGGCTTCAAGGCCTACCAGCAGCAGGTGGTGAAGAACGCCCAGGCGATGGCCAATACGCTGATCGCGCGCGGCTACAAGATCGTCTCCGGTGGCACCCAGAACCACCTGATGCTGGTCGACATGATCGGCAAGGACGTGTCCGGCAAGGACGCGGAAGCCGCGCTGGGCAAGGCCCACATCACCGTCAACAAGAACTCGGTGCCCAACGACCCGCGTTCGCCGTTCGTGACCTCGGGCCTGCGCCTGGGCACCCCGGCCGTGACCACCCGCGGTTACGTCGAACAGGACTGCGTGGATCTGGCCAACTGGATCGCGGACGTGCTCGACGCACCGAACGATGACGCCGTCATCGCCCGCGTGCGCGACGCGGTCAGCGCGCAGTGCCGCAAGTACCCGGTCTACGGCTGATCGGAGCAGGGGTCAGAGCCCTTCCCTGCGGGAAGGGATCCGACCCCGAAGCCCGGATCGAAGCAGGGGTCAGATCCCTTCCCGCAGGGAAGGGCTCTGACCCCGGTATCGGAGCAACCGCGCATGGATGAGCGCCACCTCAAGTACCTGTACGCGGCGTTGGCGGTGTTGTTCGGCCTGCCCAGCCTGTTCTTCGGCGGCGCGGGCGCCTGCATCGCCCTGGTCATGGGCGTGATCGGGCTGGTCTCCCTGGACGCGGACAAACTGTGGTTTGCCGCCGGCATGTTTGCGTGGGGCTCCTGCGCGATCGCGGGTCTGGTGGCCTGGGTTGCACTCAGCATCTTCTGGCTGCGCGATGGGGCACGCGGCCTGCGCATGGCATCACGCCGCTGGTGGTGGCTGCTGGGCATGGGCGTGCTGGCGGGCCTGCCCATGCTGGCGATGGCGCTGTACTACTTCTCCGAGCTTGGCCCTTCCGTGCTCAGCGGACTGTTCGCCGGGCCGTCCCTGTTGGTGCCTGCCGGCATGCTGATCCTCCTGTGGCTGCGTGTTGAAGCCGTGGACCCGCCATCCGCGCCGGCACGGGCGTCGGAGTAACGCCGCATGGATGAGCGCCGCGCCCGGTACCTGTATGCCGCCCTGGCGGTGCTGTTTGGCCTGCCCAGCCTGGTGATGGGCGGTGCGGCGGCGACGATGCTGCTGCTGATGGGGTTGGGCCAGTTCGGCCATGGCACGTTGGCCTCGGTGACGGTGATGCCGCTGTGGGGCCTGGCCGGCATTGCCGGCTGCCTGGCCTGGTTGTGGCTGAGCGCGGGTTTCCTGATGCAGGGGCGCGCCGGGCTGCAAGTGCGCCCGGTCTGGTGGTGGATGCTGCTGGCCGGAGCGCTTGCTGCATTGCCTCCGTTGGGCCTGGCGTTGTGGTGGGGGGCCACGGTCCACGCCGAGGGCATTACCCTGTTGCTGCTGGGCCCGTCGATGCTGGTACCGGCTGCGATGCTGGTGTGGATCAAACGCCGCGCATGACGTGGCCCGTGGAAGGACATCGAACGCATGGATGAGCGTCATCACAAACGCTGGATGGCCATTGCCGGCCTGCTGGCGGGCCTGCCCACCGTGGCCGCCGGAGGCACGGGGGCCGTGCTGGGGCTGATGGTCGCATGGGATGGCAAGTATCTGGCGGGCGACGAGCACACGCTGTTGCTGCTGTGGTCGTCGGCCGGACTCATCGGCCTGCTGTCCTGGCTGTGGCTGAGCGGCCTGTTCCTGTGGCGCGGCCTTGCCGGCCTGCGCCAATCGCCGGTTGTTGCCTGGGTCGGCCTGGCGCTGGGGGTGCTGGCCGCGTTGGCCGTGGTCGCCGCCACGTTGTACCTGACCTTCAAGCACGGGGAGATCTCGACATTGGGCTTCCTCGGATTTGGTCCGCCTCTGCTGGTGATGGCCGGGCACCTGGCGTGGCTGCGCTGGGCACGCGCGGCCACGCCGCCGCCCGCACCCGGTTGAGCGGGTCGTCCAGATCCCCTGGGAGGCTCTGATTGGCCGAAATGCAGGCGCTTGCGTGCAGACGGCATTTGCTGCTGCGCCCCTTCTCAGGTACCTTTGCGACGCTGCCATGACCGTGGCAATAGGTACTTCCCTGAGCCAGGCGTTCCATGCATTGCCCCTTCTGCCAACATGCCGATACCCGGGTCATCGACTCGCGCGTCTCCGAAGACGGCGCGACGATCCGCCGTCGGCGTGAGTGCGAAGCCTGCGGCGAGCGCTTCAGTACCCTGGAAACGGTGGAACTGAAGCTGCCGGCGATCATCAAGAGCGATGGCACCCGCGAGGCATTCGACCAGCGCAAGGTCCGCGCCGGCTTCGACCGCGCGCTGCAGAAGCGTGCGGTGGCCGAAGACAAGATCGAAGCAGCGGTGCGTGCAGTGGTTCACCAGCTGCGCATCAGCGGTGAGCGCGAAGTGCCCTCGATCAAGGTCGGCGAGTTCGTCATGAACGAACTGCGCAAGCTCGATCATGTTGGCTATGTGCGCTTCGCGTCGGTCTACCGCAGCTTCGAGGACGTCGCCGATTTCCGCGAGGAGATCGAGAAGCTCGAGCGCGACCTGCCGTCCAGTACCGAGCAGCTGCAGTTGCTGGGCGATGTCATCGCCCTGACCAAGAAGAAGAAGGGCTGACCGCCCCAGCCTTGGTTGGCACCGATGCCGCCGCATCCACTGGTGGGTGCCAACCGTTGGTTGGCACCGATGGCATGGATCAACACCAACGGCGCTACCATGGCCGCATGAGCCCCCCGTTCTCCGTCCTCGACCACCTGCACATGGCCAACGCACTGCGCCTGGCCGAGCGCGCCGCCTACACCACCCGCCCCAACCCGATGGTGGGCTGCGTCATCGCCCACGGCGAACGTGTGGTCGGGCAGGGTTGGCACCAGCGCGCTGGCGGTCCGCACGCCGAAGTGTTCGCGCTGCGCGAGGCCGGCAGCGAAGCACGCGGTGCCACCGCCTACGTCACCCTGGAACCCTGTGCGCACTATGGGCGCACGCCGCCGTGCGCGCTGGCCTTGATCGAAGCAGGTGTGTCGCGCGTGGTCGCGGCGATGCGCGATCCGTTCCCGAAGGTCGATGGCGGTGGCTTCGATCTGCTGCGGAATGCCGGCATCGAGGTCGCCGAAGGGCTGATGGCGGCGCAGGCGCGTGAGCTCAACAAGGGCTTCCTGTCGCGCGTGGAGCGCAACCGGCCGTGGTTGCGGGTGAAGCTGGCCGCCAGCCTCGATGGCCGTACCGCGATGGCCGATGGCAGCTCCAAGTGGATCACCGGGCCGGCCGCACGCGAAGACGTGCAGCACTGGCGGGCACGCGCCGGCGCGATCCTGACCGGCGCCGAGACCGTGCTGGCCGACGATCCGATGCTGACCGTGCGCCTGGCCGACACCGAAGTGATGCCGCCGCTGCGCGTGGTGCTCGATTCGCGCCTGCGCTCGCTCGAATGCAGTCGCGTGCGCGAGGGTGGGGCACCGACGCTGTACCTGCACGATGCAGCCGTGAGCGCACCGGATGCGGCCGACGCCGAATTCGCCAGCGTGCCCTGCGTTGATGGGCGGCTGGACCTGGGCGCCGTACTGGCGCTGCTGGCCGAGCGCGGCATCAACGAGGTGCATACCGAAGCCGGCGCGACCCTCGCCGGCGTGCTGCTGCGTGCGGGCTGGGTGGACGAACTGCTGCTCTACCAGGCGCCCACGCTGCTGGGCGACAACGGCCGGCCACTGCTGGCCGGCCTCGGCATCGATGCGATGGACCAGCAGCGCCGCCTGCGCGTGGTTGACCAGCGCCAGGTGGGCGAGGACATCAGGCTGCTGCTGCGCCCGTGAGGGAATGACGCGGAACAGGGGCGATGCCCTTGTGGTCAGGCATCCTCGTCGTCTTCTTCGCCGACCGGGCATTGGCCCTTCCACTGCTGCTTCCACAGCGCATGCAGGTTGCGGCAGTACGCGCCCAGTGCCTCGCCCGGCAGTTTCTTCGCCTTCAATCGCAACTGGTGACGGGTAAAACCGTCGTCGTACTCATGGGGCAATACCAGCACGGCGCACTGATCGTGATACATCAGGAACGCGTGGCAGTCGTCGTCTTCGCTCATCCACGCATCCAGCTGCCTGTCGCTCAGCAGGGTTGATTCGAAGGCAACCGATGGGATGACCGAGAAGGTCGTGATCCTGGACTTGGGTACTTTGGCTTGCCCGCACGCCGTCAGCGCCAGCAGCGCCATCAGCATGACCGTGGTCGACGTCGTACGATGTTTCATGCGGCTGCCCCGGTGGAAGAGGGCAACAGCATTGACCATGCAGGCCGCGCAGGGCCATGCAACGGTTCTGAAAGTGCGGATGCAGTCGTCATCCGCGACCACGAGCCGAGCGTGGGCTCGGCTCTACACGTGCCTCACGCGCACTCGTCGGTCCACATCATCTCGGCCATCGGGCGCAGCGCCTTGCATTCCTGCGTCATCTCATCGGCAGACTGCACCTGGGCCTTGGCCTTCAGTTCCTCGGCCATCGCATCCACGCCGCTGAGCTGGTCCGGCGCGATCTTCGCCACGCAGGCGCGATGCTGCTGCAGCAGCAGGTCACAGCCCGGGACGCCGGTCACCTTCGGTGCGCTGGCCGCCTGCGCGTCCTGCATCCAGTCCTCGAACGGAGCCAGCGCGCCGGTCACGGTGCCCACCAGGTCGTCGAAGTTGCCGCTGTACCAGTAGCCGTTGTCCTTGGCCGGGTACAGGGTGAAGGTGCCGCTGACCGGCACGCGCGCACCGCTCTGCAGCGCCTGGGTGTAGGCGTCGGTGAACTGCTTGCGCGAGGCCGGGCTGGCGTCGGCTGCAAGGCTGGCGGCGAACAGCGGGCGCACCTTGCCCAGGTCGGGCACCTGGCAGCTGAAGGTGATGCGCGCCAGCTTCTGGTCTTCCACGTACTCGTTGTCTTCAATCACGCTCTTGCTGGCGCGGCACTTCGAATCACGCAGCGCCTTGGCATACAGCGCTTCGGTGGCGGCGGCATCGACCTTGGTGCCGGTACTGGCCAGCACGGTCTGCCACGGTTCGGCCAGCGCCTTGGCCAACGCACCCGGGTTCGGGGTCACGGCATCCTGGCCTTCGAACGCCGGCTTCAGCGCATCGTTGAGCGTGCGGGTCGCAGCCGCATCATCTTCCAGCAGCGCGCGTGCGTACAGATCGAAGGCCTGTTCGGGCGTCAGCGTGGCCGGCGCGGCGCCAGCCAGCAGCGGGGCAGCCAGCAGGGCGCTGGCCAGCAAGGTACGCAAGGGGGTCTTCATGACGGTGTTTCCTGTTCCAGAGGCGCGCAAGCCTAGCGCATCTGCGTGGATTTTCGATGGCGCGATGGGGTCACGTGGCAGTGCGCGCGGGCCAAAAAAAACGGGCCCCTTGCAGGGCCCGTTCGATCGCACGACGAGGATCGGGCAATCAGAAGCTGGCGCGGACGCCGACCGAGTACTGGGTGACGTCGCGGTAGCCGGCGATTTCGCCCACCACGCCCCAGGTCTTGGTGAAGTTGATCTGGCCGCCGACGGTGCCGACCCAGGTGCCCTTGTAGTTGTTGCCGCCATCCATGTAACCGGCCTTGGCCCAGGCTTCGGTCATGCGCGACGGCTTGCCGCGGATACCCATGGTGACGCGGCCCAGGTTGGTGTGGTCCTTGCCGTGGTAACGCACGCCGTCATAGCGCAGGGTCGATTCGGCGTTCTGGCGGACCCAGGCGGCATCGGCGGTGAAGTCCAGGCGGTCGGTCCACGGCATGTGGTAGCCGATACCCAGCTCCGGCTGGTTCAGTTCCAGCTTCAGCGAGTCTTCGCCGTAGTGGCGGGTCTTGCTGGTGCGCGACCAGCCACCGAACACGTAGACCTGCTCGGCCAGCGCGACCGAGCCACGCAGGTAGCCACCGTCGACCTTCGGGTCGTCCAGTGCGTTGTCGTCAACCTGGACCTGCGTCCAGCCGCCTTCCACGTAGGTGTAGCTCAGGGCGTCGGCCGAAGCCGAGAACGGGGCGGCGGCCAGCAGGGCAGCCACGATCAGGATCTTGCGCATGGGAATTCCTGTGAATTTCAGTCCATTGGCGGGCCTGCCGTCGCGGCTGCCCGTGGCGACCTCATGTCGTCCGCTGCGGATTTTAATGAAAGTTTTACAAAATGCGAGAGACGGCCGTCACAGGCTGGGGGCCGGGTTGGGGGTCGGATCCGTTTCCCATCGGGAAACGGCTCTGACCCCAGTACTGCTGTGCCACCGAGCCATGGGGTCAGAGCCCTTTCCTGCGGAAAGGGATCCGACCCCGTTCAGCACGGGCTGGTACACTAGCCGCGCCGGTTCGCCGGTACACAAACGTCTTCAGGGCGGGGTGCAATTCCCCACCGGCGGTAGGTGCGCAAGCACAAGCCCGCGAGCGCCCCGGCCCACGGCCGGGGGTCAGCAGATCCGGTCCAATGCCGGAGCCGACGGTCATAGTCCGGATGAAAGAAGACGGTGCCACAGGGCTCATGCCCTGCGTGCGCCTGTTTGCCTTGCGGCGTTTTTCGCTCACATTCCGCGGAGAACGTTACTTGTTTACTGGAATCATCGAAGGCGTCGGCCGTCTGGCCGCACGCGAATCCATCGGCGGCGATGTCCGCTTCACCTTCAATGTCGGGAATCTGCCGTTCGACAACGTGCAGATGGGCGAGAGCATTGCCATCAACGGCGTCTGCCTCACCGTCATCGCATTCGACGCCAGCAGCTTCCAGGCCGATGCCTCCACCGAGACCCTGGGCCTGACCACGCTGGGCCAGCTGGGCGAGGGGGCGGTCATCAACCTGGAGCGCGCCATGCGCCCGACCGACCGCCTCGGCGGCCATCTGGTCAGCGGCCACGTCGACGGCCTCGGCCAGGTGCTGTCCATCCACGAAGACGCGCGTGCCCAGCGCTGGCGCTTCGCCGCGCCGGCCTCGCTGCGCCGCTACATCGCCAAGAAGGGCTCGATCTGCGTGGACGGCGTCAGCCTCACCGTCAACGAAGTGGACGACGAAGGCTTTGAAGTCGCCCTGATCCCGCACACCGTGGCCAACACCGCCTTCTCCGCCGCAGGCGTGGGCAGCGCGGTCAATCTTGAAATCGATCTGGTCGCCCGTTACGTCGAGCGATTGATGGGTGTGCCGACCAACGGTCAGCACCCGCATGGAGATGCAGCATGAATTTCGCCCCGATTCCGGAAATCCTGGAAGACATCCGCCTGGGCCGCATGGTGGTCATCGTCGATGACGAAGACCGCGAGAACGAAGGCGACCTGATCATGGCCGCCGAACTGGTCAAGCCGTCGGACATCAACTTCATGGTCACCCACGGCCGTGGCCTGGTGTGCCTGCCGCTGACCCGCACCCGCGCTGCCGACCTCGGCCTGGCGCCGATGGTGCAGGCCAATACCGCGCAGTTCCAGACCAACTTCACGGTCAGCATCGAGGCCGCCGAGGGTGTCACCACCGGCATCTCGGCGCATGACCGCGCCCACACCATCCGCACTGCAGTGAAGCCCAACGCCAAGCCGTCGGACCTGCACCAGCCGGGCCACATCTTCCCGCTGATCGCCCAGCCGGGCGGCGTGCTGACCCGTGCCGGCCATACCGAAGCCGGCGTGGACCTGGCCATGCTGGCCGGGCTGGAACCGGCCGGCGTGCTGGTGGAGATCCTGAACCCGGATGGCAGCATGGCGCGCCGCCCGGAGCTGGAAGTGTTCGCCCGCGAGCACGGCCTGAAGATGGGCTCCATCGCCGACCTGATCGCCTACCGCCTGGCCACCGAAAAGACCGTCGAGCGCGTGGACGAGCGCGAGATCGAGACCGAGTTCGGCCCGTTCAAGCTGGTGACCTACCGCGACCGCATCGCCCACGACCTGCACTTCGCGCTGGTCCGTGGCAACCCGGGTGCCGAAACGCCGACCCTGGTGCGCGTGCAGGTGGAAAACCCGCTGGCCGACCTGCTGCACTGGCGCCGCGATGATTTCGGCGTGGCCGCCACCGATGCCCTGCGCGCGATCGATGCCGAGGGCGCGGGCGTGATGGTGGTGCTGTCGGCCCCGCGCGATGGCGAAGCCCTGCTGGCCCGCCTGCGCCAGCAGCCGGCGCCGGTGGTGCCGGGCAAGGACAAGGACGTGGGCCAGTGGCGCCGCAACGGTGCCGGCGCTCAGATCCTGTCCGACCTGGGCCTGGGCAAGCTGCGCGTGCTGGGCACCCCGCGCCGCCAGATCGGCCTGGCCGGGTACGGCCTGGAAGTGGTGGAGACGGTGACCCTGTAATGGGGATTGCCGGCCAGCGGCCGGCACTACCGGTGGGTGCCGACCCCATGCCACCGGTGGGGGGGGGCCGGGGGGGGGCGCCCCCCCGGGGCCCCCCCCCCCCCCCCGGGGGGGCCCCCCCCCGGCGGGTTACCACCAGAGGGGGGGGCCCCCCCGCCCCCGGGGGGGGGGGGGGGGGGCCCCCCCCCCCCCCCCCGCCGCCCGCACCCGGTTGAGCGGGTCGTCCAGATCCCCTGGGAGGCTCTGATTGGCCGAAATGCAGGCGCTTGCGTGCAGACGGCATTTGCTGCTGCGCCCCTTCT
>NZ_JAWIRX010000020.1:0-90928 GCF_036319965.1 Stenotrophomonas sp. SMYL41 | reverse complement strand
GGTCCGGTTGAGGGGGCGTGAGCCGCATGGATGCGGCGACCGAGCTTACATGGACGTACTTGCAGCGCCCCCCTCAACCGGACCCACCCCGCCAACCCACGGAATGCAGGCTTTTGCCGTTGACGTTGACGTTGATTCGGCGGGTGCAGGGCTGCAAGCCCTGCCGGCACCCCACATCACTCAGCAGGCCTCGGCCACCACAGCGCGCGTCCGCCCCAGCCACGCCAGCAGCAGGCCCGACGCCGCCAGCAGGCCACCGGCCACCGGAATCGCGGCGTAGCCCAGCCCCGAGCTGATCACCGCGCCCCCCAGCGCCGCACCCACGGCATTGCCCAGGTTGAACGCACCCACGTTGATCGACGATGCCAGGCCCGGCGCCTCGCTGGCTGCCTGCATCACCCGGATCTGCAGCGGCGGTACGAGGGCGAAGGTCGCCGCGCCGAACAGCAGCACACCGAGGGCGGCGGTGGCGTGGCTCATGAAGGCCAGCGGCAGCACGAACATCAGCAGTGCCAGGACGGCCAGCAGGATGCGGGTGGCGCCATCCAGCGACCAGTCGGCCATGCGCCCGCCGATGCCGTTGCCGACGGTGAAGCCGATACCGATCAGCGCCAGCGACAGCGCGATGAAGCCGTTGGAGGCGCCGGTCAGTTCGGTCAGCACCGGCGCAACGTAGGTGTAAAGAGTGAACATGGCACCGGCACCGAGCACGGTGGTGGCCATCGCCAGCAGCACCGGCGGCTGCAGGATCGCCTTCAGTTCGCGGCGCACGTCCGGGCGCGGCCCCGGTGCGGACGCCGGCAGCGCGAAGCCCAGCGCGGTGATCGCGACCAGGCCCAGCATCGCCGTACCGGCGAAGGACAGGCGCCAGCCCAGCTGCTGGCCGACCCAGGTCGCCAGCGGCACGCCGCCGATGTTGGCGATGGTCAGGCCCATGAACATGGTGGCCACGGCGGCGGCCTGCTTTTCCTTCGGTACCAGGCTGGCGGCGACCACCGCACCGATGCCGAAGAAGGCACCGTGGTTGAGGCTGGTGACCAGGCGCGACAGCAGCAGCAGCCCGTAGTTCGGGGCCAGTGCAGACAACAGGTTGCCGACCACGAAGATCGACATCAGCAGCATCAGCGCGGTGCGCTTGCCGAAACGGCCCATCAGCAGGGTCATCACCGGCGCGCCCAGCATCACGCCGACGGCGTAGGCCGTGATCAGCATGCCGGCGGTCGGAATGCCGACTCCCACGCCGTCGGCGATGACCGGCAGCAGGCCCATCGGGGCAAACTCGGTGGTTCCGATGGCGAAAGCGCCGACGGCAAGCGCCAGCAAGGCGGCTCTGGAATTCATGGGGGTTTCCTGGGGGCGGGGAAGCGGGAGTGCGTAGCCTGCGCGCTTTGCTGTCGCGGATTAAGCCTCGCCCCGGGAAAACACTGTTGATCCAGATTCACAAGTGGATGCCTGAACCCCACGGAAAGTGCAAAAACCGCAACGCCGTTGTAGAGCCTCGCCCCACAACGCAGAACCCCCGGCCAGGCCGGGGGTTCTGGGTGACACACGTGCCAGTGGCGCGCTTACCAGTCGCCGGCGCCCGGCACGTGGTGCTCGCGCGCGCGGCGGCGCATCAGCAGGTTCAGCCACTCCACCAGCACCGAGAAGCCCATCGCGGCATAGATGTAGGGCTTGGGCACGTGCACGTCCAGGCCGTCCAGGATCAGCACCGCACCGATCAGCAGGATGAAGGCCAGGGCCAGCATCTTCACGGTCGGGTTGGCGTCGATGAAGCGGCCCAGCGGGTTGGCGGCCAGCAGCATCACCATCACCGACAGCAGGATGGCGGCAACCATTACCGGGATGTGATCGGCGATGCCGACGGCGGTGATCACCGAGTCCAGCGAGAACACGATGTCGATGATGGCGATCTGCAGGATGACCATGCCGAATACACCCGAGGCCTTGCTGGTGGCTGGGTTCTCGTCTTCGCCACCGGTGATCAGTTCCTTGATCTCCATGTAGCCCTTGATGATCAGGAACAGGCCACCGACGATCAGCACCAGGTCGCGGATGGAGATGCCCATGCCGGCCACGGTGAACAGGTTGGCGGACATGTGCGCCAGATAGGCCAGCGACACCAGCAGGGCGATGCGGGTGATGCAGGCCACGGCGATGCCGAGCTTGCGCGCGAACGGGCGACGCTCTTCCGGCAGCTTGCTGACCGCGATGGAAATGAACACCAGGTTGTCGATGCCGAGCACGATTTCCAGTGCGCTCAGGGTGAACAGGGTCACCCAGGCATTGGGGTCGGCGAGGAACTCAAAGGACATGGAAACTCTTCAGGGCAGTGGGGGAATGGGGATCAGCCGTAATTGCCGGCCATTGCATGCGGGACCACGACCAGCGCCCAGCACAGAAGCACGTTCATCATCAGCACGAAGACCGCCGCCGAGCCCATGTCCTTGGCGCGGCCGGCCAGCTCATGGATCTCGCTGCCGTAACGTTCGATCACCGCTTCGATGGCCGAGTTGGCCAGTTCCATCGCCAGCACCAGCAGCATCGAGCCGATCAGCAGCGCGCGCTCGACCGGGGTCTGGCCCAGCCAGATCGCGACCGGGGTCAGCAGGATCAGCAGGTAGACCTCCAGCCGGAACGAGGACTCATGCAGCCAGGCCGCACGCAGGCCCTGCCAGGACCAGCGGGCGGCCTGGAAGATGCGGCGCGGGCCGCGGGGCAGATGGCCGAACTGATCAGCCACGGGTGGAACATCCAGCAACAGGGGCGCGGCGCAGCGACCGCTCAGACGCACGGCAGGGAATCATGGGTGCACAGGGATAGGCAGATGGCCGCCATTTTGCCACAAGGCCGTCAGCGCATCCCGGCACCGGCCCGGTGAATGGACTGCCAGGGGCAAGCCCGGGCCCGCCCCAGCTTCTATGATGGCTCTCTCCCTTCCCTGCTGGAGCGTCTGATGTCCCGTCGCCGTACCTGCCTGCTGATGCTGGGCCTGCTGACCGCCGCCCCCCTGGCCCAGGCGCTGAGCCCGGCCAAGCCGCCGCGCGTCCCCGAACAGGTCTCCAACGTGGCCTGGGCCGCCGACATGGCCCGCTTCGCCAGCGCCGACCCGTCCAACCCGCCGCCGCACGGTGGCATCGAATTCATCGGCAGCTCCTCCATCCGCATGTGGGAGAGCCTGGCAACCGACTTCCCCGGCCAGCCGGTGTTCAACCGCGGCTTCGGCGGCTCGGAAGTGCGCGACAGCACCTGGTATGCCGACCGCATCGTGGTGCCCTACGCGCCGTGCAAGGTGTTCTTCTACGCTGGCGACAACGACCTCAACAGCGGCCGCAGCGCCGTGCAGGTGCGCGACGACGTGGTCGCCTTCGTGCAGCGCGTGCATCGCGACCTGCCGAAGACGAAGGTGGAGTACCTGTCGATCAAGCCAAGCCCGTCGCGCGCGCACCTGCTGCCGGCGATCAACGAAGCCAACACGCTGATCAAGGCCGCGCTGGCCAGGCTGCCCAATACCGGCTTCACCGACATCTACACGCCGATGCTCGGCGCCGATGGACAGCCGGACGCGACGCTGTTCCGCGAGGACATGCTGCACATGACCCCGGCCGGGTATGCGATCTGGACCAGGGCGCTGGCGCCGAAGGTCAACTGCAACTGAGCAACCCCATCCACGCATGGCGTGGATCTACTGCGGATGGCGGGGAACTGTCGAAGACGGGGATGTTGATGTTGCCTCGGCGGATGCCGGGCGCAGCCCGGCAAAAGCCCTCTATCGGAAGATCACCGTTGCTTCGGTGCCCTGGCCAGGCTCACTGGCCAGGCTGACCTTCCAGCCGAAGCGGTCGCACAGCCGGCGCACGATCGACAGGCCCAGGCCGGTGCCCTGCGGGCGGCTTGGCTCGGCGCGGTAGAAGGGTTCAAACGCGCGCGACAACGCCTCGGCGGACATGCCGATGCCGGTATCGCGCACCACCACCCGGTCAGTGAGCACGTGCACGTCGATACGCCCTTCGTCGGTGTAGCTGCACGCGTTGCGCACCAGGTTGCTGACCACCACCTGCAGCACCCGCGGCGGTGCATGCAGCTGCACCGGGGCTTCGCTGTGCAGGTGCACCGATACCGGCCGGTTGCCCAGCAGCTCGTTGGCATTGTCCACCTCATAGCGGACGATGTCGTTGACATCGAACAGCTCGATCTGCGGTTCGACGTCGGCTTCGCGGGCCAGGATCAGGAACGCGTCGATCACTGCTTCCATGTCACGGCCGGCGCGCTGGATGCGCTGCAGGCTGCGGCGCAGGCGCGGCTGCAGGGCTTCATCGCCCAGGGCCATGTCGCTGGCCACGCGGATGACGGTCAACGGCGTGCGCAGCTCGTGGCTGGCATCACGGGTGAAATTTCGTTCGCGCGCCACATGCGCGCTGACCCGGTTGGCCAGCGAATGCAGCGCCGCCGCCAGCTGCCGGGTCTCGCCCTGCATGTCCGCAGGCAGCTTGTTCGGCTCCAGGTCGGCCGCCTCCGGGTGGCCCGGGTCCCAGCGCGAGACGCGCCGCGCCAGCCAGTTCACCGGCGACACCAGGCGCTTGGAGGCACGGTAGGTGACCCAGCTGGCGCCATACACCGCCAACAAGGTCAACAGCACCGGCACGATGCCGAACCAGAAGGCCAGCATCTCCGCGCGCGACCGCAGGAATACCAGGTACAGGCGGCCCGCCGGGCGCACATCGACCAGCACCAGCTGGTCGTCCTTGGGCAGCTCGTGGAAACCGGGCTCCAGGTTGCGCAGGTTGGCCGGCAAGGACAGTGCCGACTGCCCGCTTTCCAGCAGATAGCCACGGATGTTCTGGGTGTTGGGTGGCGGCTGCACCGGCGAGGCCTCGTACAGCGTCCAGTAGTACGCCGCTTCCTCGCGCAGGGCCGCGCCGACCAGGCTGTGCTTGATCACCAGCGAGACCAGCCAGGCACCGAGCAGGATGCCCAGGCTGGCCAGAACTGCCTGCAGGATGAAGGCGATACGGATCTTGCGCGGCAGGCCGTGCGGCATTGCGGGGTCCCGGTCAGAGCGCTGCGATTATAGGCAGCGCACCGCGCCGTAGTCGTGCACGGGTGATGACCGGCGGCAGCGCCGGCCGGTCATCCCCGGCTCCGTGCATGGTCATTGCCCAGCCGGGCCTGCAACTGCACCGGCGTGGGCCCTGATCAGGCCATCGGCTGGGCGATATCGGCAATGCGGTAGCCGGCGCTCTGCACGGTGTGCAGCAGCGGACGGTCGAACGGCTTGTCGATGATCTTGCGCAGGTTGTACAGATGGCTGCGCAGGGTGTCCGAATCCGGCAGGCCATTGCCCCAGATCTCGCGTTCGATCTCCTGGCGGGTGACCACGCGCGGCGATTCGCGCATCAGGATGGTCAGCAGGCGCAGGCCGATCGGCGACAGCTGCAGCTCGGTGCCGGCACGGGTGGCGCGCATGCTGACCGGATCGAGCACCAGGTCGGCGACCTTGAGCACTTCCGAACCGACCTGGCGGCGTTCGCGGCGGATCAGCGCGCGAAGGCGGGCTTCCAGCTCCTGGATCGCGAACGGCTTGGTCAGGTAGTCATCGGCGCCGAACCCCAGGCCGGTGAGCTTGTCGTCCAGAGTGTCGCGTGCCGTGAGCATCAGCACCGGTGTGGACTTGCGCGCATCGTTGCGCAGGCGACGGCATACTTCGATGCCATCCAGGCGCGGCAACATCAAGTCGAGCACCACGACGTCATAGCTGTTCTCCGCCGCGAGGCGGTAGCCATCCAGGCCGTCCTGTGCATAGTCGACTTCGAAGCCGCGACCTTCCAGGTATTCCCCGATCATCTCGGAGATGTTGCGGTTGTCTTCGACCACCAGCACCAAGCCGGAGGTCTCCTTCGTCTGACGCATGTGATTCCCTCTAACTTCAGCTTTGTGAAACATGCCGGATCGACGGTGGACGCGATGTGAAGTTCCGTCAAGAGGGTTGTAAATCGTTCAGAGCAGGGGCCGCAGCAGCGGCCATACGTTGTCCAGCACCTTCGGCTGCGCCTGTGCCGTGGGGTGCAGGCCATCGGCCTGCATCATGCCCGGCTGCAGGGCCACGCCTTCCAGCAGGAACGGCAGCAGCGGCACCTTGTACTGCGCAGCCAATGCCTTGTAGGCCGCTGCCAGGCGCTGGCGGTAGGCCGGTCCATAGTTGGGCGGTACGTCGATGCCCAGCAGCAATACCTTGGCACCGGCCTTCTGGCTGGCCTGCACCATCTTTTCCAGATTGCCCTGCACCTGCGCCGGCGTCAGCCCGCGCAGTGCGTCGTTGCCGCCCAGCGCGATCACCACCACGGTCGGCTTTTCCTTCGCCAGCAGGCCCGGCAGGCGGGTCAGCGCGCCGGCGGTGGTTTCCCCGCTCATGCTGGCATTGACGATGCGCGCCGGGGTTTTCGACTGCTGCCTGACCCGCTGCTGCAGCAGGCTGACCCAGCCGGCGTCGGCAGGGATATTGTGGGCAGCACTGAGGCTGTCGCCGAGCACCAGCACGGTGCCGGCCGGACCTTTGGCACAGGCCAGCCCGGGCAGCAGCAGGAACCCTAGCAGCAGCACCATCATCGCGCCGGCTCGCCGGCTCCATCCCGTCTTGCGCATTGGAGTCTCCTCATCGACAGCCTGTCCCCCCGCAGCGCGTCCGCCGCCATCGCCGTCGACCAGGTCGGCAAATCCGTACAGGGCCCGGAGGGTGAAGTCCACATACTGGACAACATCACCCTGACCGTCCATGAAGGAACCAGCGCGGCCATCGTCGGCGCCTCCGGTTCCGGCAAGACCACCCTGCTCGGCCTGCTGGCCGGCCTGGACCTGCCCAGCCGCGGCCGCATCGCGCTGTCCGGCCAGGATCTGGGCCAACTCGATGAAGAGGCACGTGCCCAGCTGCGCGCACGCGAAGTCGGCTTCGTGTTCCAGAGCTTCCACCTGCTGCCGGCACTGACCGCCGCCGAGAACGTCGCACTGCCGCTGGAACTGGCCGGGCGCGAGGACCGCGCGCGGGTGGACGAGGTGCTGGCGCAGGTCGGCCTGGCCCATCGCGCCCGCCACTACCCGCGCCAGCTGTCCGGCGGCGAGCAGCAGCGCGTAGCGCTGGCACGCGCCTTCGTCACCCGCCCACGCATCCTGTTTGCCGACGAACCGACCGGCTCGCTGGACCACGCCACCGGCCAGCACATCAGCGACCTGCTGTTCGAACTCAATGCAGGCAGCGGCACCACCCTGGTGCTGGTCACCCACGACCTGCGCCTGGCCCAGCGCTGCCAGTACGTCCACCGCATCGACGACGGCCGCCTGCTGCCGGTCGAGCGTGGGGCGCAGGCATGAACCTGCTGCGCCATGCGTGGCGCGCGCTGCGCCGCGAGGCCCTGGCCGGCGACCTGCTGACCGTGTTCGCCGCGCTGGTGCTGGGCGTGGCGGTGATGACCGCCGTGGGCACGCTGGTGAACCGGGTCAACCTGGCGTTGTCCGGCAGCGCGGCGGAAATGCTCGGCGGCGACCTCGGCATCGCCGGCCGCGACGACCCGCCGCAGGCATTCGCTGAAGAAGCACAGCGGCGTGGACTGGCCTACACCCGCATCGCCAGCTTCGGCAGCGTGCTGTTCAACGGCGAGGCCAGCCAGATGGCCAGCATCAAGGCCGTGCAGGCGGGCTATCCGCTGCGCGGCACGCTGCGGGTAAGGGCCACGCCCGGCGGTGTGTTGATCACCGATGCCGGCATGCCGCCCAAGGGCCAGGCCTATGCCGACCCGCGCCTGCTGCAGGGGCTGGGGCTGAAGGCCGGCGATGACCTCGAGTTCGGCGCCGGCACGCTGCGCATCGCCGGCATCATTGAATCCGAGCCGGACACCGGTGGCGACCTGCTCACGCTCTCGCCGACCCTGCTGGTCAATCGCGCCGATGTGGAGGGCACCGGACTGCTCGGCCCAGGCAGCCGCATCAACTACCGGCTGATGTTCGCCGGCGCAGCGGAGCCGATCGCGGCGCTGCGGCAATGGCTGCTGCCACAGGTGAAGGGCCTGCGCCTGCTGAGCGTGGACGATACCCAGCGTGGCGTGCGCCAGGCCTTCGATCTGGCCGGGCGCTTCCTCGGCCTGAGCGCGCTGCTGGCGGTACTGCTGGCGGGCGTGGCCACCGCACTGGCCGCCAACCGCTTCGCGCTGCGCCGCATCGACCAGGTGGCGATCCTGCGCTGCCTGGGCGCTCGCCAGCGCGACATCCTGCTGGGCCTGGCGCTGCAGTTGCTGATGCTGGCGGTGCCGGCCTGTGCGCTCGGCATCGGCCTGGGCATGGCCGCGCAGGAAGGCCTGGTACAGGTGCTGGGCAGCCTGGTGCCGCAACGCCTGCCGTTGCCCGAAGCGATGCCTGCGCTGACCGGCGCCGGCATCGGCCTGTTGCTGCTGTTCGGCTTCGGCCTGCCACCGCTGCTGCGCCTGCGCGGGGTGCCGCCGATGCGCGTGCTCAACCGTTCCTTTGCCGCCCTGCCGCCGGCCTCGTTGCTGGCCTATGTGGCGGCGTTGGCCGCCAGCCTGCTGCTGGCGGTGCAGGTCACCGGCGACCTGAAACTGGCGCTGTGGGTGCTGGGCGGCCTGGCCGTGCTGGCGGTGGCGGCCGGTGGCATCGGCTTCGTGCTGCTGCAGCTGCTGCGCGGCCTGCAACACCGCCTGCATGGCAACTGGCGGCTGGGCCTGGCCGCGCTGACCCGGCGCCGGATGCTGGCGGTGATGCAGCTGGTCGGGCTGTCACTGTCGTTGTGCGCACTGTTGCTGCTGGCGGTGACCGGCCCCGGCCTGCTGCAGCAGTGGCGCGAGCGCCTGCCCGCGGATACCCCCAACTACTTCCTGATCAACATCCAGCCCGAACAGCGCAACAGCGTGCTGGCCGCGCTGCGTGGGCTGGGTGCCAATGACGCCAGCATCGAACCGATGGCCACCGGCCGCCTGATCGCGATCAACGGCAAGCCGCCACTGCGCGTGGACCGCGCGTCCGTGCAGGACGGGCAGCCGGCTCAGGGCGAAGGCCAGCGCGACGACGATGACGGGAACCGTCCGTTGAACTTCAGCTGGCGCAGCACCTTCCCGCCCGCCAATACCCTGGTGAACGGCACCTTCTGGAAGGCCGACAGCACCGCGGCGGAGGCGTCGGTGGAAATCGGCTGGGCCAAGCGCTACGGCGTGTATCCGGGCGACCGCATCAGCATTGCGGTGGGCGAGCAGGAACGCCAATTCACTGTCACCAGCGTGCGCAAGGCGGACTGGAACACCTTCCGTCCGAACTTCTTCGTGCTGCTCAATCCGAACGCGGTGGGCGATACCCCGCACAACCTCCTGTCGGCATTCCATCTGCCGCCCGGCAAGGCGGCGGGACTGGGCGAACTGGTACGCGCGCAGCCGAACCTGTCGCTGCTGGACGTGGACGCGGTGATCTCGCAGGTGCGCGATGTGATGGAACGGGTGGCACAGGCGGTGCAGCTGGTGATGGTGTTCAGCCTGCTGGCCGGACTGCTGGTACTGCTGGCCGCGTTGCAGGCCACTGCCGGCGAGCGCCGCTACGACAGCGCGGTGCTGCGCACCCTGGGCGCGACCCGGCGCCAGCTGCGTGGCGCGGTGCTGGTGGAATTCGGCGCGCTGGGCACGCTGGCGGCGCTGCTGGCGGTGGGCGCGGCGGCCGCCATCGGTGTAGCGGTCTCGCAGAGGGTGTTCGAGCTGCCGCTGCTGCCGCCATGGCCGGGCCTGCTGATCGGCGGCGTGGTCGGCATCGGGTTGAGCCTGCTGGCGGGCTGGTGGGGTACCCGGGCGATCCTGCATACGCCGCCGGCACTGGCGCTGCGCGAAGCCTGACGCGGTCGTGACACGCCTGGGGTGGGGCCGGCTGTATGCTGCGCGCCCCACCTCGCTGAGATCGCCCGGATGCCCGGCACCTCGTTCGCCGCTTACCTGTACCCGGTGTTGCTGCTGCTCGGCAGCAACATCTTCATGACCTTCGCCTGGTACGGGCACCTGAAGTTCAAGAGTGCCCCGCTGATGACGGTGATCCTGGCCAGCTGGGGCATCGCGTTCTTCGAGTACTGCCTGCAGGTGCCCGGCAATCGGCTCGGCAGCGCAGTGTATTCGGCGCCGCAGCTGAAGGGCATGCAGGAAGTGATCACGCTGCTGGTGTTCGCGGTGTTCTCCGCGTTCTACCTGGGCCAACCGCTGAAGTGGAACCACTACGCGGCGTTCGGATTGATCGTGGTGGCGGCGTTCCTGATGTTCAAGGAATAGCAATGAGACACGGCTTCTGCCTGCGCGCTGTTCTCGTCGGCGTGCCGCTGCTGTTGGCGATGCTGCCCGCATGTGCCCGCACTGCGGTGGGCCATGTCCCGGACCCGGTGCAGGCCTTCGTGCTGGAAACGGTAAAGGAAGTGGTGCACATGGCGATCCTGGCCGGGCAGACCGCGCTGCTGCTGCCCGACCCGCAGGCGTGCAGCACGGACCGCGCGCGCTGCGGCGACGCCATCATGGGCGTCCGCACGCGCGATGACGAGGCGAGCCTGCGGGCCACCCTGCGTACGTTCCGGGACGCCGGGCTGGACCTGACCACGCTGGGTGGACCGGCGTCCTGAGTGCAGCGCATTCGCGCATGGCGCTTGACCAGAGGCAAAGATCGGTAGATCCACGCCATGCGTGGATGCGGTGCCGGGCAAACCCGGCACCCGCCAAAGCCGTGGCGATCAGCCTTCCTTCGGCGCCTTCTCAACGTACTTGGCGAACACGTCGTCGATCTGCTTGTCCTTCACCGTCTTGCCGGACTGGATCTCTTCGGCCTGGGTGAACAGCGGGATGATCATCGCCATGCCGTCCAGCTTGGTCTTCAGGTGCACGCCCGGGGCCTGGCCGAGGAAGCCGTCCCAGCGCTGGCGTACCTTGGCCCAGTAACCAGCGGTGGCCTTCCAGTAGTCGCGGGCCGGGGTGAAGTCGATCTCGGTGGTCTTCACGTAGTCGTTGAAGCCGAACTCGCGGGCGATCTCCACCTGGCTGCCGTCGGCGTTGCGCTGCACCTTGGTATTGAACTGCTCGTGGGTCCAGCCATTGGGCGTAAGCGTGTGGCGGTTGACCACGGCCAGCGCGTTGTAGTCGCTGCGCTTGGTGTATTCACGGCGCGGCAACGGGCGCCAGCTGAGGTCGCTGGTCCACGTCGGCACGTTGTTGGTGTAGGTCCACGCGCCGGTGCCGCAGTAGCGCGGAGCATCGCTCACTTCATACACGCACTGGGTCCAGGCGCCCTTGTTCACGGCCGCCGCGATGCTGCGTACCTGCCAGGTCTGGTCGGCACTGAACTCGAAGCGGTTCGGCGCTTCGTAGACCCAGTCCTGGCGCCAGTGCTTGGTGATGTGGCCGCTCTTTTCATCCAGCAGCAGGTGCTGCAGCACGATGCGCCTGGGGGTGTCCTCGACCACGATGACCAGCTCGTTGCCGCCGCTGCGCATCGCCGGGGCACGCTCGTAGCCGGGCTTCAGCAGCACGGTCTCGTCGAAGGCGAAATCCACTGTGTACTCGCCCTGCATGGCGAGGATGCTGTCGTGGTCGCGGGCGATGTCGGAGGGCTGCGCGCTGGCCACGCCGCTGGCGGCGAGCAGCAGCATGACGCTGGCTGTCTGGAACTTCATCGGGGTCTTCCTTCGGGGTAGCAGGTGTAGTGAGAGGCCGTCCATGGCCGACAGGCGTTCCATCAGGAAAGGGTCACAGCCGGATCAGCGGCAGGTCGCCGGGAACCCGCGGCGCCGGGCGACGTGCAGCGTCGGCGCAGCAGCAATCGTCGATCGCCAGCTCGCCTTCGGCACCTTCCAGCCGCGCGATGCGTCGCGCGGTGGCTGCGCCCAGCGAAGACAGCGCCGACAGGCTTGCAGCGAGGGTGCGGCCATCGTCGGCGGCATGCAGGCGCAACGTGCACAGGCGCCAGCGCTGGCCGCCGAGGTGCCCGGCCAGGCGCCGCCACAGGCGTTCGCCGACACTGCCATCGCTGTCATGTTCCGGGCCAGGCGGCAACGCCGCGACCAGCCGGTCCCAGGCCAGGAAATCGCTGTCGGGCAGCAGGTACAGGCGCCACACGCAGCGGCCGCGGGCATCGAGGAAACACAGGCTTTCGCGCACGCCCTCGCTGTCCACGCCCTGGCAGGCATGCACGCGTACCGCCTGGCGCCAGCCACCGAGCTCGTTGCCGTCGGCGCGGTACAGGCACAACACGGTACCGAGCGTGGCCAGCTGTGCCGGCGTCGGCCAGGCCGCGCTGCCCTGCGCGGCGATGGCGTCGTTCCTGCGTGCGGACAAGGCTCGGCTCATGAGGTCACCAGGAAACGGCAAGGCTGGCGGAGAGGGTACGGCCCGGGCTGGTATAGCGGTCCAGCACGCGGCTGGTCGGCGACAGCGTCGAACCCACGTTGGACCAGTCGATGTAGCGCTTGTCGCCCAGGTTGAACACGCCGACGTTGAAGGTGGCGCCCGGGGCGAAGTTCCAGTGCGCCATCAGGTCGGCCACGCCGTAGCCGGCCGGGCGGTACACCGTGGCCGCAGTGACGCGGTCCTTGCGCTTGACGAAGGTACCGGCCAGTTCGACGCCCCAGGTGTCGGTGTCGTACATCAGGCCGACGGTGCCACGCAGCGGGTCGACCGAATCCAGCGGGGTGTCTTCGGTCTTGTTGTCGCCGCGCGACCAGGCCACCGAACTGCGCAGCGCCCAGCCCTGCAGCGCCGGGCTGACCTGGCCGAAGTCGACGCCGGCCTTCAGTTCGGCACCGTAGATGCGCGCGTCGGCGATGTTGCGCGACTGGAACACCATCAGGCCCTGTGCGTTGGTACCGACCAGCGACTGCGACTCGATGAAGTCCTTGTACTCGTTGTAGTAGCCGCTGAGGCTGACGTAGGCCGCCGGCGACAGGAAGCGCAGGCCCAGCTCCATGCCGTCACTGGTTTCCGGCTTCAGGTCCGGATTGGGAATGGCGGTGTAGCCGAAGGCGAAGTTGGTGAAGCCCAGGTTGACGTCGTTGTACGGCGGCGAGCGGAAGCCATGCGAGTAGCCCGCGAACAGCGACCATTCATCGGTGAAGCGATAGACCATGCCCAGCTTCGGCGACACGCTGGTCTTGGTCAGCTTGGCCACCGCAACGCCGGGATTGTCTTCGGCGAAGATGCTGTCCACCTCCGGCTTGAGTTCGTAGCGGTCCACGCGCACGCCTGGCACCAGCGACAGCTTGCCGTTGGCCATGCGCATTTCATCCTGCGCGTACAGGCCCAGCTCGGTGGTCTTGCTGATCGGGAAATCGCGTACCGGGAAGGCGTCGGGCAGGATGGTGGTGCTGGTCTGGCCATTGGCCAGCACCTGGTAGCCGTCGCGCTTCTGGCGGATTTCGGTGCGCGCGCCCTCGAGGCCGTAGGTCAGCGCGTGTTCGACGCTGCCGGTGCTGAACGCCTTGTTGAACTGCGCCTGCAGGCCGTACACGCGCTGGTCGAAGTTGAACTCGCGGTGGCGGCGGCTGCGGTTGGCGCGGTCCTCATCGGTGATCTGGGTGGTTTCACTGTGCTGGGTATACAGCTGCCAATGCAGGCTGTCGGCGAAGCCCTTGTCCAGCGCATCCATTTCATGGGCGAACGACACGCGGGTGCGGTTCTGCGTGTCGCGCGCCTTCATGCCGGTGGTGGTGGTGCGGTCGATCGAGGACAGCACGTTGGTATCGGTGTTGTCTTCGTTGCCTTCCACGGTCAGCCGGAAGCGTTGGTCCTCGCTGGGTGCATAGACCAGCTTGGCCAGGCCACTGCGGCCATCGCGGTCCTGCGGGTTGGGCGCGGTGCGGGTGTTGTCGAGGCTGCGCACGTCGCCCTTGTTGTCGGTTTCCTGGCCCTGGCGATGGTTGATGTTGACCATGCCACTCCAGTGTTCGCCGCCGAACGCGCTGGTCACGCCACCGAGCAGGCCCTTCCACTCGCCGTCGTAGCCGAACTTCAGGCCAACGTAGCTGTCCTTGCCATCCTTCAGGTAATCGGCCGGATCCTTGGTGACGAAGGCGACCACACCACCGAGCGCATCGGACCCGTACAGCGAGCTGGCCGGGCCGCGCACGATCTCCACGCGCTTGAGCGTGTCCAGGTCGGTGAAGTTGCGGTTGGCGTTGGAGAACGAGCCGATGTTGAAGCTGGTGGGCATGGCGATGCCATCGGTCTGCACACGCACGCGGTTGCCGTCCAGGCCACGGATGCGGATGCTGCCGAGGCCGAAGCGCGCGGCGCTGCGGCTGACCGACAGGCCCGGCTCGTAGCGCAGCAGATCCTTGATGTCCTGCACCAGGTGCCGGTCCATCTGCTCGCGGTCGATGACGTCCACGGTGGCCGCCACATCGCTTACCGCCCGCTCGGTACGGGTGGCGGTGACCTGCACGCGGTCGAATTCGCGCGCCTCGGGCGCAGCGGTGGCCGCGGCAGCAGCGTGGGCGGACAGCGGCAGGGCCATCCAGACGGCAAGGCAGAGGGCGGTTTGGCGGGTCATCGGGTTCGTTCGGTCAGGCAGGGGAACCCCCGGTTACCGGCACACCCGGAGGGTGCACGCGGTAGACCGAGGGGGAGAGAGCGGGAGCGGACGGGTCGCCCACCCTGCCGGCGCAGCCGGCAGGAGGGAGGGGGGCGGGCGACCAGGCCGCGATTACTTGGTCAGGATCAGCTTGTCGTTGCTGGTGTGCCGCAGGCGGTAGAAGCGGTCGCCGTGCTGGATCAGGATTTCACGACGGCCCTTGAGCAGGGCTTCGCTGTCGATGACCTCTTCCGGCGGAACGACACGGACCGGACGATCGCGGAGGGTCAGCGTTTCGGGGCGCAGCAGTACAGGTTGAGCATTCATGAGCATCTGGACTCGTGCGAGGGACGAGTTAAATGATAATGATTCTCAGTTGACAATCAACAACCATTCTCAATTTCATTGATGGGATTAATGATCGAATTCTTAAATTCGATAGACATCATCAATGGCATGTTGGGCGCGGTGCTTTTGTAGCGTCGAGCATGGCTCGACGCTGCAGAGGGCTGTCAGGCGAAGACGGCTTCGACCTGCGCCCAGCCAGCGGCGTCGACCTGCTCCAGAACCTCCAGCGCCTGCAGGTTCTGCAGCAGTTGGCTGACCCGGCTGGCGCCCAGGATCACGCTGGAGACGTTCGGGTTGCGCAGGCACCAGGCGATGGCCAGCGTGGCCGGGGCGTGCCCCAGTACGCGCGCCACCTGGCTGAAACGGCGCACCTGGGCCAGGCGGGCCTCTGTGTCGTCACCCATCACCAGCGCCTGCAGCCATTCCATGCCCTCGCGGCCCAGCCGCGCATCCGCCGGAATGCCCTGGTCGTACTTGCCGGTCAGCAGGCCCGAGGCCAGCGGTGAGAAGATGGTGGTGCCCAGGCCGGCACCGGCATACAGCGGCGCGTACTCGACCTCGACCCGTTCGCGGTGCAGCAGGTTGTACTGCGGCTGTTCCATGGACGGGCCCTGCAGGTTGCGCGCGTCGGCGATGTCCAGCGCCTGCTGGATCTGCACCGCCGACCACTCCGAGGTACCCCAGTAGAGGACCTTGCCCTGCCGCACCAGGGTATCCATGGCATGCACGGTCTCGGCGATCGGTGCGTCCGGATCCGGGCGGTGGCAGTAATAAAGGTCCAGGTAATCGACCCGCAGGCGCTTGAGCGCAGCATGGCAGGCGTCGGTCACATGCTTGCGCGACAGGCCGCGCTGGGTCGGCCGTGGGTCCTTGGCGCTGCCGAAGAACACCTTGCTGGACACGCAGAGGCCATCGCGCGGCAGGCGCAGGTCGGCGATCACATCACCCATCACCTGTTCGGCGCGGCCGTTGGCATAGCCCTCGGCGTTGTCGAAGAAGTTGACGCCGTGGTCCCAGGCCGCAGCCACCAGGTTGCGGGCCTCGTCGCGCGGGATCTGGTCACCGAAGGTCACCCAGGCGCCGAAGGACAGGGCGGAAATCGGCAGGCCGGTGGAGCCCAGGCGACGGTATTGCATGCGAATCTCCTGCTGCGGGCCCGCATCCGGGCCGGGATCAAACCCCATTCTACCTTCCGCCGCCGGCCGCAAGCCCTTGCCGTTGCTGGCCTGATCGGTACCGTTGGGTGCGCGCACGCTGCTTTTTCTTGCCCCGGCCCCTGCCCTGCACTAGGCTTCCCGTTTTTCGCGACGCCCCAGGGGAGTCACTCACATGGTCGAAGGTTTGGGCAGGATCGGCTTCGGCCTGTTCGGGTTGGCGGTGCTGATCGGCATCACCTGGTTGTTTTCCAACAACAAGCGTGCGGTTGACTGGAAGCTGGTTGCCACCGGTATCACCCTGCAGATCGCGTTCGCTGCGCTGGTGATCCTGGTGCCGGGCGGGCGCGATGTGTTCGATGCGCTGGGCAAGGGCTTCGTCAAGGTTCTCAGCTTCGTCAACGAAGGCTCGGGCTTCATCTTCGGCTCGTTGATGGACACCAAGAACTACGGCTTCATCTTCGCCTTCCAGGTGCTGCCGACCATCATCTTCTTCTCGGCGCTGATGGGGGTGATGTACCACCTCAACATCATGCAGGCGATCGTGCGCGTGATGGCGTGGTCGATCACCAAGGTGATGCGCGTGTCCGGCGCGGAAACCACCAGCGTCTGCGCCAGCGTCTTCATCGGCCAGACCGAGGCGCCGCTGACCGTGCGCCCGTACATCGCCAGGATGACCCAGTCCGAGCTGCTGACCATGATGATCGGCGGCATGGCGCACATCGCCGGCGGCGTGCTGGCGGCCTACGTGGGCATGCTCGGCGGCGGTGATCCGGCGCAGCAGGCCTTCTACGCCAAGCACCTGCTGGCGGCCAGCATCATGGCAGCCCCGGCCACCCTGGTCGTGGCCAAGCTGCTGATCCCGGAAACCGGCACCCCGCTCACCCGCGGCACGGTGAAGATGGAAGTCGAGAAGACCTCCAGCAACATCATCGACGCGGCCGCCGCCGGCGCCGGTGACGGCCTGAAGCTGGCGCTGAACATCGGCGCGATGCTGCTGGCCTTCATCGCCCTGATCGCGCTGCTGAACGCCCCGCTGACCTGGATCGGCGATGTGACCGGCCTGGCTGCTGCCATCGGCAAGCCGACCAACCTGTCGACCATCTTCGGTTACGTGCTGGCCCCGATCGCCTGGGTGATCGGCACCCCGTGGGCCGATGCCACCACCGTCGGTTCGCTGATCGGCCAGAAGGTCGTGATCAACGAGTTCGTGGCCTACACCGAACTGTCGCAGATCGTGAACGGCCAGATCGCTGGCGTGAGCCTGTCCGAGGAAGGTCGCCTGATCGCCACTTACGCGCTGTGCGGCTTCGCCAACTTCAGCTCGATCGCGATCCAGATCGGCGGTATCGGCGGCCTGGCCCCGGAACGTCGCCACGACCTGGCCAAGTTCGGCCTGCGCGCCGTGCTGGGCGGTACCATTGCCACCTTCATGACGGCGACCATCGCCGGCGTGCTGACGCACTTCAGTTGAACCCTTGGTTGAGAAAAGATTCCCTATGAGCAGCAGTGTCGTTGTCGTCGGTTCCTTCAATGTCGATCACGTGTGGCGGTGCGAGTCGCTGCCGGCACCGGGTGCGACCATTGCCGGCCGTTACAGCACCGGCCCCGGTGGCAAGGGCTTCAACCAGGCTGTGGCGGCCTGCCGCGCCGGTGCCGACACCCACTTCGTGTGCGCGCTGGGCGACGACGCCGGTGGCGCCACCGCGCGCGAACTGGCCGCACAGGACGGCTTCGGTCTGATCGCCGAAGCCAGCAGCGAGCCGACCGGCACCGCGGGCATCTACGTCGATGCCCGTGGCCGCAACACCATCGTGATCGGCCCGGGCGCCAACGCTGCGCTGAGCACCGACTTCCTGCAACAGCAGCAGGCCCTGCTGACCAGTGCCAAGGTGGTGCTGGTGCAGCTGGAATCGCCGGTGCAGACCATCGAAGCAGCACTGGCCACGGCCCGCGAGGGCGGCGTCACCACCGTGCTCAACACCGCACCGGCCGATGCCCCCTCGACCATCGGCCTGCTCAAGCTGGCCGATGTGATCACCCCGAACGAGACCGAGTTCGCCGCCCTGCTCGGCCGCCATGTCGGTGAGCGCGTGGATGCCAACGACGTCGCCGCGCTGGATGGCGCCAGCCTGCACGCGCTGTGCCGCAAGCTGGTCGGCAACGGTACCGTGGTGGTCACGCTCGGTTCGGTGGGCGTGTTCGTGTCGCATGCCGACGAGAACCTGCGCGGCGATACCCAGCCGTACTACCGCGTGGGTGCCGAACAGGTGCAGGCGATCGACACCACCGGTGCCGGTGATGCCTTCAACGGTGCGCTGGCCGCGTCGCTGGCGCAGGTGGCCGACGCCCCGTTCGCCCGCCACATGCGCTTCGCCAACCAGTTCGCCGGTCGCTCGACCGAGAAGGAAGGCGCTGCAGCGGCGATGCCGCGCTTCACCCCGGCCGACGCTGAAGCAAAATAGATCCACGCCCTGCGTGGATGAGAAGGCCCGGGTGCGCAGGCATCCGGGCTTTTTTGTCTGCCCATTGTCCAGCCCCTGCGACCGCCTGCCGCATTGCCCTCACCCCGCCCCTCACCCACCATCCGCGCAGCATTTCAGCGTGGGCAGGACATGGACGGATTCCGCTGGTTGCTGGTTGCCGCCGCCGGCAGTGCCATCGCAGCCTTGCTGCATATCGGCTGCATTGCCTTTGGGGCACCCTGGTACCGGTGGTTCGGTGCTGGCCCGCGCATGGTCCGGCTGGCACAGGCGGGGCATTGGTGGCCACCGCTGATGACCGCCGGCATTACTGCTGTGCTGGTCGCCTGGACGCTGTACGCGCTGGCAGCCGCAGGCTGGCATTCGCCGCTGCCGGCCAGCCGTCCGGTGCTGTCGGGCATCGCCCTGCTGTTGCTGCTGCGCGCGGCGATGGGCTTCGGGCTGGCGCTGCTCCGGCCCGGATACAACGGCCGGCACTTCTGGGTAGTCAGTTCACTGGCCTGCCTCGGCCTGGGGCTGGCCTTCGCGCTGGGTACCCGCCAGGCCTGGCAGAGCCTGGGGTAGCCGCCCACCATCGCCCGCTCCTGGGGGCGGTGGAAGCAACCGTCAAGCATCTGCTGATGCCGGTACGGCATGAGGTCGGTGCCGATCGGCCTGAACCGGAACGCCGCCGACACGGCCGTACCGCCGCCCGCGCCCTACAATGGGCGCATGCAGATCGGCCCGTACACCATTGCCCCCAACGTCGTGCTGGCGCCCATGGCCGGCGTCACCGACAAGCCGTTCCGCCTGCTGTGCAAACGGCTGGGTGCGGGGCTGGCCGCCTCGGAAATGACCATCAGCGACCCGCGCTTCTGGAACACGCGCAAGTCCATCCACCGCATGGACCATGAGGGCGAACCGGCCCCGATCAGCGTGCAGATCGCCGGCACCGAGCCGCAGCAGCTGGCCGAGGCCGCGCGCTACAACGTGGACCACGGCGCGCAGATCATCGACATCAACATGGGCTGCCCGGCCAAGAAGGTGTGCAACGCCTGGGCCGGCTCGGCACTGATGCGCGACGAACAGCTGGTGGCGCGCATCCTCGAAGCCGTGGTCAACGCGGTGGACGTGCCGGTCACGCTGAAGATCCGCACCGGTTGGGATTGCGACCACCGCAATGGCCCGGTGATCGCGCGCATCGCCGAGGCCAGCGGCATCGCCGCGCTGGCCGTGCATGGGCGCACCCGCGACCAGCATTACACCGGCCAGGCCGAGTACGGCACCATCGGCGAGATCAAGGCGGCGCTGCGCATTCCGGTGATCGCCAACGGCGATATCGACTCGCCGCAGAAGGCCGCGTACGTCCTGAAGGAAACCGGCGTGGATGCAGTGATGATCGGTCGCTCCGCGCAGGGCCGGCCGTGGATCTTCCGCGAGGTGGCGCACTACCTGGCCACCGGCGAGGAACTGCCGCCGCCATCGCTGGCGGAAGTGCGCGACATCCTGCTCGGCCACCTGCATGCACTGCATGCGTTCTACGGCGAACCGCAGGGCGTGCGCATCGCGCGCAAGCACCTGGGCTGGTACGCCAAGGACCGGCCGGAGAACGCCGCCTTCCGCGCAGTGGTCAACCGCGCCGAAGACCCGCAGAGCCAGATCGCCCTGACCACCGAGTACTTCGACCGCCTGATCGCCGGGGAACCGGCGCTCTCTTCGGCGGCCTGAGCCGCCCGCCCCGCGTTTCCGAACAGTCGAGCCAGCTCGACGCTACAAGAGCCCGCCGTCATGACTCCGCCGATCTCCTCCCCGACCTACCTGCACGGGTTCTCCGGCACCGAGCAGCAGCGCCTGATGACCCAGGCCCGGCTGCTGGAATCGAGCATCTTCGGCCAGATCGACTACAGCGGCGCGCGGCGCCTGCTGGAAGTCGGCAGCGGCGTCGGCGCACAGACCGAGATCCTGCTGCGCCGCTTCCCCGAGCTGCACGTGACCGGCGTGGACCTGAGCGAAACGCAGCTGGCCACCGCGCGCGAGAACCTGGCGCGCACACCGTGGTGCAGCGACCGCTACACCCTGCAGCAGGCCGACGCCGGCGAGCTGCCGTTCGAGGCACGCAGCTTCGACGCGGCGTTCCTGTGCTGGGTGCTGGAGCACGTGCCGTCACCAGCACGCGTACTGAGCGAGGTGCGCCGCGTGCTGGCGCCGGGTTCGCCGGTGTACATCACCGAGGTGATGAATGCCTCGTTCCTGCTCGACCCGTACTCGCCGCACATCTGGCGCTACTGGATGGCGTTCAACGATTTCCAGTACGACCACGGGGGAGACCCGTTCGTCGGCGCCAAGCTGGGCAACCTGCTGCTGGCCGGCGGCTTCCGCGACGTGCATACCGAGATCAAGACCATCCACCTGGACAACCGCGAACCGGCCCGTCGCAAGACGATGATCGCGTTCTGGGAACAACTGCTGCTGTCGGCGGCCGACCAGCTGCTGCAGGCCGGCTCGGTGGACGAGGACACCGTGGAAGGCATGCGTCGCGAGTTCCGCCTGGTGCAGAACGACCCGAACGCGGTGTTCTTCTATTCGTTCGTGCAGGGCCGCGCCACGGTGTATTGATTCGGTGGAGCCACGCCGTGCGGGGCGGCGACCACCGATGTCCGCGCCATCCACGCATGGCGTGGATCTACTGATCAATGCACGGCGGTATGGTCGACCGCACCCGGCGGTGCTGCCGGCTGATGCCAGATCCGCTGCCACATGGCGGCCAACCGGCGACCGGCGTCAGCGCGCGCGGCGGGACTGCTGTAATCCACGCGCACCTGCCCGGGCGTGATTGGCCGCCACTGCCCCTCGGCCTGCTCGGCCACGACGAAGTTGAAGGTGTAGTCCGGTTCCAGGCCCATGCGCAGGTCACTCAGCAGCAACCGGCCGTCCACCACCTGCGCACGCATGAAGCCACGGTTGAACCACTGCAGCTGCTGCACCGCCGGGATGGCCTGCGCTTCGCGCAAGGCCTGCACGTTGGACGCATGGCCTTCAAACCGCATCGGCCCGCGGTCGGCCAGCAGCGAGCGGTCACCCACCACGTAGCCATTGGGCGTCATCGCCACCACCCGCCACAGCAGGGTGTTGAACGGCATCGGCACCGAGAAGCGCGGCGCATCGCCCAAGCCCATCGCGGCCAGGCTGTGCTGTGCGGCACGGTCAACCTGTGCCTTGGCGATCAGGCCCCAGCCCAGGTAGCCACTGCTGAGCAGCAGGGCCACGCCCAGCACTTTGCCCGCCCAGGGCCGGGCGCGACCGAACCAGGCCAGCACGCAGCCCAGCAGCAGCCACACCGTATAGCCCGGGTCGATGATGAAGACACTGGAGCCCATGGTCGGGTGCGGGCGCAGCGGCCACCACAACTGGGTGCCATACACAGTGAACGCATCCAGCACGGGATGGGTGACCAGCGCCAGCTGGATCGCCCAGAACCAGCGCACCGGCGACTGCGCGACGCGGCCATTGCCGAAACGCTTGAACAACCACCAGATCAATGCCGCCACCCAGGGCAGCACCAGCAGCGAATGGCTGAAGCTGCGGTGCTCGATCATGTTCGCCACCGGATCGGCTGCGGTGAAACCGAGCCACAGGGCATCGAGGTCCGGCAGGGTGCCAAGCGCGGCACCGGCCAGCAGGGCCGCACGGCGATGTCCGGGCGGGGCGATGGCAGCGGCGACGGCGCCACCGAGCACGATCTGGGTCAGGGAATCCATGGACCGATGCTAGCGGCTTGCAGGCGGTGCATGTAGAGCCGAGCCATGCTCGGCTGCTCTTCGTCCAGCGCCACGTCAGCCGAACATGGGCTCGGCTGCAGGAGGCCAGACGCGCATTACGCCACCTGCGACAAGCGCGCACCCGGCAGTTCCACCAGCGTCTGGCCGTTGTGGTCGAGCAGGCGCAGCGCACCATCATGGTCTTCGGCCAGTGCGGTCAGGCTTTCCACCCAGTCGCCGTCGTTGGCGTAGACCAGGCCATCGCGTTCGACCAGCGCCGCGCGGTGGATGTGGCCGCAGACGATGCCATCCAGGCCGCGCCGGCGCACGTCATCCAGCCCGGCCTGCACGAAACGCTCGATATAGCGTTCGGCGGCACCGCTGCGCTTCTTCAGGAACTCCGACAGCGACCAGTAGCGCATGCCCAGCCGGCGCCGCACCGCGTTCAGCGCCTGGTTGCCGGTGAGGATGCGGTAGTACAGCCAGTCGCCGAACTTTTCCTGCAGGCCGCCGAAGTGGGTCACGCCGTCGTAGTCGTCGCCGTGGGCGACCAGCAGGCGACGGCCATCGGCGGTCACGTGGATGGCACGGCGGCGCACCTGCATGGCCGGCAGCATCAGCCCGCATACGTGGCGCAACGATGCGTCGTGGTTGCCGGGAATGTAGATGATCTCGGTCCCTGCACGGCGCAACGCGTGCAGGGCCTGGATGACTTCGCTGTGCGACTGCCGCCAGTTGGCCCGGCGATGCGCCATCCACCACAGGTCGATGATGTCGCCGACCAGGTACAACCGTTCGCAGCGCAGCTGCGAGAGGAACCGGGCCAGCTCGGTGGCATGGCAATGACGTGAACCCAGGTGCACGTCGGAGACGAACACTGCGCGCCGGTGCGGCGACAGGTTCGCCAGCGTGCTCATGCCGGCGTCCCCGCGTCGCGCAGGTAGCGTTTGCGCTTGTTCGGCCGGATCGCGCACAGATCCACTTCGATCAGGCCGTCGATCGAATCACTGAAGTCAGGGTCGACGCCGAACGCAAGGAAACGCGCACCGCCCGGCTCGCACAGATCGGTGTACTGGCGGTACAGCGTCGGCACCCCGGTACCGAGTGCGGCCAGGTTGGCCTTGAGCACATCGAACGCGGCACCTGCATCCAGCTCGCCGAAACTCGGCGGCGCGGCGAAGTACTGGAACGGGCGGTTCGATTCGGCCAGGCCGGCGGTACCGCTGTAGTAGCGCTGGTAGTACGCCACCAGCTGCTCGCGTGCATCACGCGGCAGCGCCGCGCTGATCGACACGGCGCCGAACAGGTAGCGAATGCCCGGCCGGCACTGCAGGTAGGCACCAATGCCCTGCCACAGGTAATCCAGGCTGCGGCTGCCCCAGTAGTCGGGCACCACGAAGCTGCGGCCCAGTTCCAGGCCTTCGGCGATGTGGGTGATGGCATCGTCGGAATAGCGGAACAGCGACGCGCTGTAGAGCCCGGACAGGCCGTGACGGGCCAGCGCCTGCGCGCCGCGCATGATGCGGTAGGCGCCGGCGATGCGCTGCGCAGTAGCGTCCCAGATCACGATGTGCTCGTACTGCGGATCGTAGTCGTCCAGATCGCGGCTGCGCCCGGTGCCCTCGCCCACCTGGCGGAAGGTCAGCTCGCGCAGGCGGCCCAGCTCCAGCAGCAGCGGCGAATCGGCGGTACAGGTCGCCAACAGGATCTGCTTGCCATCGGCGGTCTGGCCCAGCTGGGTCGCTGCGGCAATGCCGGCAGCCACCTGCGAAGGCGGCACGGGGGCCGCCAGCGGCTCGGGGCCTGCGCAGGCAGTGGTATTGGCGGCCGCACCATTGCGGCCGAGTGCATACAGCGCCCGGCGTACCGCCAGCAGTTGGGCGCCCGGGTCACCGCCCTTGCCCAGCTGCATCGGCTCGCCGATGCTCAGCCGCAGCGGACGGCCACGACGGGTGAACATCTCGCGCGCCAGCAGCGCAGTGCCGGCCGGCTTGAACAGGGTCGACGCGCCATAGAACAGCGCGGAGTTGCGCGCGTCCACCCGCACCGGAAGCACCGGCGCACCGGCCGCGCGGGCAAAGCGGACGAACCCCCGCTGCCAGCGGCCATCGCGGATGCCGCGCAGCGACAGCCGCGAGACCTCGCCGGCCGGGAACACGATCACGCACTGCTCGGCGTTCAACGCTTCCTCCACGGCATGCAGGCTGCCGCGCTGCGCCTTGCCACCCAGGATGCGCACCGGCAGCAGCAGGTCCTGCAGTGGCGCGATCGCCCCCAACAGGTCGTTGGCCACGATCCGCACGTCGCGGCGGACGCGGCCGACCGCGTCCAGCAGGGCCAGCGCGTCCAGTGCCCCGGAGGGATGGTTGGCAACGATCAGCAGGCGGCCGGTGGCCGGGATCTTCGCCAGCGCGGCCGGATCCACCTGGTACTGGCCATCGATGAACTCCAGGCCGGCGGCGACGAAGCCGAATCCGCGCAATCCCGCGCTGCGCTGCAGGAAGGCTTCGATCTGGTCCAACCGCGACCAGCGGCCCACGCTGCGCAGCAGCGGCCGCGCCAGCTGGCCTCGACGGCCATGGAACCAATCGGGGAAGCGTTGCTGGAGACGCTGTTCGAGTTCCTGCATGGCGGATCCACTCATGCCCGGCGGCCGGATTGGCCGACAGCCTGCGCCCGGCAGGCGGCAGCCAGATGGCGGTTTTGGGGCAGAACGATGACGGCCGGGCAGCCTCTGGCGGGCGTCGTGGCGTGCGCGGTCGAGGCCGGCAGCAGCCCGGTGCGTTGTCACGCTGGTGGAACACTGGGCCTCGAGGCTGGGCCTCAATCCCGGCCGGACGGCCCCTGCCGGGCCTACATGGGCTTAACCACCGGCAACCGGTACAGGTTCACAATGCACAGGCGGCGCACCCCGTGTATCATGCGCGCCCATCTTTCCATCCGAATCAAGGGATATTACGCCTGATGTCCAGCTATCTCTTCACCTCCGAGTCGGTCTCCGAAGGCCATCCGGACAAGGTTGCCGACCAGATCTCCGATGCGGTGCTGGACGCGATCCTGACCCAGGACCAGCGCGCCCGCGTGGCCTGCGAGACCATGGTCAAGACCGGTGTTGCCATCGTGGCCGGTGAAATCACCACCAGTGCCTGGATCGACCTGGAAGCACTGACCCGCAAGGTCATCACGGACATCGGCTACGACAGCTCCGACGTCGGCTTCGACGGCGCCACCTGCGGCGTGCTGAACCTGATCGGCAAGCAGTCCCCGCACATCGCCCAGGGCGTGGACCGCAAGAAGCCGGAAGAAATGGGCGCTGGCGACCAGGGCCTGATGTTCGGCTATGCCACCAACGAGACCGACAGCTACATGCCGGCCGCGATCCACCTGTCGCACCGCCTGGTCGAGCAGCAGGCCAAGATCCGCAAGAAGAAGAACTCGCCGCTGTCGTGGCTGCGCCCGGACGCCAAGAGCCAGGTCACCCTGCGCTATGAGAACGGCGTGGTCTCGGCCATCGACGCCGTGGTCCTGTCGACCCAGCACGCCCCGGGCATCAAGCAGAAGGACCTCATCGAGGCCGTCCGCGAAGAGATCATCAAGCCGGTGCTGCCGGCCAAGTGGCTGCACAAGGGCACCAAGTTCCACATCAACCCGACCGGCAAGTTCGAGATCGGCGGCCCGGTGGGCGACTGCGGCCTGACCGGCCGCAAGATCATCGTCGACACCTACGGCGGCTGGGCCCGTCACGGTGGCGGCGCCTTCTCCGGCAAGGATCCGTCCAAGGTCGACCGTTCGGCTGCTTACGCTGCCCGCTACGTCGCCAAGAACGTGGTTGCCGCCGGCCTGGCCGACCGTTGCGAAGTGCAGGTCTCCTACGCCATCGGCGTGGCCGAGCCGACCTCGATCTCGGTCACCACCTTCGGCACCGGCAAGATCAGCGACGACAAGATCGAGAAGCTGATCCGCAAGCACTTCGACCTGCGCCCGTACGGCATCATCAAGATGCTGGACCTGGTGCACCCGATGTACCAGCAGACCGCCGCCTACGGCCACTTCGGCCGCAAGCCGAAGGAGTTCAGCTACCTCAACGGCGAAGGCGAGACCGTCAACGCCACGGCCTTCTCCTGGGAGAAGACCGACCGCGCTGCCGCCCTGCGCGCCGATGCGAAGCTGAAGTAAGAAACACGAAGGGCCGCGCAAGCGGCCCTTCTCTTTTCTGGTAGAGCCGGCTGCTGGCCGGCTTTTTCATGGCATGCGGGAAGGCGTGCGCGGTTGCCGGCCAGCGGCCGGCGCTACCCGGTTGCCGATACAATCGCCGCATGTCGACCGAACTGAAAACCCACCAGCTGTCCATGACCGTGCTGATGTCGCCGGAGATGGCCAATTTCTCCGGCAAGGTCCACGGCGGCGCCATTCTGCGCCTGCTCGACCAGGTGGCCTATGCCTGCGCCAGCCGTTACGCCGGCAGCTACGTGGTCACCCTGTCGGTGGACCAGGTGATGTTCCGCCAGCCGATCGCGGTGGGCGAACTGGTCACCTTCCTGGCCTCGGTCAATTACACCGGCACCTCGTCAATGGAGATCGGCATCAAGGTGGTGGCCGAAGACATCCTGAAGCGCAGCGTGCGCCACGCCAACAGCTGCTTCTTCACCATGGTGGCCGTGGATGAGGAAGGCCGTCCAACGCCGGTGCCGCCCTTGCAGCCGGCCACGTCAGACGAGAAGCGCCGCCAGGCCGCGGCACAGATCCGCCGCCAGCTGCGCCAGGAAATGGAGCAGCGCCATCTGGAACTGCTGGCGTCGAACCCGCCGTCACCCGAAGAGTGAGGGCGTGCGGGGCCAAGCCCCGCACCCACCGAGGCAGGTAGCGCCGGGCCATGCCCGGCGGATGCGGATCAACCCGTGTTCTGCACGCCCTGCGACACACCGTTCACGCACGCCACCAGCGCACGCAGCAGGTCGTCATCCTCGCGCCCGCTGGCCCGCCAGCGCTGCAGCAGATCCACCTGCAGCACGCTGATCGGATCGACGTAGGGATTGCGCAGGCGGATCGACAACGCCAGCCGCGCATCGTGGTCAAGCAGCGTCCGCTGGTCCATCAGCGCCAGCAGCCAGTGCCGGGTGAGTTCAAGCTCACGTTGGACCTGCGGGAAGAAGTGGCCGTGCAGTTCACCCGACAACAGCGAAAACTGCTCGGCAATGGTGATATCTCCCTTGGACAACACCATCGCGATGTCGTCCAGGAACGTACGGAAGAACGGCCAGTCTCGCGCCATATCGCGCAGGGTCTGTTCGTGGCCGGCATCAACCGCCGCCTGCAGTCCGCTGCCCACGCCGTACCAGCCGGGAATCACCGCACGCGCCTGGCTCCAGGCGAACACCCATGGAATCGCACGCAGGTTGCCCAGTGCCGCGTCCTGGCCGAGCCGGCGTGACGGCCGCGAGCCCAGCGTCATCCGCTCGATCACGTCGATCGGCGTGGCAGTGCGGAAGTAGTCCATGAAGCCGGCCTGGCCGACGAAGGCGCGATACACCTCGCTGCTGGCGGGCGCCACCGCGTCCATCACCGGTCGCCACTGATCCTCGCGGGGTTCGGCGGCACGCGGGCGCAGGCTGGCGCGCAGCACCGCGCCGGTGGCCTGCTCCAGCGACCGCAGGGCCAGTGCACGGATGCCATATTTGCGATGGATCACCTCGCCCTGCTCGGTCACCCGCAGGCGGCCATCGATGCTGCCGCGCGGCGAGGCATCCACCGCGTGCGTGGTCTTGCCACCACCGCGGCTGATCGAACCACCACGGCCATGGAAGAAGGTCAGGCGGATGCCGGCCTCGGCCGCCACCTCCAGCAGCTCCACCTGCGCACGCTGCAGGCCCCAGCGCGAAGCGGCGATGCCGCCGTCCTTGCTGCTGTCCGAATAGCCCAGCATCACCATCTGCACGTCATCGCGTGCATGCAGGTGCGCGCGGTACACCGGGTCGGCCAGCAGATCGCGCAGGGTCGCGGTACCACGCTTGAGATCGTCCACCGTCTCGAACAGCGGCGCGATATCCAGCGGCACTGAGCCGTTCCCTTCCACCAGGCCGCCACGGCGCGCCAGCGCCAGCACCGCCAGCACGTCGCTGCGGTCATGTGCCATCGAGATGATGTAGCTGCCCAGTGCATCGCCGCCATGGCGCGCACGCGCATCGGCCAACGCCGCGAACACGGCGTCCAGTCGCCGGTTGCCTTCATCGTCGCCCTTCGGCAACGGTGCGTCCCCACTGGCATGCGGCGCCAGCAGCCGCGCGCGACCCAATGCATCCAGACCGTCCCACGCGGCATCGCCACCCAGCACGGTGGCCAGCGCGCGCGCGTGCACGCTCGATTCCTGGCGCACGTCCAACCGCGCCAGGTGGAAGCCAAAGGTCTTTACCCGCCACAGCAGGCGCTGCACGGCGAAGCCACCGGCATGTTGGCCACGGTTCGCGCGCAGGCTGTCCAGGATCAGCTGCAGGTCGTCGATCAGTTCGTCCGGGCCGGCGTAAGCGCCCTCGCCATCGTCCAGCGTTGCCTGCAGGCGTGCGCGCATGCGGTCGTTGAGCAGGCGGTACGGCATGTCGGCATGGCGTGGCCGCGACTGCACCTGCGGCAGCAGCTGCTCGTACTGCGCCACGCGCGCCTGCAACGCATCGCTCACGCCCACCCGCTCGGTGGACTGGCTGAGCAGGCTGGCCAGCTGCAGCAGTTCCTTCTGGTAGCGCGCGAGTACCGCCTGCCGCTGCGCATCCAGCGTATTGCGGATGGTGTGGGCATCCACGTTCGGGTTGCCGTCCATGTCGCCGCCCACCCACGTACCGAAACGCAGCAGGCGCGGCAGTGGCAGTTCTTCGCCGTAGGTATCGCGCAGCGCCTGCTGCAGCGATTCGTACAGCACCGGTATCACCCGGTACAGCACCTGCACCAGGTAGAAGCCCACGTGCTCGCGCTCGTCATCGACGGTGGGCCGCACCGGCGAGGAATCGGTGGTCTGCCACGAGGCAGTCAGCGCCATGCGGAAGCGCGCGGCATCGGCAGCAGCTTCCCCCGGCGTGCGCTGGCCGTCGAGGTTGTCGACCAGGCTGGCCACCATCAGCTGCTCTTTCTCCAGCAGCGCACGGCGCACCGCTTCGGTCGGGTGCGCGGTGAACACCGGTTCGATGTCGATCCGGGGCAACCACTGCGCCAGCTCGTCCAGGCCCACGCCCTGCGCCTTCAGGTGCTGCAGCGCATCCTGCAGGCCGTCGGGCTGCGCCCCGGCGGTGCCGGCGCGTTGGTAGTCGCGGCGGCGGCGGATGCGATGCACGCGCTCGGCGATGTTGACCACCTGGAAGTAAGTGCTGAAGGCCCGCACCATGGTCTCGGCCTGCTGCGGCGTGCGTCCGGCCAACCCTTCGGCCAGCTCCGACAGCGGTGCCTGGTTCTCGCGGCGGGCGATGGCGCGGGTACGCACGTCTTCGACATCGTCGAGGAAGGCTGCCGATACCTGCTCGACCAGCAGGTCACCGACCAGTGCGCCGAGCCGGCGCACATCATCGCGAAGCGGAAGATCGGGAGAAGCAAACTCGATGCTGCTGCGGTACTCGTTCATCGGCGACGCACAGGCCTCGGTCAACGGATCCAGGCCCCAAGCCTAAACCAGAACGGGCGTCGTGCTGCGATGCAAAAATGGTTTCATCTGGTAGTGCCGGCCGCTGGCCGGCACTACCGGGTCCGGTCAGCGCTGCTTCTTCGCCTTGCCCTGCTCGGCCGGGCCGATGGTCTGCTCCAGCCAGCGCTCGCTTTCGGCCAGCATGGTCATGATCGATTCGCGCGCGCGGTACGCGTGCGACTCGTTCGGCAGCATCACCAGCCGCGCAGTGCCCCCCAGGCCCTTCACCGCGGCGAACATGCGCTCGCTCTGCATCGGGAACGTGCCGGAGTTGTTGTCGTCCACGCCGTGGATGAACAGGATCGGATCCTTGATCCTGTCGGCGTAGTTGAACGGCGCCATCTTCTGGTACACGTCCTGCGCCTGCCAGTAGTTGCGCTCTTCGGCCTGGAAGCCGAACGGGGTGAGCGTGCGGTTGTAGGCGCCGCTGCGGGCGATGCCGGCCTTGAACAGGCGGGTGTGCGCCAGCAGGTTGGCGGTCATGAACGCACCGTAGGAATGACCACCGATGGCGATGTGGTCGCGATCGGTCACACCACGGCGCACCACTTCATCCACGGCCGCCTGCGCGTTGGCCACCAGCTGTTCGACGTAGGTGTCGTTCGGCTCGTTGTCGCCCTCGCCGATGATCGGCATCGACGGGCTGGCCAGCACCACGTAGCCCTTGGCCAGGAACGCCTGCGGGCCCCAGTAGCTGACCGCATTGAAGCGGTACGGCGAATCGGTGACCTGGCTGGCCGCGGCCGCGCTCTTGAACTCACCCGGGTAGGCCCACATCAGCAGCGGGCGCGGGCCGTCGCGCTTCGGATCGTAGCCCGGCGGCAGCAGCAGGGTTGCGGTCAGGTCGACGCCATCCTTGCGCTTGTAGCGGATCTGCTCCTTCTGCACGCCCTTCAGCTGCGGCAGCGGATGCGCGAAGTGGGTCAGCGCACGTGGCGCAGCGCCTACATCGGCCAGCGATTGCACGTAGAAGTTGGCCGGCTCGTCCGGGCTCTCGCGGCTCAGCAGCAGCGAGCTGGCCTGGTCGTCCAGCAATGCCACCGGCAGCGCATAGCTCGGCGCCTGCGAGTGGAACAGGCGGGTGGCCTTGCCGCTGGCGATGTCGAAGCGGTCCACGAACGGACGATCGCCTTCCGGCGAAGCGCCGGCGCCGGCCAGGTACAGGCTGCTGCCATCGGCGCTGGTCTGCAGCAGCGAGCGACCGCGGTCGTCGCTGGCCATCAGCGGCCGGCCCGGATCCGCATAGCGGTCCTGTGCATCGCGATCCCACAGCAGGCGCGGCTCGGCGCTGGCGTTGTCCGGGGTGATCAGCCAGGTCTTGGTCCTGCGGGTCTTCCACCACGATTCGGTCAGCAGGGCAAGGTCGCCGCGGCCCCAGCTGATGCCGGCCAGGCGGCTGCCAAGCTGGGCCAGCGTCACCGGCGGCTTGTCGAAAGGCGCGGCCTGCATCAGCACCGCATCGCGCACCTTGGCGTCCCTGTTCGGATCGCCGCCGTCCTGCGCTTCGGCCCAGACCAGGGTGGCATCGGCATCACCACGCCAGCGGATGTCGCGCACGCCAGTCACTTCGGCATCGTTGCCGGTCGGCAGGCCTTCCACCAGCGGCCGCACCGCCACGGTGTGCACCAGCTTGCCGCTGGCACGCTCGATCACTTCGATGCGGCGCGGGAAGCTGCTTACCGGCACCAGGTACGAGTACGGGCGCTGCACCGGCTGGCGCAGCACGAAACGGCCATCGGGCGACACCGCGAAGCCCATGAAGATGCCGGCCGCGCCGATCGCGCGGGTGCTGCCGTCCAGGCTGACTTCCACCGGTTGCGTGGTGGCGTAGTAATCAAACTGGCGCGCATCGGCTTCGTTCCTCAGCAGGTCCTGGTAGGTACGGATCGACACCACGCCCTCGCCCTGGCGGGTCTGCTGCACGGCCGGGCCGGTCGGGATGCCATCGGCGGCGGGGGCCGCACCGAGGTTGGCCGGGCGCGTAAACACCACCAGACTGCGGCTGTCCGGCAACCACTGGTAGCCGCTGCCGATCACCGTGTTCAGGCCGGCAACCAGACGACGGGCACTGCCGCCGGCCACGTCCACCAGCCACAGTTCATTGGCGCCGGTGGCGGCGTCGACCTGGTTGAAGGCCAGCCACTTCTGGTCTGGCGACCACATCACGCTGGCGATCGACAGCTTGGCCGGCAGTCCGCTGATCTGCCGCTCCTTGCCATCGGCCACGTTCATCAGCCACAGCTTCTCGCCGAAGCTGAAGCGGCTGTCGGAGAACGTGCGCGGGTTGATGCGCAGGCCGGCCAGCTTCAGTTCCGGCTGCGCCACCACCTGGATCGACGGCAGCGATGGCATCTGCATCAACGCGGCCACGTCGCGGCGTGGCGACAGGTACAACGAAGGCGCACGGGGCGCATCCACCACCGCCTGCAGCGCCGCCGAGGGCAGTTCGTAGCCGTTGACGCCCGGGGCCTGCGCCGCAGCAGGCTGCGGGGACAAGGCCCAGGCCAGCGGGGCCACCGCCAGCAGTCCCATCGACAGGACCAGGCCGGTCCAGCGCCGTGTGCGGCGCGCGTGCATGCTCATCGTTCCACCTGTGTGATGCGTGAAAACACCGACCTTAACAGGCCATGCACGCGCCCCCACCTGCCGATGGTTGGGTCATCCGGATGTCATGCCGTGGCCGCGATATAATGGGCGTTCTCCCCTGCCGAGGGGCGCTGCGACCGGATTCCATGAGGCCCGGCCAGGCTCGGTAAGGTGGCTTTGTAACAACGGCGCCCGGCTAGATGCGAGCACCCGCTCGCCCACAACCGGAGCACACGAATGAACGCTGTTGCCAAGACCTTCTCCACCGAAGGTGATTACAAGATCCGCGACATCACGCTGGCCGACTGGGGCCGCAAGGAACTGGACATCGCCGAGCACGAAATGCCGGGCCTGATGTCGATCCGCCGCAAGTACCAGGCCGAGCTGCCGCTGAAGGGCGTGCGCGTCACCGGCTCGCTGCACATGACCATCCAGACCGCGGTGCTGATCGAGACCCTGAAGGACATCGGCGCCGACGTGCGCTGGGCCTCGTGCAACATCTTCTCGACCCAGGACCACGCTGCCGCCGCCATCGCCGCCACCGGCACCCCGGTGTTCGCGTGGAAGGGCGAGACCCTGGAAGAGTACTGGGACTGCACCCTGGACGCGCTGACCTTCACCCTGGCCGACGGCACCCTGACCGGCCCGGAACTGGTGGTCGACGACGGTGGTGACGTGACCCTGCTGATCCACAAGGGCTACGAGCTGGAAAACGGCAGTGACTGGGTCAACACCGCCTCCTCCTCGCACGAAGAACAGGTCATCAAGAACCTGCTCAAGCGCGTGGCCAAGGAGCGCCCGGGTTATTGGGGCCGCGTGGTCAAGGACTGGAAGGGCGTCTCCGAAGAGACCACCACCGGCGTGCACCGCCTGTACCAGCTGGCCCAGGCCGGCACCCTGCTGATCCCGGCGATCAACGTCAACGACTCGGTCACCAAGAGCAAGTTCGACAACCTGTACGGCTGCCGCGAGTCGCTGGCCGACGGCCTGAAGCGCGCGATGGACGTGATGCTGGCCGGCAAGGTGGCCGTGGTCTGCGGCTACGGCGACGTCGGCAAGGGCTGCGCTGCGTCGCTGCGTGCCTACGGCGCGCGCGTGATCGTCACCGAGATCGACCCGATCTGCGCCCTGCAGGCGGCGATGGAAGGCTATGAAGTCAACACCATCGAATCGACCCTGGGCCGTGCCGACCTGTACGTCACCACCACCGGCAACAAGGACATCATCCGCATCGAGCACCTGAGCGCGATGAAGGACCAGGCCATCGTCTGCAACATCGGCCACTTCGACAACGAGATCCAGGTCGATGCGCTGGTGTCGTTCGCCGGCGTCAAGCACGTCAACATCAAGCCGCAGGTGGACAAGTACATCTTCCCGAACGGCAATGCGATCTTCCTGCTGGCCGAAGGCCGCCTGGTGAACCTGGGCTGCGCCACCGGCCACCCGAGCTTCGTGATGTCCAACAGCTTCGCCAACCAGACCCTGGCACAGATCGACCTGTGGGCGAACAAGGACAGCTACGAGAAGAAGGTCTACCTGCTGCCGAAGAAGCTGGACGAAGAAGTGGCCCGCCTGCACCTGGAAAAGATCGGCGTGAAGCTGACCACCCTGAGCCAGGAACAGGCCGACTACATCGGCGTGCCGGTGGAAGGCCCGTTCAAGCCGGACCACTACCGCTACTGATGGCTGCGGGGGTGCCGGCCAGCGGCCGGCACTACCGGGCATGCAATGCACGGACGGGCGCCTTCGGGCGCCCGTTCTGCGTTGCGGCACCCGGCAGAAGATCCGCGCGCCCTGTCACAGAGCCCTAAGAAGCCGCTTGCTAGGCTTTACGCCCCCATGGACTGCCAACGGCAGGCCATGCGCCGGGACGCAGACACCAAAGGACAGGACATGCCGCGCAACCGTGACCGAATGATCCGGGCGATGAAGCCCCTGATGACCCTGTGCTGGGTGGCCCTGCTGGCCGCCTGCACCCCTCCGGCCGGCGATGGTGGGGCCACCGCTCCGGCAGCGGCCACCGGACAGGCCAGCGCCGACAAGGCAGCCGACGCCCCGGCAGCGGCCACGGGCAGCAACACGGCCTGCACCGAGGGGGCATCGCCGGTGCAGACCCTGATCTGCAACGACCCCGCCCTGCTGCAGCAGGAAGGCGAGCTGGCCAAGGCCGAAGCCACTGCACGCGAAACCCTTGATGCCGCCGGCAAGGACAAGCTGCAGGCCGAGCAGCAGCGCTGGATCCAGCACACGCGCGACCTGTGCGGTGACGCGCACTGCCTGCAACAGGTATTTGCCGACCGCCTGAAGGTGTTGTCGGCCACGCGCGACGGCCTGGTCGACCAGGACGCCTGCGAAGTGCCCGACGGCCAGCAGCAGTGCGTGGACCTGCTGGTGCTGCGCGACCCCAACAGCCAGCTGGCGAACTTCAACACGCTGCTGCGGGAGAACGGCCAGGAAGGCCGCCTGCTGGGCTGCACCGCGGCCACCAACATGGGCGGCGGCCCCAACGCCCTGCTGGCCGCCCACTGCACCCAGGAAACCACCGCCGGCAAGCGCACCGTGCAGCTGTGCAGCAACCAGATGGTCGGCCAGTTCGCGCTCGAACCGGCAGCGGCCGCTTATGGCGCCCAGGCCACCCGCCAGCTGCTCGGCTTCACCCAGCAGCACTGCGCCGGTTGAGATCGGCTGGGCATGCCCGGCTCCTTTTTCCTCATTGAAGGACGATGACCATGGCAACGGATTCCACCCTCACCCGCGAGCAGCTGTCCACGCTGTTCCTGCATACCGAACTGGGCGGCAACACCCGCCACCTGGACCACTTCTCATACGCCCAGAAAGGCGCCAGCACCTATTCGTTCGGGCTGGTGCAGTTCGATGTCGGCGGCAACCCCCAGGCCAGGCGCTTCCTGCGCGACAACGGGTTCACCGCCGCTGACATCGAGCTGTTGTCGCAGCAGGGAGGGCTGAGCAGCCAGCAGCTTGCCGCGCTTGATGCCAAGTTGCAGGCCATTCCGCAGGCGAAGATGGACCAGCTCACCAACGCCAAGCTGGACGGCGCCATCGTGCGCGTCGATGAAGCCATCGCCAAGGTGCGTGCGACCAACCCGGCCGCTGCCGATGCCATCGTGGCCAACCCGGAACTGCAGCTGGCCATGGCCGACTATGACAACCAGTTCGGCAGCATGGGCCCGCAGTTCATCAACTACCTGGCCGGCAATGCGGAGAAGCTGCAGGGCGGTACCGTGCAGGCCGGCAATCCGCCGACCCGCGCCGACGTGCAGGCCTTCGTCGATGCCACCCAATACGGCATCCAGTCGCCGGCCGCCGTCACCAGCCGCGATGAGCGCTTCGACCGGGCCATGACCCAGCTGGGCATCACCCCCACTCACGCCCCCTCGCATGGCTCGCCCGGCGGCAACGGCGTCCTGGTCAGTGGCGCCAGGGGCGATGAGGTACAGGCGATGCAGCAGAAGCTGGCCGACCTGGGCTACCTGGGCAAGGACGGCAAACCGCTGGTGGCCGACAGCGATTTCGGGCCCGGCACCCTGGAAGCGGTCAAGCAGTTCCAGCGTGAGCACCAGCTCACCGTCGACGGCAAGGCCGGTGCCACCACGCTGGGTGCGCTCGACAAGGCCATCGCGCAACAGCAACAGCAGGCCGCCGAACCGACCATGGCCACCCCGGGCCACGCCGACAACCCGCGCTACCAGCAGGTCGTGGAGAAGCTGGAGACGCTGGAAGAACAGCGCCGCCAGGGCGGCCTGTCGCCGCTGTTCAATGACCGCGGCCAGCTCGAGAACGCCGCAGGCCAGGTGGCTTACGAGTCCAAGTTGGCCGGCATGAGCCAGGTCGATCTCGTGCTGGCACGGCCGGACAACCAGGGCGTCTTCGCGGTGCAGGGCCAGCTGGGCGATCCCGCCATGCACCGCACTTACGTCGATCTGTCGCAGGCGGTGAACCGCAACCTGCAGGACAGCACGCGGCAGAGCCAGGCGCTGGACAGCGAACTGTCGCAGCGGCAGACCCAGGAACAGATGCAGACACAGCAGTCGATGTCGCGCTGATCCTGGATGCCGACGATCACAGCCGGAACGGGCGCCTGCGGGGGCCCGTTCTGCGTTGATGCGCGAGTCTCGGTCAAGGCAACACCCCTGCCCCGCGCTAGGATGCGCCCATGACCCCGGCCATCAACCTGCTCAAGCGCGAAAAGATCGCCCACACCGTGCGCAGCTACGTGCACGACGCCCATGCCGAATCGTATGGCGGCGAAGCCGTCGACAAGCTCGGCCTCGACCCGGCCCAGGTGTTCAAGACCCTGCTGGCCAGCACTGAGGCGCACGAACTGCTGGTGGCGATCGTGCCGGTCGCCGGCCAGCTCGACCTGAAGGCGCTGGCCGAAGCCGCCCGCTGCAAGAAGTGCGAGATGGCCGCCGCCGATGCCGCACAGCGCGCGACCGGCTACCTGGTCGGTGGCATCAGCCCACTCGGGCAGAAGAAGCGCCTGCGTACCTTCCTGGACGCCAGCGCCGAAGCGCTGCCCGCGCTGCATGTCAGCGCCGGGCGCCGTGGCCTGGAGGTGGAACTGGCACCGGCCGACCTGCTGCGGCTGACTGCCGGCCACTACGCTGCCATCGGCAAGGCGCGCTGATGCGCTGGCCGTGGCCTGCAGCGCAGATACCCCGGCTCGAAGATGCACAGGCCGACGTGCTGCTGCAGGACCTGCTCTCGCGCGACGCAACGCGCATCACTGACGCCGCGCGCACCGTCGCGCGCCTGTTCGATGCCGCATCGTTGGACGCGTTGGCCGTGCATGTGGATCTGATCGAGCGCACCTGCCAGGGCATCGCCCTCGGCGGCATGCTGATCAGCAACCAGGCCCACCTGAAGGCGGCCCTGCGTCGGTTGCGCTACTGGCAGGCGCGCGAAGGTTGCCTGTGCGCGCTCAACCCCGGCTACCCGTTCTTTGATCCCCGTCGCCTGGTTGAACAGGGCCAGATGCAGCTGCGCTCGGTGGAAGAAGCCGAAGGCGGTTGGGGCGACTGCCATACGGTCTCGTGCGTACAGTGCGGCCGGCACTGGCAGGCCATCGACCGCGAGTACCACTACCCGTGGTGGGAGTGGACAGCGCTGACGTCGTCGCACGGCAGCTAGTTGGCGGCGAACGCCACCGTCGTCCGCACCAGGCTCATGCGCGTGGTGCTGAACGCCCACCACTCCCGCTTCGATCGCCATCCCAGCGCGGCCTTGCCCGCCGCTTCATCAAGCAACGGGTGGCCGCTGGACGTGGCCACGATGGCCGCCTTGACACGCCCCTCGTCGTCCAGCAGCAGGCGCAGGTGAGCGATGCCCTCCTGCCTGTCGGCACGCGCCGCCGCCGGGTAATCCGGCATCGAAGGACGATCAAGCGTCCAGCGTGGGTCGTCCTGGACGAACAGCGAGCTGCGGGCCGAGAGCGGGCAACGCGGCGGCATCTGCAGTTCGAACCCTGCTGTGCCCGCCACCGGCTGTACCTGCGCAGGCTGGCCACACGCGATGACGGCGAGGGCATCCAGCATGCGTTGCTGGCGCTGCAACGCTGCCGCATCGCGCCCCTGTGCGCGGAAGGTGCAGCGTCCGTCGTCCTGCGAAGCCTGCAACTGCTCGACACCGGCATCCCGGACCGGCGCCGGCTCGGCCAGGCTCCCGCATGCGGCGCCGGCATCGTATCCCGGCGAGCACCCGCCACCGGCAAGCAGCATCACTGCCAGTGCACTCCATCGCATCACGCGTTCCATCATCATCCGGCGCTCCGTGCATCGTTGTGCTGCCATGGTAGCGCGGTGCGCAACCGGCACGTTCACCTGTTGGATCACGGCCGCCAGTTGGCGTTGTTCTCCCAGAACGCCACCGAGCGCTGGTAGGCCTCCCGGTCCAGCGGCACGCCGGAACCGCCTTCCTCCACGCCCAGCGCATTGCGCATCATCGTGATCGGCGCCATCGGCACTTCTTCCGGTTCGGCGGTGTAGATGCAGCCGACGATGCCCCAGTCGGCCTCGATCGGCGAACCTTCCTTCGCCAGCTGCCCGGCGCTGTACAGGATCACCACCAGGTAGTTCGCGCGCGGCGATTCCACGCCCTCGAACCAGCGCACCAGCACCGGCAGTTCCTCGCGGTTGCGCGCCTCGTAAGCGCTGCGCAGATGGTGGCGGTTGGCCTCGGTGATCGGCAACGTCAGGCAGCGCGTGCTGGTCCAGTTCTCGTAGACGAACAATTTGCAGAACGGCGCGTAGCCGTCGAGCACCTTCAGCGGCGCGTGCGCATTGAGGTGTGCCTCGAACTGCTCGGCAGTGCAGTCCTGGATGGTATTGCCGCGCGGCACGCGCGGGAACAGGCGGGGACGGGCGAAATCGGTGAGGACGATGGACATGGCATGCACGAACGGGAACAGGCGCTCAGGGTAACGGTCGATGCGCTTGAAGTCTGCTTCACATTTGCCGGCCACAGTACGCGCACATCTCCCGGAGAGTCCTGCATGAACCGCTTCCGCTCCCCCCTGCTGTCCGGCCTGCTGGCCGTCTTTCTCCTCCCTGCCATGGCCCCATCTTCCGCGTCTGCCGCACCATCGCGCGTGCTGCTCGTCGTCAGCAGCGAAGGCCGGGACCAAGGGAAGACCCGTCCGGGCTTCGAGATGGACGAATTCGCCCAGGCATGGCTCATCCTCAAGCAGAACGGCTTCGACATCGACGTGGCAAGTCCCCGTGGCGGCGCCGTCGAGGCTGACAAGTACAGCCCCTCCGAGGCCTTCAACGCAGCCGTCCTTGCCGATTCCCAGGCCATGGGCAAGCTTGCCGCGACCGTGCCCACTGCACAACTGCGTGCCAGCGACTACCAGGGCGTCCTGGTGATCGGCGGTAAGGGTGCCATGTTCGACCTTCCTGCCGACAAGGCACTGCATGCCACGATTGCCGGAATCTGGCAGCAGGGTGGACTGGTCGCGGCGGTATGCCATGGTCCGGCCGCACTGGCGGGTGTTCGCCTTCCCGATGGCCGGGCCATGGTGGAAGGCCGCGCCATGACCGGATTCACGGAAGAGGAAGAAGCACTGTTCGGCAAACGTTGGGCGAAGGAGTTCGCGTTCCAGCTTGAACCGCGCATGCGCGAGCTGGGCGCACGCTGGCAGGAGGCACCGCTGATGATGCCCAAGGTCGTAGTCGATGGACGCCTGCTGACCGGTCAGAACCCGTTCTCGACTGCCGCACTGGCTGACGCCTTCGTGCGCGCCAGCGGGCGTGTGCCACTGGCACGCCAAGCATGGCGCGATGAGCGCAGCATGGCGCTGGTGGAGCAGCACCTGCAGCAGCGCGATGGGCAGGCGGCGCAGGTACTGGCGCAGCGCCCGTCCGACCATCACGTCGAGCTGATCGGCATGCTGGGTTTCTACCAGCTGAAAGCGGCAAAGGACGCCACTGCGACCGCCGACGCGCTATCCATCATGCAGTTGGCCAGCCCGCATATGGACGAGCCGAGGCTGCAGGTCGCGATGGCAGAAGCGCACTGGCGCCTGGGCCGGACCGACCTGGCCCGTTCGCAGGTACTGGCTGTGCTGGAAAAACAGCCCGGTCTGGACGAAGCTAACGCTCTCCTGGCCCGCATGCAGCCCTGACCATGGACGCCGAGCGCCTGCGCCTGCTGTTGATTGAAGACAACCTGCCGTTGGCCTCGGCCATCATCGACATGCTGCAGGCGCATGGCCATCTGGTCGATTTCGCCGCTGGCGGACACGTCGGGCTGCAGTTGGCGCTGGCGTCACCGCCGGATGTGCTGCTGCTCGATATCGGGTTGCCGGGCACCGATGGTACGACGGTCTGCCGTCGGTTGCGCGAGTGCAGTGATCGGCACGTCCCCATCCTGATGCTGACCGCACGCGATGCGATCGACGACAAGCTGCAGGGCTTCGCTGCGGGCGCGGATGACTATCTGGTCAAGCCCTTCGACGATGCCGAGCTGCTCGCCCGCTGTCTCGCCCTCGCCCGCCGCCATCGCGTGGGTCAACCGAACCTCCTGCAGATTGGACCGTTGAGCATCGACCGCCGCAGCGGCCAGGCCTGGCGCGCGGGATTGCTGCTGGAGCTGGCACAGGTTCCGCAGCGCATCCTGCTCGTGCTGGCCGAGGCCTGGCCGCGAACCGTCACCCGCAGCGAGCTCGTTCAACGCCTGTGGGGGGATGAAGCACCTCCTTCCGATCCGCTGCGCTCGCATCTGTACCTGTTGCGGCAGGTATTGGACAGGCCGTTCGAAGGCGAGATGCTGCGCACCGTCCACGGGGTCGGCTTCCGTCTGGAAGCTTCGCCATGAAACCGCGGCCCACCCAGCACCTGCGCCGTCGACTGCTGATCACATTCACAGCCTTCGCGCTGTTCACCGCCATGGTGTTCGGCACCTACTCGCTGGTGTTCATGTATGTGGTGGAAGACAGCATCTTCAATGCCCAACTGGACCGTGAAGCACGGGCTCAGCTCGCCCGGCGCGCGCACGAAGGGGACTGGCGGACACCTGCCGATGCCGCAATCCAGCTGCATCGTTCACCCTCTACCTTCCCCGACGATCTGCGCAGCGAGTTCGCAAAGGAACCTTGGCGCTCGGAGTTCGCAGGTGTCGATGGTCGGCACTACCATCTCAAGCGGATCGATCCCCCGGCCGGCGCCCGCCCTGCTTGGCTTGTGTCGGAGGTCAGTGCGCAACTGGTGGTCCGGCCGATCCGCGATCGGGTCGTAATGCTGCTTGCCGGCACAGCACTACTGGTCCTGATCGCGGCGATCGTCCTCGGCATCTGGCTCGCCCATCGCAGCACACGCTCGCTCTATGCGCTGGTCGAGGAGGTTGAAGCGCTGCAGCCGGAACCAGGCCCCGGCGTGCGCCTGGCAGCACGTTTCGACGATGACGAGATTGGCGTGCTCGCGCGCGCCCTGGATGGATTGTCCGCACGCGTCGCTGCCTTCGTTGCCCGCGAACACGCGTTCACGCGCGATGCCAGCCACGAACTGCGCACACCCTTGAGCGTCATCTCCAGTGCGGCAGGCCAGTTGGCCAGCGAGTCGGGCCTGTCCGGGCGTGGCCGCCAGCATGTGCAGCATATCCGTCTTTCGGCACTGCAGCTGCAGCAGGCCATTGCGGCGCTGCTGGCGCTGGCTCGCGAGGAAACCGCCAGCCACGGCGCTCCGCCGGTCAAACTTGTGCCGCTGCTGGAACGGGTGATCATCGAGCAGTCTCCGTTGCTGGCTGCACGGCCGGTCGAGGTACAGCTGACCGTGCCCGACGGGGCCACGCTGCGCGCGCCCGAGGCGGCCCTGCGCGTAGTCCTGGCCAATCTGGTCGGCAATGCGTTCGCGCATACCACGCAAGGCCAGGTCCTGATTGCATGGCAGGACGCTCAGCTGCTGGTGCACAACACGGCAGGTACTTCACCCTTCCTTGGCAACTGGCCCGAGCCGCGGCCATTCGACAAGCGTGATGGCAGCGAGGGCAACGGCCTGGGCCTGGATATCATGCGGCGACTGTGCAGCCACTACGGGCTCGAACTGGTCATCCAGCACGGCGGTGGCGGGGTGATGGCCCGCTTGAGGGGGCAGCCAGCCGAGGCATGAAGCGCCTCCGGCGGTCCAGCCCGGTCAGTGCCGAGCTGTAGCGGCAGCTACAACGCCATCCGTTCACGCAGTTCACGCGCCTGCCGCCTCGACACCTCCACCTCGCTGCCGTCGTCCAGCGCCAGGTCATAACCATCAGCGATGCTGGGCGTCACGCCACGGATGCGGCGCAGGTTGACCAGCGTATTGCGGTTGGCACGGAAGAACAGATCCTGCGGCAGGCGTGCTTCCAGCGCGCTCAGGCTGCGGGTCAGCAGCGCGTTCTGGTCGCGGAACCACAACCGCGTGTAGTTGCCGTCCACCACCAGCCGGCGGATCTCCGAGACCGCGACGAACCAGCAGCGCTCGCCCTCGCGCACGAACACTTGGTCCTGCGCACCCAGCGTGCTGCGCGGCTCCGGCGTTTCGCCCGCCACCACCTCGCGCTGGCGCGCCCGCTGCAACGCTTCCAGCAAGCGCGGTGCCTCGACCGGCTTCACCAGATAGTCCAGCGCATTGGCCTGGAACGCGCGCACCGCGTAGGTGTCGTAGGCAGTAACGAAGATCACCGCCGGCACTGTATCCAGACCGTCCAGCACATCGAAGCCACTGCCGGAGGGCATCTGCACATCCAGCAGCACCAGGTCCGGCGCCAGCGTGGCGATCGCCTCGCGTGCAGCGGGCACATCGTCGGCCTCGCCCACGCACTGCACCCAGGGCAGCGCCGACAACAGCGTGCGCAGCTCCTGGCGCGCCAGCCGTGCGTCATCGACGATCAACACGCGCAGCATGCCACTCATTGCGGAATCTCCAGCAGGGCCTGCATGCGGTCGCCGACCGGCTGCAGCACCAATCGGCCACGCGTGCCCAGCTGCGCACGCAGGTAGGCCAGGCCGACGCCATGCCCGTGGGTGGGCTCGCTGGCGCCGCCCAACGGGTTGTCCACCTGCAGGCGCAGCACATCATTGTCCAGCGTGGCTTGGATCTGCACGTCACCGCCGCCCGGGCGGCTGGCGATGCCGTGCTTGATCGTGTTTTCCACCAGCAGCTGCAGTGCCATCGCCGGCAACCGCGCCTGCATGGCATCGGCATCGATGTGCTGGCTTACCTGCAGGCGCTGCTCGAAGTGGATGGCCTCGATGGCCAGATAGTCGTCCACTACCGCCAGTTCCTCGGCCAGCGTGACCTGCTCGCTGCGGTTGTGCGCCAGCGCCTGGCGCAGCGTGCGCGACAGACGGGTGACCATGTCGCGCGCACGCTCGGGATCTTCCAGGATCAGCGCGCGCAGATTGTTCAGCGCATTGAACATGAAGTGCGGGTTGAGCCGGGCACGCAGCGCATCGCGCTCCAGGGCGCTGCGTTCGGCCTCCGCGCGCAGGCGTTCGAGTTCCGCGCGGCGCGCCTGGCGCAGGCTGTGCACCCCGGCCCACAGCGCGGTCCACAGGCCCAGCAGCAGCATGGTGTTGAGCAGATAGGCCAGCCGTGCCATTGGGCGGAAGTCACCCGGCCGTCCACCGAAATCCACCCAGCCCAGTGCCAGCGCCGGCTGCAGCACGGCCGTCAGCAGCAGCTGCGCCAGCAGCGCGCCCAGCAGCACTGCCAGCGCGAGCCGCAGCACCAGCGCGCCGAACTCCCGCTGCCACCAGCGGCGCCGCAGGGCCAGCGCACGCACGCCCGCACTGATGCACCACAGCAGCACGCCCAAGCCAACACTGATGAGCGTGCCACCACTGCTGGCGCCACCGCCGAAGGTGCGGCTCATCGCCAGGCTGAGCGCGCAGAACAGCGCCCAACCGAGGGTGTTGATCAACCAGAAGCGCAGTGAGGAAGTCGAATCGGGCATGGCCATGGCCGGAGCGGTCGGAAGGATCAGCGGTGGCTGTCCAGGAATGCCTGCACCTGCCCACGCAGCCACTGCGGATCATCCCACATCAGGAAGTGGTGGCCGGTCGCGCTCAGTTCGATGCGCACGCCGGGCAGCGCGGCGTACTGCGACTGGAAGATCGCACGCGCCGATGATTCGGTCGAACCGAGTGCCTGGTAGGACGCCCAGGCGCCCAGGACCAGCGTGGGCGAGCGGATGCCGGCCACCTCGCTGCGCAGGTCGGTCACCAGCAGCGAGTACATCGCATCGGCGGTGGTGGCGCGATCGCTGTCATGGCCCCAGCGCTTCAGGTCGGGCAGGCGCGCAGTGCTGTTGGTCAGCGGGGCCAGCGCCGCTTCGGCCTGCGCCTGGTACCTGGCCGGGTCTGCAGCCAGCATCGCAGCGCGCATCTGTTCGGCCATCGGCTGCACGCTCTGTGCGGTCGCCTGCGGGTTCTGCATGCCCGCATAGAACGGCAGCGAATCGACGATGACCAGCGGCCCCAGTGCGCCCGGTTCCCTCACCGCCATCTGCAGCGTCAGCACGCCGCCCAGGCTGTGGCCGATCACCGCCGGATGGTCCAGCTTCTGGTCATGCACATAGGCCAGCAGCCGGTCGCGCATGGCCGAAAGGAAATCCGCCGGGCGCGGCTCGGCGGCACCGGCGCCCGCAAAGCCCGGCAACTGCACCAGGTGGCACTGCACGGCCTTCAGGGCCAGGCAGGTCTCGCGCCAGACCTCGGCGCTGCTGTTGAGGCCGGGGATCATCAGCAGCGGGCGACCCTTGCCGACCACCTCGACCTGCACCTTGCCAGCGGTCGTGCCGGTGGCGGCGTGCGCGGAACCGGAGCCGAGCACGGCCATCGCCATGCCGATCATCGCCAGCCGGGCCAGGGCCTTCATCGCGTACCACAGTGCCAGGAAGATCTTCATTGTCTGCTCCTTCATCGGGTGGGTGGTGCCGGGATGGGAACAGCGTGCTGCCGGTCCAATGCGCCCGGTTGCGATTTCGGAGCAACGGCCGGACACCGGGGCGAACGGTCGCGTGCCACGGATGTCCTGTCCTCACGCCCCAATCGCACATCCATCTTGATGAAGCGATATACTGATCCGCACCCGCCGCTGCCGCCCGTGCCATGACTGCCATCAGCTTCGAGTTCTATCCGCCCAAGACCGACGAACAGCGCAGCCAGCTGGACCGCGCCGCAGCCAAGCTGAAGGACTATGTCCCCGAGTACGTGTCGTGCACCTTCGGTGCCGGTGGCTCGACCCTGAGCTATACCTCCGAGACCGTGCGCCACCTCAACCAGCACCACGGCTTCGATGCCGCGCCCCATCTGTCCTGTGTCGGCGGCACCCGCCAGGAAATCCGCGAGCTGCTCAAGCTATACCGCGCCATCGGCTGCCGCCGCCTGGTGGCCCTGCGTGGCGACCTGCCGTCGGGCATGGGTTTTCCCGGCGACATGCGCTATGCCGCCGAACTGATCGACTTCATCCGCGCCGAACATGGCGACGCCTTCCGCATCGAGGTGGGAGCCTACCCGGAGACCCATCCACAGGCCTCCGATGCACTGGCCGACCTGAAACACTTCAAGGCCAAGATCGATGCCGGCGCCGACGCGGCGATCACCCAGTATTTCTACAACCCGGATGCGTACTTCCACTTCGTCGATGCAGTGCGTCGGCTCGGTGTACAGGTACCGATCACGCCCGGCATCATGCCGATCGCCAACTTCAGCCAGCTGCGCCGCTTTTCCGAGCAGTGCGGTGCGGAAATCCCGCGCTGGATCAGCCGCAGGATGCAGGCCTATGGCGATGACGCCGAATCGGTGCGGGCGTTCGGTACCGAAGTGGTGGCCAAACTGTGCCAGCGCCTGATCGAGGGCGGCGCGCCGGGGCTGCACTTCTACACCTTGAACCTGGCCAGGCCGACCACCTCGGTACTGAAGCTGCTGCACGGCTGAAAGTACGCCATGCCACGGCGATCGGCGCTACCCTGCGTCGATGAACCGGCTTCCCTTCCTGCTGTTGCTGCTGGCGTTGTGTTCGGCCTCGGGCGTTGTCCATGCGCAGTCCCCACGCTTGAACCGCTGCACCGACGCGCAGGGGCAGAGCGTGTATACCGACCGCCCCTGCGACAGCGTCGGCGCCCGGTCGCGATTGCCTCCGCCCATGCCCACCGGCAGCACCCTGCCGCGCGACACCTTGGGTGCGCGCTGCCCACGGCGCCTGAGCGAGCTGGTGGAGGCACTGCGCGCCGGCATCGTCAGCAACGATGTGAACCGGCTGTCCTCGCTGTACCTATGGGGTGCGGTCTCCGATGCCGGTGCGCAGCGCATCCTCGGCCAGTTGGAATCGCTGGCGCGGCGGCCATTGGTGGACGTGGTACCGGTGTATCCCTCGCAGGCGCTGCCGCAATCGCAGGACGAGGGTCAGAGCCCTGCCGCGCAGGGATCGGACCCGGGACCGCCCGCGGCACGGCATCCGGTCGGCCTGCGCCTGGAGCAGACGCTGCCTGGCAGCGCGTCGCGCGCGTCGACGGTGCTGGGCCTGCGCCGTCAATACGGGTGTTTCTGGATCACGTTGTGATCGGGAGGGGTCGGAGCCCTTTCCAGCGGAAAGGGCGCTGACCCCGGATCTCGGCCATGGGGTCAGAGCACTGCTGCGCAGGGATCTGACCCCGCGTGAGCGGCATCACGCCGGCCACAACCCACGGATGGCAGCGATGCCCTGCCCTCCATGGCGACGCGCTTCGGCGATATGGCCGGCGGCCATCCCGCCCAATGCGTAGATCGGCAGTGACACCTGCGCGCGCAGTTCGGCGAAGGCCTCCCAGCCCAGTGGCGTCGCCTCGGGATGGCTGGCCGTGGCCTGCACCGGGCCGAGCACCGCGAAGTCGCAGCCCAGCCGCTGCGCTGCCTGCAGCTGCTCCAGGTCGTGGCAGGACGCGGCGACCAGCTGCCCTTCCGGCAAGGGCCGTTCCTGCAGGGCCAGCACTTGTTCGCTGCCCAGGTGCACGCCCACGCCCAGTGTGCGCGCCAAGGCGATGTCGCGGTTGAGCAGCCATTGCACGCCGCGGCGATGCGCGCGCAAGGCCTGTTCGATCATGGACTGCCGCTGCGGATGTTCCGGCGGCAGGCGTAGCTGGATGCGCTTCTGCCCGGCCGCCACCGCCCGGTGCAGCTGCTCGTGCCACTGCTGCACGCCTGCGGTGTCGTCAGCCGGTGCCGGCGTGATCAGGTAACAGTCCGGTTGGCGCAATGCGGCCACCACCGGCAGGTCGGCCGGTGGCATCGAATAGCGGGCCAGCTTGTCCTGCGCCACCCAGGTGATCGCCTGGCCTTCGCGCCCGCGCGGGGTGCCCTTCCAGCTGCGCACGTGACGCACCTCCAGGGTCAGGTGCTTGTCCGGATAGCGCTGCGGCACATCCATCAGCCAGGGCCCGACATCAGCCTCGATGCCCAGCTCTTCGCGCAGTTCACGCACCAGCGCCTGCTCGGAGGTCTCGCCGGATTCGCGCTTGCCGCCGGGGAACTCCCACAGGCCGGCCATGTCGCGGTTCTCGGTACGGCGGTTGAGCAGCACGCGGCCACGGGCGTCGGTGATGACGGCGGCCACGACATGGATCGATCGGGAGGGGGAAACCATGGGGCCAGCATGCCCAGAACAGGGCGGCCAGCGCAATCACGAATCCGGGCCGGATCCGCCGCTGCAAAACAAAAGGCCCCGCTTGCGCGGGGCCTTTCGGGATCAGCTCAGCTGGCCGTGGCAGTGCTTGTACTTCTTGCCACTGCCGCACGGGCATGGATCATTGCGGCCGATCTTCGGCTCGTCGCGCTGCAGCGTGGCCACACCCTGCTGCGCGGCTTGGACCTGCGCGGCTTCCTCGTCGGCGCTGTAACCACCCGCATCCTGGTGCTGGAACTGCGACTGGCTCAGGCGCGCCTGCGCCTGCTGGCGCTCGGCCGCTTCCAGGGCCTGCACTTCCTCGTCGCTGCGGATGCGCACGCGGGCCAGCAGGGTCACCACTTCGCGCTTGACGTTCTCCAGCATGTCCGAGAACAGTTCGAAGGCTTCCTTCTTGTATTCCTGCTTCGGCTGCTTCTGCGCGTAACCACGCAGGTAGATGCCCTGGCGCAGGTAATCCATGCGCGCCAGGTGCTCCTTCCAGCTCTGGTCCAGCACGGTCAGCATCACGTGCTTCTCCAGCGCACGCATGGTCTCTTCGCCCAGGCCAGCTTCCTTCTCGGCGAAATGCTGGTTGACCCGCTCCTGGACCTTGGTGGCGATGGCCTCGGCGTCCAGCTCTTCGTGTTCCTTGACCAGGTCGGTCAGCGACATCTGCAGGCCGAAGTCCGACTCCAGGGTCGCTTCCAGGCCGCGCAGGTCCCACTGTTCGTCGATCGAGTTCGGCGGCACGAAGCGCGCAACGATGTCGAAGATCACGTCGTCGCGGATGCCGTCGACATTTGCCTTCACCGACTCGGCATCCAGCAGCTCGTCGCGCTGGGCGTAGATCACCTTGCGCTGGTCGTTGTTGACGTCGTCGAAGTCCAGCAGGTTCTTGCGGATGTCGAAGTTGTGGGCCTCGACCTTGCGCTGCGCCTTCTCGATCTGGCGGCTGACCAGGCGGTCCTCGATGACGTCATCTTCCTTCATGCCCATCATGCGCATGGCCTTCTGCACCCAGTCGGAGGCGAAGATGCGCATCAGGTTGTCTTCCAGCGACAGGTAGAAGCGGGACGAACCCGGGTCACCCTGGCGGCCCGAACGGCCACGCAGCTGGTTGTCGATACGACGCGATTCATGCCGCTCGGTGCCGACGATGTGCAGGCCGCCCGCGGCCTTCACTGCATCGTGGCGCTTCTGCCATTCGGCCTTGACTGCGGCCTTCTGCTCGTCGGTCGCGTCCTCGCCCAAAGCGTGGATCTCGGCTTCCAGCGAGCCACCCAGCACGATGTCGGTACCACGGCCGGCCATGTTGGTGGCGATGGTCACGGCGGCCGGACGCCCGGCATTGGCGACGATGGTCGCTTCGCGGTCATGCTGCTTGGCGTTGAGCACTTCGTGCTTCACGCCGGCCTTGCTCAGGTGCTCGGACAGCATTTCCGAGGTTTCGATCGAGGTGGTACCCACCAGCACCGGCTGGCCGCGCTTGGCGCACTCTTCGATGTCGGCCAGCACCGCATTGAACTTGCCCTTGCGGTTGAGGAACACCTGGTCCGGGCTGTCCTTGCGGATGGTCGGGCGGTTGGTCGGGATCACCACCACTTCCAGGCCGTAGATGCTCTGGAATTCGAACGCTTCGGTATCGGCCGTACCGGTCATGCCGGACAGCTTCTTGTACATGCGGAACAGGTTCTGGAAGGTGATGCTCGCCAGCGTCTGGTTCTCGCGCTGGACCGGCACGCCTTCCTTCGCTTCCACCGCCTGGTGCAGGCCGTCGGACCAGCGGCGGCCGGCCAGGGTACGGCCGGTGAATTCGTCGACGATGACCACTTCGCCGTCGCGCACGATGTAGTCCACGTCACGCTGGTAGATCGCGTGCGCACGCAGGGCGGCATTGAGATGGTGCACGACGGTCAGGTTCTGCGCCGCGTACAGGCCTTCGGTCTCGCCGTCGAGGATGCCGGCCTCGACCAGCAGCTGCTCGGCGTGCTCCATGCCCGCTTCGGACAGGTGCACCTGCTTGCCCTTCTCGTCCACCCAGAAGTCACCCTCGCCGTCCTCCGCTTCCTGCTTGACCAGGTGCGGCACGACGCGGTTGACGCGGATGTACAGCTCCGGGGAATCATCGGCCGGGCCGGAGATGATCAGCGGGGTACGCGCTTCGTCGATCAGGATGGAGTCGACCTCGTCGACGATGGCGTAGTGCAGGCCGCGCTGGTAGCGGTCGGCCTTGGACAGCGCCATGTTGTCGCGCAGGTAGTCGAAGCCGAATTCGTTGTTGGTGCCGTAGGTGATGTCGGCCGCGTACGCTTCGCGCTTGTCGCTGTGCGGCATGCCCGGGTACACCACGCCCACGCTCAGGCCCAGCCAGTTGTACAGCTTGCCCATCTGCGCGGCATCGCGGCGGGCCAGGTAGTCGTTCACGGTGACCACGTGCACGCCCTTGCCTTCCAGCGCGTTGAGGTACACCGGCAGGGTCGCCACCAAGGTCTTGCCTTCACCGGTGCGCATTTCTGCGATCTTGCCCAGGTGAAGCACCATGCCGCCGATCAGCTGCACGTCGTAGTGGCGCATGCCCAGCACGCGGCGACCGGCTTCGCGGCAGACCGCGAACGCTTCCGGCAGCACCTTGTCCAGGGCTTCGCCGCCGGCGATGCGCTGCTTGAACTCCGGCGTCTTGGCCTGAAGCTGCTCGTCGGAAAGCTTCTCGATCTCCGGTTCCAGCGCATTGATCTTGGCGACGATGCGGTTGAGCTGGCGCAGCTGTCGTTCGTTACGACTGCCAAATACGCGGGTAAGCAGGCTGTTGATCATTGAAGGAACCGGGTTGGATGGACACGACGCCCGGCCTCCCCCTTGGGATCCGTCCGCCGCAAACGAAACAGGGCGCCTGGCGCCCTGTCGATGGCAACACCCATTGTAGCTTGGGACGGCCGGCTGAGGTTTCAAGCGCCAATCCGGTCGCAATCGCCCCGGATTCGGCAAAGAAACACGGATGCGGGGCCGGATCCCTTTCGCCGTGGCGAAAGGGCTCTGACCCCAGCCCTCAACCGCATCGGGTCAGAGCCCTTCCGCGGCGCGGAAGGGATCCGTCCCGGGGATCAGCCGCGGCGGATCCGGCCGACCGGCGTGTTGCCGCCGTCGCCGAGGAACTTGCGCGGGTTGACCACGTTGCCGTTTTCCCACACCTCGAAGTGCACGTGGGCACCGGTCGAGCGGCCGGTGGAACCGGCCTTGGCCACTTCCTGGCCGGCACGGACAAGATCACCGGCCTTCACCACCAGGCGCGAATTGTGCGCGTAGCGGGTGACATAGCCATTGCCGTGGTCGACATCGACGACATTGCCGTAGCCGCCCTTCACACCGGCGAAGCTGACCACGCCTTCGGCCACGGCCATCACCGGGTCACCGACCCTGGCGTGGAAGTCCATGCCCTTGTGGGTGGCGGCACCGCGGCCGAACGGGTCGGCACGGGTGCCGAAACCGGAGGTCACGTAGCTGTTGCGGATCGGCATGCGCGACGGCACGGCGTTCTGCTGCAGCTGGTGGTCGAACATCAGCGATTCCATCACCGACAACTGGCGGCCTGAAGCAGCGAAGCGCTGCTCCAGCACCTGTAAGTCAGCGTTGACGTCCTTGACCGGAATGTCGCTGGCCGGGCCGCCGGCGTCGCCGTCACCGAGACCGGGGGTCTCGTTGAAGTCGAACTCGCCGTCTTCCAGCTTGCCCATCTGGGTCAGCCGTTCGCCGAGGGCGTTGAGGCGGGTAGCCTGGGCCTGCAGTTCGCCGAGACGGGCAGCCAGCGCGTTGACCTGGGTCTGCGCATCGCGCTTGACCTTGGCCAACTCCGCGTCCTGGCGTTCGACCTTGGCCTGCAGGCGCGAATCATTCAGCGCACTGGCGCCAATGCCGCCGGCAAGGCCGATAATGCAGCCCACCCCGAGCACGCTGCCCAGCAGGGCGCGGGGGCGGTCCTCGAAATAGAACCGCAAACGCGCGATAGGCGACGCCTTGGCCTGTCCTTCACGCGTTTTGATTACGATCTTTTTGAATGCCATCAGTGAGTTTTCATGTCTGAGCCGAAATCCAGCGTTCGCCCCGCGTCAGTGCCGAAACCGGCGCTGGATGCGGTGATGGCGGACAAAAGCGGGAACCCGCTGCGGCGTGCCTTGTGGCTCGACGCGCTGGACCGTCAGTTGCGCCCCCAGTTGCCGCCACCTCTGCGCAGCCGTTGCCGGCTGGCCAATGTGGACGGGGAACACCTCGTTTTTCTCGTCGAATCCCCGGTCTGGCATGCCAAGTTGCGGCTTGCCGAAGCCCAGTTGCTCGACGCGGCCCGTTCCATCGGGCTGAAGGCCACCAGGGTGACCATCAAGACTGCGTCCACCACTCCCTCACGCTCCCCAGCGATCGACAACCGGAATGGCCCCCACGCAGTTTCAGCCGCCACGCACAAAGGGCTACGCGACGCCTTGGCTTGCCTGCAGGACATTCCCTCGAAGCCGAAGAAACGGTCCTGATGGCAACGGAGCATCCGGCTCCGCTCCCCGTCGCGCGTGTCACCACGGCGTGAAACATTTCGGGGCCGGGTCGCATCCTAGCTGCCATCCGGGGGCCTGTCGTTAGATTCGAGTTAAAACTTCGTTAAATTCAGGCTTCGGATCCAACAGGTTCACAAAACCGTGACCTTGAACCGGCCTTGACGCGTTTCAAGCATGCTGAAGGCGTCGCTGGCGCCGGAAACAGCGACGCCGCCCAGAGAGGCGGCGTTTTACTCTTGAAATTCAACAACCTACAGGATCAGGCGTAGGCCGGGGTGGCATATTCCACCGGATCCGGGGTAGCCGGCGAGTCGAAGCTGACCCATTCCCAGGCGCTGGCGTCGGCCATCAGGGCCCGCACCAGCTTGTTGTTGAGTGCATGGCCGGACTTGAAGCCTTCGTAGGCACCCAGCACCTGGCCACCGGCCAGGTAGAGGTCGCCGATGGCGTCAAGGATCTTGTGGCGCACGAATTCGTCGGCGTAGCGCAGGCCGTCTTCGTTCAGCACGCGGAACTCGTCCAGCACGATGGCGTTGTCCATCGAACCGCCCAGGCCCAGGTTGCGTTCGCGCATGTATTCCAGGTCGCGCATGAAACCGAAGGTGCGCGCGCGGGAGATTTCCTTGGTGTAGGCCAGCGTCGAGAACTCGATTTCCTGGCGCGACTGCTTGGCCGGGATCATCGGGTGGTCGAACTGGATGGTGAAGCCCAGCTTGTAGCCCTCGTACGGGGTGAAGCGGGCCACTTTGTCGCCCTCGGTCACTTCCACGGTCTTCAGCACGCGGATAAAGCGCTTGGGCGCATCCTGTTCCACGATGCCCGCCGACTGCAGCAGGAACACGAACGGGCCGGCCGAACCGTCCATGATCGGCAGCTCGGCCGAGGACAGTTCAACGATGATGTTGTCCACACCCAGGCCGGCCAGCGCCGACATCAGGTGTTCGACGGTCTGGATCTTGGCGTCGTTGCAGGTCAGGCCGGTGCACAGGGTCACTTCGGTGACCAGCTCGGCCTTGGCCGGCACTTCCACGACCGGGTCCAGGTCCACGCGGCGAAACACGATGCCATGGTTGACCGGTGCCGGGCGCAGGGTCATGTAGACCTTGTCACCACTGTGCAGGCCAACGCCGGTGGCGCGGATCGTGTTCTTGAGGGTGCGTTGCTGGATCATGGGGGATGGACCGGAAGTGACACATTAGATTAACACGCACGCTCCCCTACCCTGGCTGAAACGCCAGGCAACGCCGCCGGCAGGATACGCCGGCGCATCGGCAGGACGCGCGTGAAGCAGGGCGGCCGGGCCCATCCTGGCCCGGCGCCCGCGTTTTCAGGACATGGTGGCGCAACCCGGGGAGGACAACCCCGGGCCGCCCCGCTTAGTCCGCCTGGCGGCGCAGGAACGCCGGGATGTCCAGGTAGTCGTTCGGCAGTTCCGCGGCCGCCGGGGCCGAAGCGGCCGGGGCCGACGGAGCGGACGCCGCCGCGGTGTCGCTGCTGGCACGACGCAGGCCCAGGCCCATGCCGCCCACGGCCTTGGACACGGCGTCGCCACCGTTGTCGAAGTCACCGAACTCCGGCTGCCCGGTGGTGGCGTTGCGGACCAGCTTGATCGGAGCGCGCTCGCCCGGACGCTGGGTCTTGCTGGCCGACACGCGGTTCAGGCCGGTGGCGACCACGGTCACGCGCACTTCGTCCTGCATGTCCGGATCCAGCACGGTACCGACCACCACAGTGGCGTCTTCGGATGCGAAGCCATCGATGGTGCGGCCGATCTCGTCGAACTCGGCCATGGTGAAGTCTGCACCGGCGGTGATGTTGACCAGGATGCCGTTGGCGCCGGCCAGGTTCACATCGTCCAGCAGCGGGTTCTGGATCGCCGATTCGGCAGCGGCCTGGGCGCGGTCATCGCCACGGGCGGTGCCGGTACCCATCATCGCCAGGCCCATTTCGGACATGACGGTGCGCACGTCGGCGAAGTCGACGTTGATCAGGCCCGGACGCACGATCAGGTCGGCGATGCCCTGCACGGCGCCCTGCAGCACGTCGTTGGCAGCGCGGAAGGCCTGGATCATGGTCGCGTTGCGGCCCAGCACGGTGATCAGCTTCTCGTTCGGGATGGTGATCAGCGAGTCGCAGTGCTGGCTCAGTTCCTCGATGCCCTTCAGCGCCACCTGCATGCGGCGACGGCCTTCGAACGGGAACGGCTTGGTGACCACGGCCACGGTCAGGATGCCCATTTCCTTGGCCAGCTGTGCCACCACCGGCGCAGCGCCGGTACCGGTGCCACCGCCCATGCCGGCAGTGATGAACACCATGTCCGCGCCCTGCAGCGCGTCCATGATGCGCTCACGGTCTTCCAGCGCGGCCTGGCGGCCGACTTCCGGGTTCGCGCCTGCGCCCAGGCCCTTGGTCACGTTGGTACCCAGCTGCAGCTGCAGCTTGGCACCACAATTCTTGATGGCCTGCGAATCGGTGTTGGCGGTGATGAATTCCACGCCATCCACCGCCGAGTTGACCATGTGCGCCACGGCATTGCCGCCGCCGCCGCCCACGCCAACCACCTTGATCACCGCATTGGGTGCCATCTTTTCGATCAGTTCAAAATGCGCCATGTCCGTGTCCTCGTTGTATCCGCTTTGGCTGGCATGGGCATTCGGGCGTCCTGCCGTCCTGCTGCATGCCGACGTCGCGGCTGTGTGGGTTGTGTGTTGCCGGTGTTGCGTTGTGATGCGGGTACTGCGGGTGTTACGCCCGGGCGATGCCCGGGTTTACGGGCTCCGCGTCAGAACTCGCCGCGGAACCAGGTCTTGAGTTTCTTGAACATGCTTCCAGCACGCCCGGTCGGCAGCGACGGCCGCCGCGGGTGCTCGATCTGGCTGCCCATCAGCAGCAGACCCACGCCGGTGGCGTGCACCGGGTTGCCGACCACTTCGCCCAGGCCGGTGACGTGCTGCGGGATGCCCACGCGCACCGGCATCTGCAGCATTTCCTCGGCCAGTTCCACCACGCCTTCCATCTTCGAAGCACCACCGGTCAGCACCATGCCGGCGCGCACCAGTTCCTCGAAGCCGGAACGGCGCAGTTCGGCCTGCACCATCTCGAAGATTTCCTCGTAGCGGCCCTGCACGGCCTGCGCCAGCGAATGGCGCGGCATGCGGCGTGGCGGGCGATCGCCCACCGACGGTACCTGGATGCTCTCCTCGGCCGTGGCCAGCTGGGCCAGGGCGCAGGCGTAGCGCACCTTGATCTGCTCGGCTTCCGGGGTCGGGGTACGCAGCATGTGCGCGATGTCGTTGGTCACGTGGTCGCCGGCGATCGGCAGCGAGGCGGTGTGGCAGATCGCACCCTGCACGAACACGGCGATGTCGGTGGTGCCGGCGCCCATGTCGACCAGCACCACGCCCAGCTCGCGCTCGTCGGCGGTCAGCACCGCCACGCTGGAGGCCAGCGAGGACAGCACCAGATCGTCCACCTGCAGGCCGCAGCGCTGCACGCACTTGCTGATGTTGGCCGCGGCCGACTGCGCGCACACCACCAGGTGCGCATGCACTTCCAGGCGCACGCCGGTCATGCCGACCGGGTTGCGGATGCCTTCCTGCGAATCGTCCAGCACATACTCACGCGGGATCGCGTGCAGGATCTTCTGGTCGGCCGGGATTGCCACCGCCTTGGCCGCGTCGAGCACGCGATCCAGGTCGCCCCAGGTCACTTCGCCGTCGCGGATCGGCACGATGCCCGGCGAGTTCTTGCACTGCACGTGGTTGCCGGAGATCGAGGCGTACACCGAGCGGATCTCGCAGCCGGCCATCAGCTCGGCTTCTTCCACCGCGCGCTGGATCGACTGCACGGTCGATTCGATGTCCACCACCACGCCACGCTTCAGCCCGCGCGATTCGTGCGAGCCGATGCCGATCACTTCGATCGGGTTGCCCGGCGAATACTCGCCCACCAGCGCCACCACCTTGGAGGTGCCGATGTCCAGGCCAACGATCAGCGATTTGTCACCCTTGCGATTCATGTCCTTTCCTGCGTGCTTCTGGCCGGGGTCGCCGGCGTTTTCGCCGGCGTGGCCGGGGTACCCCAGCTCAGCGTGAAACCATTGGTGTAACGGAGGTCGGCGCGCTCGATCGGCGCGTCCTGGCGGTTGAGCTGCGGCAGCACCTTGACGAAGCGCTGCATGCGCGAGCGCGCGTCGTCGCGGCCGACCACCACTTCGGTGCCGTTGCTCAGCACCAGCGACCAGCTGCCGCGTGCGTCCATCGTCACCCGGCGCACATCGACGCCGGCCGGTGCGAACAATGCACGCGAGTCGCTGTACAGCTTCATCACTTCTGCGGTCTGGCTGTCCGGGCCATCCAGTTCGGGCAATGCCAGGTCGGACAGTTTCTTCGGCGTGGGGAACAGCTTGCCCTGCTCGGAGACCAGGCGATCAGTACCCCAGCGCGCGAACGGCTTGTGCTCGACCAGCGTCACTTCCAGCACGTCCGGCCACTGTTTGCGGACCTGCGCGCTTTCCACCCACGGCAGCTTTTCCAGGGCGTCCTGCGCGTCCTGCAGCTTGACCGCGAAGAAGCCAGCGCGCGCATACGGCAGCAGCACCTGCTGCAGCTGTTCGGCCGGCACCCGCTTGAACTCACCATGCACGCGCAGCTTCGCCAGCGGCCAGCGCTCGGCGCCGACCCAGCCATTGACAACGGCCACCACCGGCAGTGCAACCACCGACAGCGCCAACAGCCAGACGAAGATGCGCAGCACCGCGTTCATGCGTGCGAGGCCTCCAGGGTCTGTTCCAGCACGCGCCACACCAGTTCCTCGAAACCGATGCCGGCCTGGCGGGCCGCCTTGGGCACCAGCGAATGGCTGGTCATGCCCGGCGCGGTGTTCACTTCCAGCAGGAAGAAACGCCCGCTGGCACGATCGCGCATCACGTCCACGCGGCCCCAGCCGCGGCAGCCAGCGGCGCGGAACGCGGCCAGCGCGATGCGGCGGATCTCTTCTTCGTCGTCACCGTCCAGGCCCGGGCACAGGTACTGGGTGTCTTCGGCGATGTACTTGGCGTTGTAGTCGTACCACTGGCCCTTGGGCACGATGCGGATCGACGGCAATGCGACGTCGCCGAGGATGGCCACGGTCAGTTCGTCGCCGACCACCATCTGCTCCATCAGCAGCTGGCCGTCGTAGCGCGCGGCCAGGGCCACCGCTTCGTCCAGGCCGGCGTCATCGGTGACCCGGCTGATGCCCACGCTGGAGCCTTCGTTGGCCGGCTTCACCACCACCGGCAGGCCGAGTCCGGCGGCATTGGCGTGCACGTCTTCGGCAGTGACCTTGCGGTACTGCGGCGTCGGCAGGCCCAGCGACAGCCACACCTGCTTGGTGCGGATCTTGTCCATGCTCAGCGCCGAACCCAGCACGTTGGAGCCGGTATACGGCACGCCGAAGGCGTCCATCAGGCCCTGCACGATGCCGTCCTCGCCGCCACCGTTGTGGCCGTGCAGGATGTTGAACACGCGGTCGATGCCACCAGCGGCGAGCGCCTTTGCCAGCGCCGGAATGCCGTCCACCGCGAACGCATCGACGCCACGCGACTGCAGGGCTTCGAGCACATTGCGGCCTGAGTCCAGCGACACCTCGCGTTCGCTGGAACTGCCGCCGAGCAGCACGGCGACGCGGCCGAACCCGGCCGGGTCGGTCACGCGCAGCGGCGGGAAGGTCAGCGTGCTCACGCCTGGCCCTCCCCCTTGAAACCTTCCACCGCGATATGGGTGGCCACGGCACCGATGTCACCGGCGCCCATCATCAACAGCAGGTCACCGTCCTGCAGCACGTCGGGCAACACGCTGGCCAGCTCGGCAGCCTTGCCCACCACCACCGGCTCGCTGCGGCCGCGCGCGCGGATGGCACGGGCCAGCGCATGCGAGTCGGCACCGGCAATCGGTTCCTCGCCGGCCGGGTAGACCTCGCTCAGCACCAGCGCATCGACGCTGGACAACACTGCGGCGAACTTGTCGAACTGGTCGCGGGTACGGCTGTAGCGGTGCGGCTGGAAGGCCACCACCAGGCGCTTGTCGGCCCAGCCACCACGGGCGGCGGCGAACACCGCTTCCAGCTCACTCGGGTGATGGCCGTAGTCGTCGATGATGCGGACCTTGGCGCCGCTGGCGGTGGTCACCTCGCCCAGATCGTTGAAGCGACGGCCGACACCGGCAAACCCTTCCAGCGCGCGTGCGATGGCATCCGGTGCCACGCCCAGCTGCCAGCCCACCGCAGCGGCGGCCAGCGCATTGAGTACGTTGTGCTTGCCCGGCAGCGCCAGCACCACTTCCTGGCTGGTGCCCTGCGGCAGGCGCAGGGTGAAACGCATGCGCGAACCTTCCTGCACCACGTTCTCGGCGCGTACGTCGGCCTGCGGGCTCATGCCGTAGCTCATCACGTGGCGCGGGGTCTTGGCAGCCAGTGCCGCCACTTCCGGATCGTCGATGCACAGCACCGCCAGGCCATAGAACGGCAGGCGCTGCAGGAACTCGGCGAACGCCGCCTGCACGCGGGCGAAGTCGTTGCCGTAGTTTTCCAGGTGGTCGGCATCAATGTTCGTGATGATCGACATCAGCGGGTTCAGGCGCAGGAAGCTGCCATCGCTTTCGTCGGCCTCGGCCACCAGCCACTGCCCACCGCCCAGCTTGGCGTTGGCACCGGCGGCCAGCAGCTGGCCACCGATCACGAAGGTCGGGTCCAGGCCACCTTCGCTCAGCACCGCAGCGGTCAGGCTGGTGGTGGTGGTCTTGCCATGGGTACCGGCCACGGCGATGCCGCGGCGGAAGCGCATCAGCTCGGCCAGCATCGCCGCACGCGGCATGATCGGAATGCGCTGGCTGCGCGCTTCCATCAGTTCCGGGTTGTCTTCGCGGATGGCACTGGAGACCACCACGCAGTCGGTGCCCAGCACGTTGGCCGCGGAGTGGCCGCGCATGATGCGCGCACCCAGGCTGGCCAGGCGGCGGGTCGCCACGTTGTCGGCGTTGTCCGAGCCGGACACTTCATAGCCCAGCGTCAGCATCACTTCGGCGATACCGCTCATGCCGGTGCCGCCGATGCCGACGAAATGCACGCGCGGGAACGCGCGCACCAGGTCGTTGGTGTCGTGCAGGCGACGGATCATGCGCGGCCTCGCGCAGGGCAGGCGCGGTGGCATGCCTTCTTCATACAGCTTCCTCGAGAATGATATCGGCGATGCGCTCGGCGGCATCGACCTTGGCCAGGGCACGCGCGGCTTGCGCCATCTGCATGCGGCGGGCGGGATTTTCGGACAGATCGCGCAGCAGTGCGGCAATGCCGTCGGCCAGCGTTCCGTCCTGCTTCAGCAAAACCGCCGCGCCACGCTCGACCAGGTACTCCGCATTGCGGGTCTGGTGATCGTCAACGGCGGCAGGGAATGGCACCAGCACGCTGCCGACACCGGCCGCGCACAGCTCGGCCAGCGTGGACGCGCCGGAGCGGCATACGACCAGGTCGGCCCAGGCAAAGGCCTCGGCCATGTCCGCGATGAACGGCGTGATTTCCGCCTGCACACCCGCCTTGGCGTAAGCCTCGACCGCTTCGGCATGCATTTTCTCGCCGCACTGGTGGCGCACCTGCACCGGCACGTCGGTGCCCAGCGCGGCAATCGCCTGGGGCACGCCGGTGTTGAGCGCACGTGCACCCTGGCTGCCGCCCACCACCAGCACGCGCAGCGGACCGTGACGGTCGGCGAAGCGGCGTTCCGGCGGCGCGATGGCGGCGATCTCGGCACGCACCGGGTTGCCGACGAACTCCTCGCGCTTGGCGAAGGTGCCCGGGAAACCGGTCAGCAGGCGGCGCGCATAGCGCGACAGGATACGGTTGGTCAGGCCCGGTGCACGGTTCTGCTCATGCACGATCAGCGGCAGGCCATGCAGGCGCGTGGCCATGCCACCGGGGCCGGAGGCGAAGCCACCAAACGCGACCACCGCACGCGGCTGGCGCTTGCGGATGATCATCCCCGCAGCCCGCAGCGCACGCATCAGCCGCCACGGTGCGGCCAACAGGGCCAGCTTGCCCTTGCCGCGCAGCCCGGTGATGGCCAGCGTATCGATGGCAATGTCGTGCTGCGGCACCAGGCGGGTTTCCATCGCGCCGTCGGCGCCCATCCAGGTCACCGGCACGCCGCGCTGGCGCAGCACACGTGCCACAGCCAGGCCGGGGAAGATATGGCCGCCGGTGCCACCGGCCAGGATCATCACCGGCCGCTCGCTATGGTTGGCTGCGCTCATGACAGCCTCCCGAAGGTCGGTTCGATGCGTGACTGCAGGCGGCTGGTGCCACGTGCGGCGTTCGCTGCAGCGGATGCGGATGCGGATGCGGATGCGGCAGGCTCGGCACTCTTCGGCACGCCGGTGCCCACCGCAGCGCCGGGCTCGTCCATCGGCCCGGCAGCGGCGTCTTCGGCGCCACCGATGCGCACGGCCTGGCGGCGCTCGGCACGCTTGAGTTCATACGACACGCGCAGCAGCAGGCCCATCGCCACGCAGGTCATCAGCACCGACGAACCGCCGGACGAGATCAGCGGCAGGGTCAGGCCCTTGGTCGGCAGGATGCCCAGGTTCACGCCGATCGAGACGAAGGTCTGCATGCTGATCCACAGGCCGATGCCGAACGCGATGTAACCGGAGAAGTGGCGCTTCATTTCCACGCAGCGCATGCCCAGCCAGAAGGTGCGGCCGACCAGCAGCGCGTACAGCGCCACGATCACGCAGGTACCCAGGAAGCCGAACTCCTCGGCAGTGACCGAGAAAATGAAGTCGGTATGTGCTTCCGGCAGGTAGTAGAGCTTCTGCACGGAGTTGCCCAGGCCGACGCCGGTCCATTCACCACGGCCGACCGCCATCAGCGCGTTGGACAGCTGGTAGCCGTCGCCCTGCTGGTCGGCCCACGGGTCCAGGAAGGAGGTGATGCGGCGCATGCGGTACGGCTCGATGATCGCCAGCGCGCTCATGCCGACCAGGCCGATGATCACCGGCATCGACATGCGTGGCATGTTCACCCCACCCAGCACCAGCATGCCGGCGGTGATCGCCAGCAGCAGGGTCGACGAACCGAAGTCCGGCTGCAGCAGCAGCAGCACCACCAGCGCACCGGCCACGCCCAGTGGCTTGAGCATCGCCGGCCAGGTCGCGTTGACCTCGTCGCGGAAGCGCACCAGGTAGCTGGACAGCCAGACGATGTAGAGCACCTTCACCGCTTCGACCGTCTGGAACTTGGAAATGCCCAGGTTGATCCAGCGGCGCGCACCGTTGACCGTGCTGCCCAGGCCCGGCGCGAACACCGCCAGCAGCAGCACGAAGCAGCCCAGCAGCAGCATCTGGTTGTACTGCTCGATCGACTTCAGCTCGGTGCGGGCGGCAATGACCGCCAGCACGATGCCCACCGCCAGGAAGATCAGGTGGCGGTTGAGGTAGTAGAACGGGCTGCTCATCAGTGCGATCGAGCTGGACGCCACCATCACCACGCCGACACCGGTGAGCGCGATGATCGCGCCCAGCAGCCACTTGTCGTAGCTGCCTTCGATGGCTTCAAGGCGTGTTGCCTGGCGGGACAGGTCGTTCATCTCAGCGCACCTTCAACGTGGCCAGGCCGATCAGCACGAGCACGACGGAGATGATCCAGAAGCGCACGATCACGCGCGGCTCCGGCCAGCCCTTCAGTTCGAAATGGTGGTGGATCGGCGCCATGCGGAACACGCGCTTGCCGGTCAGCTTGAACGAAGCGACCTGGATCATCACCGACAGCGTTTCGACGACGAACACGCCGCCCATGATCACCAGCACCAGCTCCTGGCGGGTGATCACCGCGATCGTGCCCAGTACTGCGCCCAGCGCCAGCGCGCCGATGTCGCCCATGAACACCATGGCCGGATAGGTGTTGAACCACAGGAAGCCCAGGCCCGCACCGGCGATGGCCGCGCAGATGATGACCAGCTCGCCGGCGCCCGGAATCTGCGGGATCTGCAGGTAGTTGGCGAACACCACGTTGCCCGAGGCGTAGGCGAACACGCCCAGCGCGCAGGCCACCAGCACGGTCGGCATGATCGCCAGGCCGTCCAGGCCGTCGGTCAGGTTCACCGCGTTGGAGAAGCCGACGATCCAGAAGTAGGCGATGGCCACGAAGCCGATGCCGGCCAGCGGCAATGCAATCGACTTGAACATCGGGATGTAGAAGGTCAGCGCCGCCGGCACGTCGGCGGTGTAGAACAGGAACAGGCCCGCGGCCAGGCCGAAGATCGACTGCAGCAGGTACTTCCAGCGCGACTTCAGGCCGTTCGGGTCGCGGCGGACGATCTTGATCCAGTCGTCATACCAACCGATGGCGCCGAAGCACAGCATCACCGCCAGCACCAGCCACACGTAGCGGTTGCGCAGGTCGGCCCACATCAGCACCGACAGGGTGATGGTGAGCAGGATCAGCGAACCACCCATGGTCGGCGTGCCGGCCTTGGAGAAATGGGTCTGCGGACCGTCCTTGCGGATCGGCTGGCCGCCCTTGAACTGGGCAAGCTTGCGGATCATCGCCGGGCCGAGCCACAGCGACAGGAACAGGGCCGTCAGCGCGGCGAGGATGGCGCGGAACGTCTGGTAGTTGAACAGCCCGAACAGGCTCTCCAACTGCTGCAACCATCGAGCCAGTTCATACAACATGCGGGGATTCCTCTCCTTGCGCCAGCAGCGCTTTGACGATCAGGTCCATGGCACTGCCACGGGAACCCTTGACCAGGCAGCGCACACCAGCGTGCAACTCATCCTGCAGCGCCTGTGACAGCGCACCATGGGTAGCGAAATGGCGACCACCGGCACCGAAGGCGGCGGCAGCAGCGGCGCTGAGCGGACCCAGCGCATACAGGCGCTTCAGGCCAGCGGCGCGCGCGCGGAGTCCGGCCTGCGCATGCAGCGCCTCGGCATCCTGGCCCAGCTCGCGCATGTCGCCCAGCACCAGCCAGCCCTCTTCCGGGGCAGCGGCCAGCGCATCGATGGCCGCCGCCAGCGAACCGGGGTTGGCGTTGTAGCTGTCGTCCACCAGCACCGCGCCGTTGCGCAGCTGATGGGCAATCTGGCGACCCGGCACCGGCTGCGCTTCGGCCAGGCCAGCGGCAATCAGCGCCAGGTCGACACCAGCGGCCAACGCCAGGCTGGCAGCGGCCAGCGCGTTGCTGACGTTGTGGCGCCCCGGCAGGCCCAGCACCACGCGGGCTTCGCCGGTCGGTGCGACCAGGGTGAACTGGCTGCCCTGCGCACCGGCGCGGATATCGCGCGCGGTCACGTCCGCCGAGTGTTCCAGGCCGTAGCGCAGTACGCGGCAGCGCGCCGGAGTGCTGATGAAATGCTGTTCGAACCAGCGGCCATAGGCATCGTCGGCATTGATCACCGCAACGCCATCGGCCGGCAGCGCGGCATAGATCGCGCCCTTGGTCACCGCCACGCCGAGCAGGCTGCCCATGCGTTCCAGGTGTGCCGGAGCGATGTTGTTGACCAGTGCATACCGCGGGCGGGCGATGTCGGTCAGGTAGGCGATGTCGCCCGGCTTGCCAGCACCCATCTCGTAGACGGCGTAGTCGGCATCTTCCGGCGCATCGATCACTGCCAGCGGCAGGCCGATCTCGTTGTTGCGGTTGCCCGGGTTGGCATAGACCACCCTGTGCGCCTGCTGGGCCACCTGCTGCAGGATCGACAGCAGCAGGCTCTTCACGCTGGTCTTGCCATTGCTGCCGGTGACCGCGAACACCTCGGTACCGCGGTCACGCTGCATGCCGGTGGCGATCTTCGCCAGTGCCAGTTCGCTGTCGGCCACCAGCACCTGCGGCAGTTCGATCGGCAGCAGGCGCTCGACCAGCAGTGCACTGGCACCGCGCGCCTGCGCGTCGGCGGCGAAGTCATGGCCGTCGAAGCGCTCGCCGCGCAGCGCCACATACAGGCTGCCCGGGCCCAGGTTGCGGGTGTCATTGCTGACCGCATCGATGGCCACGTCATCGCCATGGATCTCGCCGCCGGCCCAGTGCGCGATCAGCGAAAGCAGGGTGCGCTTCATGCGATGCCCTCCCCGGCCTGCGCAGCCAGGACACCGGTCTTGGCAGCCAGTGCGGCAGCGGCCACTTCGGTGTCGTCGAAGTCATGGCGCACGCCATTCACTTCCTGGTACGGCTCGTGGCCCTTGCCGGCGATCAGGATGATGTCGCCGGCGCCGGCACGCTTCACCGCCAGGCCGATCGCACGCGCGCGGCTGCGCTGCACGGTCACGGCATCGGCGTTCTGGAAGCCGGCCAGGATGTCGGCCACGATCACGTCGCCATCCTCGCCACGCGGGTTGTCGTCGGTGACGATGACCTGGTTGGCAAGGCGCTCGGCGATCGCCGCCATCTGCGGGCGCTTGCCGGTATCGCGCTCGCCACCGCAGCCGAACACGCAGAACAGCGCGCCGTGCAGGTGGCCCTGCAGGCTGTCCAGCGCCTGTTCCAGCGCATCCGGGGTATGTGCGTAATCGACCACCACGGTCGGCAGGCCGTCTTCGCCGCCCAGGCGGTTCATGCGGCCGCGGATCGGCTGCAGCGCCGACAGCACTTCGGCGATGCGCGGCAGCGGCTGGCCCTGCGCATGCAGGGTTCCGGCCACCGCCAGCAGGTTGTCCACGTTGAAGCGGCCCAGCAGCGGCGACTGCACCGCCGTGCGCTGGCCGTCGATGACCAGCTCGAAGGCAATGCCACGGCCGTCCAGCTGCAGCGCCTCGGCGCGCACGCTGGCGTCGCTGGCACCGCGCGAGCTCAGGCCGACCGGCTGCACGCCCGCCGGCAGGCCGGCGAACAGCTGGCGACCGAACGCGTCGTCAAGATTGATCACGGCAGCCTTCAGGCCCGGACGATGGAACAGCCGCGCCTTGGCCGCGCCGTAGCTGGCCATGTCACCGTGGTAATCCAGATGGTCGCGGGTGAGGTTGGTGAACACCGCCACGTCGTAGTGCACGGCATCCACGCGGCCCTGGTCCAGCGCGTGCGAGCTGACTTCCATTGCCACCGCGCGCGCACCGGCGTCGCGCAGCTGCGCCAGCAGCGCATGCATCTGCAGCACCAGCGGCGTGGTGAAGCCGGTCGGTTCGACCGAGCCATAAAGTCCGGCGCCCAGCGTGCCGATACTGCCACTGGGCGTTCCGAGCAGGTGCCAGGCCTGGGCCAGCAGCTGCACGGTGGAGGTCTTGCCGTTGGTGCCGGTCACGCCCACCATCGCCATCGCGCGCGACGGTGCGCCATGGAACTGGTCGGCCATCGCGCCCATGCGCGCGCGCAGCCCCGGCACGGCGATCGCATCGGCCGGTGCCGGCAGCTCGGCAGGTGCCGGCGGTTCGAACAGGATGGCACTGGCCCCCGCGGCGCGCGCCTGCTCGACAAAGCCCAGGCCATGCGCGCCAAAACCGGCGATAGCAACGAAGGCATTGCCGGGGCGCACGGCACGGCTGTCCAGCACCAGGCCGGTCAGAACGGGGTCATGGCCCGCCAGGGCCACGTCCGGAAGCAACTGCGAAAGCAACATCGAAGGACTCATTGCGTGCCTCCCGTAGCGGGCGGCGTCTGGGCTTGCGCGCTCGGCAGCGCAGCGTCGAATTCGGCAGCAGCATCGACCGGCAGTGCGGTCTCGGCCGGCGGCGCCGGCAGGATCGAGGCCGAATGGCCGACCTTGCCCGACTGCTGTGCGGCCAGCCACGACTGCAGGTCGTCCAGCGGCACGTCCATCAGGCGCAGGGTGCCTTCCATCACGTTGTGATAGACCGGCGCCGACACCAGGCCGCCGTAGAACTTGCCGGCCTGCGGGTCGTTGATGACGATGACGGTGGCGAAACGCGGGTTGGTGGCCGGCACCACGCCGGCGAACAGCGCGTTGTAATGGCCGCGCTCATAGCCGCCCGGGCCGGCCTTGCGCGCGGTGCCTGTCTTACCGGCCACGCGGTAACCCAGCACCGCCGCCTGCTTGGCGCCGCCCTGGGTGACCACCGTTTCCATCATCGCCACCACCTGCCGGGCGACGTTCTCGTCGATGATCTGCTGGCCTTCGTTGCGCTGGCCCTTGACGAAGGTCGGCGCGATCAACTTGCCGCCGTTGGCCAGCGCCGAGTACGCCGTGGCGATCTGCAGCGGCGTGACCGACAGGCCGTAGCCATAGGACATCGTGGTCTTGGTGGTGCCCGACCAGCGTGCCGGACGCATCACCACACCGGCCGATTCACCCGGGAAACCGCTGTGCGGCGCCGAGCCATAGCCGAAGCGGCGCACGCCGTCATAGAAGGTCTGGTCCGGCATCTTCGCCGCGACCTTGGCTGCACCCACGTTCGAGCTGCGGGTGATCACGCCGGTCACGTTCAGCACACCGTTGTTGCGCGGCACGTCGCGGATGGTGAAACGACCCAGGGTCATGTAACCCGGGTTGGTGTCGATGATGGTGTCCTTGGTCACCGCACCGGCCTGCAGCGCGGTGGCGATGGTCAGCGGCTTCATCGTCGAACCCGGCTCGACCAGGTCGGTCACCGCACGGTTTCGGCGCGTATCGGGGAGCGCGCCGGTCAGCGAATTCGGGTTGTAGGTCGGCAGGTTGACCATGGCCAGGATCTCGCCGGTGGTCACGTCCATGATCACCATCGAACCGCCGGCTGCCTTGTTGGCCACCAGCGCGTTGCGCAGTTCCTTGAAGGCCAGGTACTGGATGCGGCGATCGATGCTGAGGGTCAGGTCCTTGCCCGGTTCGGCGGCGCGCAGCAGATCGCTCTCGACCGTCTCGCCCTTGCGGTTGCGGATCACCCGCTTGGCACCGGCCTTGCCGCGCAGCCATTCGTCGAACGCCAGCTCCAGGCCTTCCTGGCCGCGGTCGTCGATGTTGGTGAAGCCCAGCACGTGTGCCATCGCTTCGCCCTGCGGGTAGAAGCGGCGGAACTCGCGCTGCGCGGCCACGCCCGGAATCTTCAGCGCGACCACCTTCTCTGCCTCGTCCGGATTGATCCGGCGGCGCAGGTACATGAATTCCTTGTCCGACTTCTGCGACAGGCGGCTGCTCAGCTCATCCACCGACATGCCGACCGCCTGGGCCAGCTCCGGGATGCGCTCGGGCGAACGCAGCAGGTCCTGCGGGTTGACCCAGATCGAGGCGACCGGCGTGGACACCGCCAGCGGCTCGCCGTTGCGGTCGGTGATCATGCCGCGCGAGGTCTTGATCGGCAGCTCGCGCAGGTAACGGGCCTCGCCCTGGCGCTGGTAGAAATCGCTGTTGATGATCTGCACGTAAGCCGCACGGCCAACCAGCGACACCGAGCACAGGCCGAGCGCCAGCGCCACCCAGCGCAGGCGCTGGCGCAGGTTGAAGGCATTGCGCGGGCGGTTGCGGCCGGTCTTGCTCATGGCCGCACCACCACGATGTCGGCGGCCTCGGGGAACTTCATGCCCAGCTTCTCGCGGGCGATGCGGTCCACGCGGTTGGCTTCGGCCAGGGTCGCCTGTTCCAGCTGCAGGCGGCCGAATTCGAGATTGATGTCATCGCGCTTGCGTTCAGCGCGCGAGAGCTCGATGAACGTCTGCCGATGGCGGTGACGCACGAACACGACGCCGATCGCCGAGGCCACGGTGCAGGCCAGCAGGATGATCAGCAGCAGCCGGCTCATGCGTCGGCCTCCCGCTTCTGTGCCACGCGCAGCACGGCGCTGCGGGCACGCGGGTTGGCCGCCAGTTCTTCGTCGGTGGCCTTGATGGCCCCGCCGATCAGATGCAGGGTCGGCACGAACACCGCCGCCTCGGGCAGGCGGCGGTTGGCCGGCGGCGCCTTGGCCAGGCGGTTCATGTACTGCTTGACGATGCGATCTTCCAGCGAGTGGAAGCTGATGATCGCCAGGCGGCCACCGGGCTTGAGCCGCTCCACCGCCGCATCCAGCCCGGCTTCCAGATCGGCCAGCTCGCGGTTGATGTGGATGCGGATGGCCTGGAAGCTGCGCGTGGCGGGGTGGATCTTGTCTTTGCCACGCGGCATCACCGAGGCGATCAGCTCGGCCAGCTCGGCGGTACGCGAGAACGGCTGCTTCTCGCGGCGGGCCACGATGGCGCGGGCGATGCGCCGGCTCTGCCGCTCTTCGCCGTAGGTCCACAGCACATCGGCGATCTCGCGCTCTTCAACGCGGTTGATCCACTGCGCGGCACTTTCACCACTGTCCGGATCCATGCGCATGTCCAGCGGGCCGTCCTTGCCGAAGCTGAAACCACGTTCGGCCACATCCAGCTGCGGCGAGGACACGCCGAGGTCGAACAGCACGCCGTCCAGGCCCTCAGCCGTCGCATCCCACTGCAGCAGCTGGGCGAAGCTGCCACGGAAGATGGACACGCGCGGGTCCGGCGCGAAATCGCGCTCGGCAACGGCGATGGCTTCCGGATCCTTGTCCATGACCAGCAGGCGCCCCTCGGGACCGAGCTGGGTAAGCACGCCACGTGCATGACCGCCACGACCGAACGTGCCATCCAGATAACGTCCGTTTTCGATCACCCTCAGGCCTTCAAGGACCTGGGTGTACAGGACCGGCAGATGCACCGCCGGCGACTGCGACACCGGAAGGTGACCGGCCTGCGCTTCTGGGCGCATCCGGGCACCCCGGCTCACAACTTCAGGTCGAGCAACCCATCACCCAGATCCTCGTCAGACAACGTCTGCTGGATCAGGGCCCGATGCGCCTGCTCGCTCCACAATTCGAACTTGTCGCCCATACCGAGCAATACCGCCTTCTTTTCAATGCCCACCGCACCGCGGTGGCTGGCGGGGATGCTGATGCGACCGTTGCCGTCCAGCTCCAGATGGGCGGCCGAGCCGACCAGCTTCTGCTGCAACAGGCGCACGACGCGCTGGGTGTTGGGCTTGGACATCACATCGTCGCGGACCCGCTCCCATTCCGACTCTGCGTACAGCCACAGGCAGCCGGCTTCGAACGGGTTGTAGGTCAACACGAGACGGTTGTTGCTGGCGCGCGCGACGAGGTCGCGATAAGCGGTGGGAACCGCCATGCGCCCTTTGTCGTCAACTGTGATGGCCGTCTCGCCCTGGAACACGACGCCTGCACCTTGTCCTTCGCCCGGTGAAACATTGAACCACGAAAACCCACAAAACACCCGGATTTCCCTCTGATGCCCACCTTAGCAGCGGCCCAAGGGTTGTCAACAACTTTTCCGCAGGGAAATCGCCAGCCGCATCAATGGCTTGCAACAACCTTTAGAGAATTGTTCAAGGCTTATCCACAAGTTGCTGATCCGTCTCAATTTTTGAGATTGAACGGAAGTTCAGGGGCGTGGACGGGGCGTGAAACATCGGCCGCGCATTCATCCGGAACGGGCCAGAAACGGCGCCAGACTGCGCAAACCGTGCACAATGAGCCCATGTGCCTGCTCGCTCTTGGCTGGATGCACCATCCGCGCTGGCGGCTGGTGATGACCGGCAACCGTGATGAGTTCCACGCCCGCCCGACGGCGGCGCTGGCCCCCTGGCAGGATGAGACCTCCGTCATCGGCGGACGCGATCTGCGCTCCGGCGGTGGCTGGGCCGGGGTCGGCGCCTCGGGCCGGATGGCGGTGGTCACCAACGTCCGCGACCCGCTGGCTGCCCAGACCGGCCCGTCGCGGGGCGCGCTGGTGGCCGACTTCCTGCGCGGCCGCGACCCGGCTGCCGTGCATATCGAGCGACTGGCGACCGTGGCCGGCGCCTATGCCCCGTTCAATCTCCTGCTGGCCGATGGCGACAGCCTGGAGTACCTGGGCAACCACCCCGCCGAGCGGCAGACCCTCGGCCCGGGCGTGCACGGCATGTCCAATGGTGCGCTGGACGCACCGTGGCCGAAGACCCGGCGGTTGATGGCCGCGCTGTCGGCGTGGCTGCAGGAAGACGGGGTCAGATCCCTTTCCCAAGGGGAAAGGGATCTGACCCCGCTCTGGAACGCCCTCGCCGACGAACACCGCCCCGCCGACAGCGACCTGCCCGACACCGGCATCGGCCTGGAGCGCGAGCGCTGGCTCAGCCCGGCCTTCATCCGCGGCGACGATTACGGCACACGCGCCAGCACCGTGCTGCTGATCGACGCCGACGGCCACGGCGAAATCCACGAACGCCGCTTCGGGCCGCAGGGTGCACCCAACGGACAGAGCCGCGTCATTTTCTGACCCCGTAGTGCCGGCCACGTTGTCGCGATCCACGCGGCGGCATTCGTCATCGCAACATGCCTGAAACGTCATTCAGGTTCCAACCGCGACCGTGATCCGCCCGCGCCGCAGGGGCTCCAGCATCGCGGTCCGCCCACTGTGCCCTTTTCGCATTCGGCACTGTGTCTATAAATGTCGGCCCTGACCTCCCAGGGTGGTCGCGCCCGGCACCACGCCGCGCGATCGACCACCACTACACGGAGGCCCCATGCGCCGCATCCTGATCCTGCTCGCCACCCACCTGCTCACCTTCGGCCTTGGCTTCGGCCTGGGCGTTTACCTCCTGCCCATCCTGATCGCCCCCGATGACCCGCCGGTCGCGCAAGTGCAGGCCGCCATGAAAGACGCCACCTACCGCACCACCTTCCGCCGCGATCTCAAAGGCAGCGACGCGGTGCACTGGGCCGAAGGCAAGGTCAGCGTCAGCGCTACCCAGGTCGCCTTCGACGGAAAGATGGGTCCGGGCCCGGACTACAAGGTCTACCTGGCCCGCGGTTTCGTCGACAACAAGGCCGACTTCCTGAAGATCAAGGCGCAGGCCCAGCGCATCGGCGAGGTGAAGACCTTCAATCGCTTCCTGGTGGAGGTGCCCGCGAACGTGGATGTGGACGACTACACCACGGTGGTGGTGTGGTGCGAGCGCTTCTCGCAGTTCATTTCCGCCGGGCAGTACCGTACGCCGGGCTGATCAGGGCATGGGGCCGGGTTCCTTTCCTCCGGAAAGGAATGCGGCCCCGCAATCACGGTAGATCCACGCCATGCGTGGAAGAAGAAGGAGGCGGAGCCGGCCGATAAGCCGGGTTCTGTCGTGGACAGTCATTCCTCTAGGCGTTACGTCACCGCAACGCTCAAGCAACCTACCCGGATCCAACGCGGGCCGCGCCAAAGGATCCCTATTTGGTCTTGCTCCAGGTGGGGTTTGCCGTGCCGGTCTGTTGCCAGACTCGCGGTGCGCTCTTACCGCACCATTTCACCCTTACCGGCCTTCCGAAGAAGACGTAGGCGGTATCTTTCTGTTGCACTTTCCGTCGGCTTGCGCCGCCCAGGCGTTACCTGGCACCTTGCCCTATGGAGCCCGGACTTTCCTCGGCACCCCCGAAGGGATGACGCGACTGTCTGGCCGGCTCCGCCAGCGCGTATTCTAGCGTACGCACGCCCTTCCTGCCGTGCTGATCGCGGCGTCCGGTTCATCCATCCACGCATGGCGTGGATCTACCGATTCCGCTGCTCTGGTGGGTGCGGAGTCCGCTTTGGTGGGTGCGGACCTTGGTCCGCACGATCCATCAACTGCCGTACAACGCCTTGCGCGGCGCGCCGGTCAACTCGGCGGCCAGCTTGGCGGCGGTCGACGGCGGCAGATGCTCGCTCAATTTGGCATACACACGGCGGCCGTGCACCAGCTGCGCCTCCTCGTCGTCGCCAGCACCCTGCACCATCACCACGAACTCGCCCTTGCGCTGGTTGTCGTCGGCCTCGACCCTGGCCAACAAGCCGGCCAGGTCGCCATCGAGCACGGTCTCGAACAGCTTGGTCAGCTCGCGGGCCAGCACCGCCGGGCGCTCGCCACCGAAGATCGCCGCCATGTCGGCCAGCGATTCGGCAATGCGATGCGAGGATTCGTAGAACACCATCGTGCGCACTTCGCCGGCCAGCGCCAGCAGCCGGTCGCGGCGGCCGCTGGCCTTGGCCGGCAGGAAGCCCTCGAAACTGAAACGGTCGCTGGGCAGGCCGGCCACGCTCAGTGCGGCGATGGCGGCGCAGGCGCCGGGAACCGGGCTGACCTTGATACCCGCCGCACGCGCGGCGCGCACCAGGCGGAAACCGGGATCGCTGACCAGCGGGGTGCCCGCATCGCTGACCAGTGCCAGCGACTCGCCGGCCTGCAGGCGCGAAACCAGGCGCTGCGCCAGGGCCTCTTCATTGTGTTCGTGCAGGGCCACCAGCGGCTGCTGGATGCCGAAATGGGACAGCAGCTGGCCGCTGCGACGGGTGTCCTCGGCACAGATGGCCGCCACCGAACGCAGCACCTCCTGCGCGCGCGGGCTCAGATCGGCCAGGTTGCCGATCGGGGTGGCGACGACGTACAGGGTTGGGACACTCATTTCAGCGGTACTCACGGGGCAAGGGTAGAATCGTAGCGTGTACCCGGCCAAGGCCGCTGCCCTCATCGCATGGACCCGATCATGAACAAGCCCGCCGCACGGATCTCCGCCCTGTCGTTGTCGCTGATGCTGCTGGCCGGCTGTGCCACCACCAGCCTGACCAGCACGCCCGATTCGCCGGCCCAGAGCCAGGCGCTGGCGCTGATCGAACAGGGCAAGCCGCGCGACGCCGCACTGCAGCTGGAAGGCCTGGCCGCCACCCTGCGCGGCGGCGCCCGCAGCAACGCACTGGCCGACGCGGCCTGGGCCTGGCACCTCGCCGGCGACAGTGCCCGCGCGCGCAGCCTGCTGGGCCAGCTCACCGCACGCCAGCTGTCCGGCGCCAGCCTGCAGCGCTATCAGCTGACCGGTGCCGAGCTGGCCTTGGCCGACAAGCAGCCGGCGCAGGCGCTGGCCCTGCTGAAGGATCATGCCGACAGCGTTGCGGTCGGCCTGCGCACCCGCTGGCTGCTGGCCCGCGCCCAGGCCCTGCAGGGCACCGGCGATGCCTTCGGCGCCGCCACCGAGCGCGCCCGCGCCCATGCCAGCCTGACCGGCAGCGCACGCAGCGAGAACCAGGCCGCCATTGCCGGCCTGCTCGGCACCCTCGACGACGCCACCCTGCGCAGCCGTGCCGCCGCGCTGCCGGCCAACGACCCGCTGTACAACTTCGCCGGTCGTGCGCTGATCGCGCGTGGCCTGCCGCTGCCGCGCCCGTTCGACCGCGATGGCGCGGCCCAGTTCGACACCAGCAAGCGCCCGCCGGCGATGAGTGACGGCTACCGGCCGCCGGCCAAGCTGGCCGTGCTGCTGCCGCTCAGCGGCCGCCTGGCCACCGCCGCACAGCCGGTGCGCGATGGCCTGCTGAGCGCCTATTACGGTGAAAGCCGCCGCCGCCCGGACATCAACTTCTTCGACACCGCCGGCACCGCGGCCGGTGCCCTCGCCGCCTACGACAAGGCCGTCGCCTCCGGCGCCGACTTCGTGGTGGGACCGCTGGGCCGCGACGAAGTGGACGCCGTGTACGGCCGCCAGCAGCTGCAGGTGCCGGTGCTGGCCCTGAACCGCGGCAAGGACGCACCGCCGGCCGGCAGCGCCGGTTTCTCGCTGGCGCCGGAAGACGACGGCATCGTCGCCGCCGAGTACCTGCGTGGACGCGAGCGCAGCCGCGCACTGGTGATCAGCAGCAACGACGACACTGGCCGCCGTTCCGCCGCCGCCTTCGCGCAGCGCTTCGCACAACGCGGCGGCCAGGTCGTGGGTACCTTCAACGTCAGCGATGCCGTTGGCGATGTCGGCGCGCAGGTGCGCAATGCCGGCCAGGTCGATGCGGTATTCCTTGCCGTGCGTGCGCCGCAGGCCCGCCTGCTGGCGCCGCAGCTGGCGCTGGCCGGTGCCGGTGGCGCCACCCGCGTCGGCACCTCGCAGCTGACCGTCGGCAGCGGCAAGGTCGAAGAAGACGTGGCCCTGGACGGCATCGTCTACCCGAATGAAGCCTGGAACGTACGCAGCGTGTCCGGCCTGCCCTCGGCCAGCCAGGTGGCCAGCACCCTGCCGAGCGCACGCGGTGCGGCCGGCCGCCTGTTCGCCTTCGGTGCCGACGCCTGGAAGATCACCGCCTACCTGGAAAAGCTGTCCAACGAAGGCGGCCTGGACGGTGCCACCGGCACCCTGTTCCTGGACAGCAACGGCAACATCCTGCGCCAGCCGGCATGGTCGACCTTCAATGGCGGCCGGCCGATGCCGATCGTCGGTGGTCGCTGAGCGCAGCCAACGTGGCTCGGCGGTGGAAGCCGCCGCCGAGCAGCATCTGCAACAGGCCGGACTGCAGCCGCGCGCGCGCAACGTGCGCTATCGCGGCGGTGAACTGGACCTGGTGATGGACGATGCCGGCACCGTGGTGTTCGTGGAAGTGCGCTATCGCGCACGCTCCGATTTCGGTGGCGGCGCCGCATCGGTGGATGCGCGCAAATGCCGGCGCCTGGCCCATGCCGCCCAACTCTTCCTGCAGGACAACCCCACGCTGGCCAATGCGCCGTGCCGTTTCGATGTGGTCGATGCCACCGGAGATCCGCCGCAGCTGCGGTGGCTGCGTGACGCATTCCGGCTGGATGATTGCTGATGTGTGCCTGCGCGGACGGCACTACCACGGTGCGTGACTGATGCCTTCGATCATCACCCATGCCGCCGTGCCGCTGGCGCTGTGGTGCGCCGCTGACCGTGGCCGCATCCCGCCGCGCCTGCTGGCGGCCGGCGTGATCGCGGCGATGCTGCCCGATGCCGATGTGCTGGCCTTTGCCCTGCACATTCCCTACGCCGATGCCTTCGGCCATCGCGGTGCCAGCCATTCGTTGCTGTTTGCCTGCGCGCTGGCCGTATTGGCGGCGTTATTGCTGAGCCTTGGTAGAGGCCGACCTTGGTCGGCGCCATTGAGCCAACCAAGGTTGGCACCTACCAGGGCGCGGCCAACGGTGGCATCGACCGTACAAGCCGCGGTGTTCGTCTTCGTCTGTGCCGCCAGCCATCCGCTGCTCGATGCGATGACCTCCGGCGGCCTCGGTGTCGCCCTGGCCTGGCCGTGGAGCGAACACCGCTTCTTCGCGCCGTGGCGACCCATCCGCGTTTCACCGTTCGCGCCGCAGTTCTTCAGCGCACGCGGCGTTGCCACCCTGCTCTCTGAACTGCGCTGGGTGTGGCTGCCGCTGGCTACCGCCGTCGTCGCCTGGAAACTGATCCAACCCGCGCCTGCTGCCCCACGAGATCCGTCATGAGTCCTGCCCTGCCCGCCTCCCTGGTTGCCGAACTGTCCGCCCTGCTGGGCGCGGAGGGCTGGCGCATGGATGACAGCGCGCTGGAGGCCAACGCGCAGGACAACTCATGGCGCCACCAGCGGCCGGCGGCCGTAGCGCTGCCGGCCGACATCGAACAGGTACAGGCACTGGTGCGTGCCTGCCGCGCACACGGCGTCGCGCTGGTCGCGCGTGGTGCCGGTACCGGCACCACCGGCGCCGCCGTCCCACAACCGGGCAGCATCGTGCTGTCGTTTACCCGCATGGACCGCATCGTCGAGCTCCGCGCCGGTGACCGTTGCGCGGTCGTGCAGCCGGGTGTGCTCAACGGCACCCTGCAGCAGACACTGGCGCCGCATGGCCTGTTCTGGGCACCGGACCCTTCCAGCGCCGAGATCTGCAGCATCGGAGGCAACCTCGCCTGCAATGCCGGTGGCCCGCGCGCGGTGAAGTACGGCACCAGCCGCGACAACGTACTGGGCCTGGTGGCGGTGACCGGCACCGGCGACGTGATCCGCTGCGGCGGTGCCTACACCAAGGACGCCACTGGCTACGACCTCACGCATCTGCTGGTGGGCAGCGAAGGAACGCTGGCACTGATCGTGGAAGCCACGCTGAAGCTGACCCCGTTGCCGGTCAGCCAGGCCGGCCTGCGCGTGCTGTACCGCGATGCCGATGCCGCCGCTGCGGCGGTATCGCGATTGATGTCGCAGCCGGTGGTGCCTACCCGCCTGGAGTTCATGGACGCGCGCAGCCTGGAGCTGCTGCGGCTGAACGGTGCCGACGTGCCCGAGGCCGGTGCGATGCTGCTGGTCGAGGCCGATGGTGACCACGACACCCTGCCCTACCTGCTGCAGGCACTGGCCAGCGCTGCCGAGGGTGACGGCATGATCGAACTGGACGTCGCAATGGAAGGTCGCGCACGTGACCAGTTGTGGGCGGCGCGCAAGGCGCTGTCGCCGGCGCTGCGCAGCGTTGCGCCGGGCAAGATCAACGAAGACGTGGTGGTGCCGGTGTCGCGCATTCCGGAACTGGTGGCCGGCGTACAGGCGTTGGCACGCGACTACACGCTGACCATCGTCACCTTCGGCCATGCCGGCAACGGCAACCTGCACGTCAACATCCTCTATCACCCCGACGATGCCGACGAGAACGCACGCGCGCATGCCGCGCTGCCGAAGATCTTCGAACTGACGCTGGCACTGGGTGGCACGCTGTCCGGCGAGCACGGCATCGGCTTGGCCAAGCGCGATTTCATGGCGCAGGCGTTCACCGCGGAAACGCTGGCGACAATGCGCGCGATCAAGGCCGCACTGGACCCGGATGGCATCCTCAATCCGGGCAAAGTGCTGCCGTCGGCGTAACCACCGCCGGGCATGGCCCGGCGCTACAGGGGCTTGCCGCCCACGATATCGATCAGGGTCTGGCGGAAGCTTGGCAGCAGCACGCGGTTGCCGTGCCCGCTCAGATGATCATTGTCGAAGAACAGCGGTTCACCCTCTTCCACCGCCGAACAGGTCTGCGGCCCGCACAGTAGCGGCAACGGGTCCCACACCGTCAACGCGGGATAGCGCGCTGCCAGCTCGGCCAGCAATGCCATCTGTGGCGCGCGCAGCCTGTCCAGGTCAGTGCGCGGCATGCTCAGGCCACCGGCACACGCGGGGTTGCGGCGGTTGAACCAGTCCGAGCAGCGATAGGCTCCGGCTTTGAACAACGGCAGCGGTGCATCCACCACCACGTGTACACCCAGCTTCTGCAAACGCCCAAGAACACGATCGGCCTCATCGCCCGCCGCCTGCGCATGGGCCGGCGTGCGCTCGGCCAGTAGTTGTTGATAGATCTGCTGTGCGTCCTGCTGCTGCCAGTCGAAGCCACGCAGCTCCGGCATGCGCAGTGCCGCCAGCAGCACGATGTCACCGGGGCGTGCCTCGTTCTCGATGGTCGACAGCGCCTCTTCGATGAAGCCCTGGCAATCGGCCGGGCTGGCCCGTAGCAGGTTGACGAAGCCGCAGCCGCCACGATCCTGCTGGTGCACCTCCATGCCGGTCTGCCGCGCGACCATGCTGGTCATGGTGCGGTAGGCCGCCGCGTGTGAATCGCCCACCACGAACAGGCGCCGCCCCTCCAATGCCGGTGCACTCACTGGCTCAAGCGGGCGCCACGCGGGGTAGCGACGCGCCTGCCACGCATAGCCGTCGCGGGTGACGCTCAGCGAGACCTGCTCGTGGTACTCCACCGTGGCCCAGGCGCCAGCGCCGCACAGCGCCACCACCGGCAACGCCATGGCCAGCACCTTGGCCGGTGCCAAACGCAGCAGAGGTACGGCACTGCGCAGCGGACGCTCGATGAAGTGGTAGGACGCAGCGGATACCGCCAACAGCAGTACCGGATACAGCCACAGCGCAGCGCCGTGCAGGCCGTAGGTCCAACGCAGCAGCACCAGCAGCGGCCAATGCCACAGGTACAACGAATAGGACAGCCGTCCGAGATACGCCAACGGCATGCACCCCAAGGCGCGGCCGACGCGCGATGTACCCGGCGACGACACGCTCGCCAACAGCATCAACGTGCCGGCCACGGTGGCCAGTACACCCGGCACCGGCATCGCCAGCTGGGGCGCGATCATCACGCCTGCGACCAGCAACACCAGGCCGGCACCTGCAACCGCGTCCCCCCGCTGGGCGGGCACGCGCGTACGCATCGACTGGTACAGCAGTGCGCCTGCAGCCAACTCCCAGAACCGAGCGGGCAAAAGATAGAACGCCGCCGCCGGCGCCGTCTTTGCCTGCCAGGCCGCCCACGCCAGCGACAGCACGGTGAGCACCGGCAACAGCCAACGCGACCACGGCCAGCGCTCACGCCCACGCAGCCAGACGAAGAACAGCAGCGGGAAGACCAGATAGAACTGTTCCTCCACGCCCAGCGTCCACGTGTGCAGGAACGGGTTGAGTTCCGCACCGGGCGAGAAGTAGTCGTCCTGCTGGCCGGCCAGCACGATGTTGCTGAAGCCGACCAGCGCGGCCCAGCCGGTCTGGTCGAACTGCTCGTTGCGCCACGCGCGGGGAATGAACAGCGCCGACAGCACGAAGGTGGCCATCAACATCACCAGCAATGCCGGCAACAGGCGCAGCACGCGGCGGCGATAGAAGTCGAGCAGCAGCGCGCCCAGCGACGCATGGGTGCGCGAGGCCAGCGACTGGCTGATCACGAAGCCGGACACCACGAAGAACAGGTCGACGCCGGTGAAGCCACCAGGCAGCCACGCCGCGTTGGTGTGGAAGAGGACGACGGCCAGCACCGCCAGTGCGCGCAGGCCGTCGATGGCGGCGTTGTGGGAACGTTCGGGAGGGGACATGCAAGCGACCGGCAGCAGGCAATCCGGCAGCATCGCCAGCGTTGGCGCAGTCATTCAATGGACAATCGCGACAGACATGGACATCGTTCAGGTCCAGTCCCCGCTCAACGCGGTTGTAGTGCCGAGCCATGCTCGACTCTACAGAAGCCTGCGTGCCGGGCGGCTGGGGTCAGAGCCCATTGCCGTGGCAATGGGATCCGACCCCGCTGCACGTCCGCTTACCAGGCCATGCGCAGGCCCAGCTGGCCACCCACGTTGCGGTAGCCGTGGTCACCGCGCTGCACGCTCATGCCGCCCCACGCACTACAGCGCTGGCCCAGCTTTACCTCGGCACCGGCCAGCACTTCATAGCGGTTGCGCGGTACGTCCGCACCCAGCGTGTCACCGTTGAACTGCAACGTGCTGGTGCCGCTGGCACGCAGCCAGTTCACGCCAAGGTAAGGCTGCACGGTGTTGCCCGCTGCAGTGCCATGCCCAAACACACGCACGCCCGCACGACCGCTCAGGCCACCGGCATCGGCATGGTCGATCACCGTACCGTTGGCTTCCACATGACGATCGGCGCTGAAGTTGACGTAGCTCAGCTGCAGCTGCGGCTGCACGTACAACACGCTGGCGGTGCCCTGCCACGCGTTGAAGGTATAGCCGGTCTCCAGCGACGCGCTGGCCATGCGCGAGTCGTAGTGCTCCGGCTCCAAGCCGATGCCCTGCACGCGGTTGTCGAAACGGCCGTACTGCACGCTGCCATCCACGTAGGCACCCGTGAGCCCCCCGGCGTCCTGCAGCCAGGTGCCGTACGCGCCCACGGCGCTACCACGCACCCGCCCCTTGGCGCTGTAACCGGTCAGCCCAGACACCGCGCTGCTATCAGTGCGGCCACTGCCGAGCATCACGCCGAACGCAGCATTGCCGCGGCGGAACAGGTCGCTGCCGATCTGCAACACCGAGGTATTGCCATCGATCGACAACTGGCCACCCACAGCATTGAAGTCGGCATTGCTGCGGCCCACACGCGCCCAGGCTTGGCGCTCGCCACCCGGCATTGCCGCCCTGCCTCGATCGTTCAGACGATGGGAGAACATGTTGATGGCCGCCGACTGGTTGGCCAGGTACGCACCCGCTTCCGGGCGCAGCACCGGCGGCGGCGTGACCGGATTCCCCGGATCAAGCGGACCACCTTCACCGCCTTCGCCCGGGTCTGGGCCCGGGCCCGGGTCGACCGCGCATCCCGGCGCTGCCGGATCATCCTTGCAGACGTCGAACCACTGCGAACGCAGATACCAGTTGCCATCGGCGGGATCGGCCAACCCGCCCTGGAACAGGAAGTACTCGTACGATCCTCCCACCGCGCGTCCGCTCAGCGCGTAGCTCGCCAGCGATGCACCTTCAACTTCGATCAGCGGGATGCCATCCACCGTCGGTGCGCCCACGCCACCGATGTTCTTCACTGCCACCAGCGCATCACCGGAGGTATCACCGCGTACGTGCAGGCGATCAACGGCGCTGTCATCGCCACCCAGTGCGCCCTGGAACAGGAACGTCGCCCCCTCGCTGTGCAGATCACCGTCCACGGTGAGCGTGTTGAAGCGACCACTGCCGTCTGACAGCGCCACGCCGCTGTTGAGTACCTGCAGCTCGCCCACCGTGGCGTCACCGGTCAGCGTCCATTGGCTGCCGCCTTCAATGGCCATCGTCTGCACCAGAGCTGACGACCCCTGCCAGAGCGAACCATCCGCCAGCCGCACATGCACGTCCGACTGTGGCACCAGCCCCGCATCCTCGTCCTCCGGAGTGATGACGATGTCGCCGACGATCTGCGAGCGCCCCTCCAGCAGCACGTCGAAACGCCCGGCCACCGCCGCATCCAACGCGAGCGCGATGCCGTTGCCGCCGGAAACCAGCGCGCCGTTGGACAAGGTCAGGCCCGGATCACGACTGCTGCGCAACCAGACCCCGCCATGCTTCTCGCTGACCAGGCTTCCCCCGTTTATCTGCAGTCTGCCACCGTCAATGATCGCCGCTGCCCAGGCACCTTCACCTTCAGTGATCACGTGACTATTTGCCAGGGTCAACTCGCCCCGTCCATCTGCCAGCACACCGTGGGCTTTCTGCCCTCGCGTGCGCAGGACGCTGTCCACCAGGTGGACGCTGCCACCTTTGCGCGCGGTGGCACCATAAGCACTCTCACCCTCGGTCAGCACATCGACGTTCCAAGCTGAGATGGCCGGCGTGGTGATGTCGTTTCCAAAAGTATGCAGCGCATGGGCATTCATGCCCGTGGTATGCAGCCGGGTCTCGCTCAGTGTGGCGTCACCCTGGTACACGGCGACGGCGGGATTGTGGTCGCCACCGGTAGTGATCGCTGATGCGTGCACGGTCGCCTTGCTGTTCCCCTGCACCGACACGCCCACGCCATTGCGCACGGTGATGCTTGAGTTCTCGACCCTGGCCTCACCATCCGCAAGACCAAGATCGATACCGCTCTTCTCGGCCTCGAGCTGGCTGTTGCGCATGTCCAGATACGATCCTTTGCGAAGCCCGATGCCCCAGGTTCCGTCCATCACCACGCCATCCAGCAGCAGCGATCCACCACCACCCGTGGCGAAGCTGATGACGCTTCCGTTGGCACCCGCCGTGTGGATACGGCCGCCCCGGAACTCAACATCGCCACCCACATACAGGCCCGCGCCTGCGCGCTCGTGGGTCAGGTTGACATCCACATTCTCCAGCAGCAGCTGACTGCCCAGGCCACTGGAAACGCCCGATGCACCGGCACCGGTTCCATTGATCTGCACATTGCGCAGGGTCGCCCGCGCGTTGCCGCCATACTCCAGCGTCACCGCGCTGCCAGAGGTGTTCTGTTCAAAGCGCACCCGCTCGATCAGTGCACTGCCATCGTTGACGAACAAGCCATTGGCCTGGTTGTGCGTTTCGACCACGCTGTCGCGAAGCTGCACATCGCCGCCGCGCACCGACACCCCGTGCCCGAGCCCACCGCGGGTAATGATGTTGACATTGCTGGCCTCCAGCGTTCCGCCTTCAATGCCGATACCAAAACTGGCCTGGCCCTCGGTTTCAATACGCGTACCGGTCAACGTTGCGGCGCCGCCACCTGCAATCGAAACACCGGCAGCACCGTAGCCGGTGGTGATGATGCTGCCACCGGTCAATGCAACGAGGCTGCTGGCTCCCTCCACGCGCACAGCTGCGGCGCGCATGCCCTCGGTGCGCAGATTCACCTCGCCCGCAGGCACGATCGTGCCACCGTTGAGTGCATGGAAGGCGTAGCCCGCAGGGTTGCCCGGCTCGACCGGATCAGTGGTCGTGTAATCCCCTGCGGCTGGGATCTGGTCATCACCATCGGCAACGACCTGCTGCGCAAGCGCAGGCTGCGCCGGAAAGAGCAGCATGGACAGCGCAATGGACAGTGCACGGCGCGGTGGAAGGGATGCATGCATGGTGTATCTCCTGATAACTGCGGCACATGCTCCACGTGCTGCGTCCAGGCAGATATCGAATCTCTTGCAGACAGGGTGCGACCTGCGGTCGCAGTCGTAACTGATGGATGAACCACGCGCAGGGTCAAGCAAGCTTTGCAACTAGTTGCATGGGACGGACAGAGCCGCTGGCGGAAACTGCAGGCCAATCGAGACACACGACTTCGCAGAAGCCCTCATGATCACCCCGTCTTCACCGAAATCTGGCGTATACGTCACCAGGCTGAACAGGGGCCAGCAAGGCAGGGTCGATGTCGTTACTACCGATTTCCCCAGCAAAGGACCATTCCTATGAGCCGTTCCCTCTCCACCATTACGCCCCCCGCGCTGCGCCCGCTGGCACGGGGGCTGCTGCTGGCCCTGGCCACGCTTGCCGCCGGCCCCGCGCTGGCGGGTGATCTGGACAACCAGGTTGCCGAAGTTCGAGCCGGTGACCCGGTTGAGGCTTGGACGCTGATCAATGGATCCCGCTTGGGCGTCAACGGTGGCGCAACGTTTCAGATCGCTGCCGCCGACGACTCCGAGCTCAACCTGATGAACGCGGTGGTGACCCAAAGTGTCAGCGGTCGTCCGGCGATCATGCTTGAGGACTCTGCTTACCTCGCCATGGACCAGAGCCGTGTGCTCGGTCGCATCGCACTACTTGGCGGTACCACGCAAGCGGTGCTGGCGCGAAGCTCGATCTCCATTACTACGGCAGGACTCGCTCCAAGCGAAGCCCTTTCGATCGGCGTCGATCTGCTTGCCCCGGCAACGGGCAGTGGCGCCGCGAGCCCACGGGCAACCATCGATAACACCACCATCTACGTAGAGGACGCGCCTGCTGCCATCCGCGATGTGTTCAATGGTGTTGGCGTGCGCATGCAGTTCGGCCAGATGGATATCGTCAATGGCTCGCGCGTGGATGCGTCCAACATCGGCGCGGTGCTTTGGGGTGAAGTCAATCCGGATCAACGCATGCGTCTGAACATCGACAACTCCACGGTCACGTCTGGCCGAGGTGCCGCCATCCGGGTCAATGCGGCGTCGGACAACACCTACAACATCACCGTCGCCAATGGTGCGCAGCTTTCCGGCGGCGACGGCAACCTATTGCTGGTCGCTCGCGATAACGGCGTGGTGAATACACGCACCGACGTCAACTTCAATGTGGACAACGCCCGGCTGGCCGGCAACGTTACCTCCGACCCCACCAGCGCCCCCACCGCACAGGTCAATGTCTTCCTGCGCAACAAGGCACAGATCGATGGCCGCTTCCTCAACGTCACCTCGGCCAGCATCGACAGCGACAGCACCTGGCTGATGACCGGCGACAGCAACGTCGGCCACCTGGCGCTGGGCAACACCGGCACCGTGGCGCTGGGCAATGGCACCACCTTCAACACCCTCAACGTCGATAGCTTCACCGGCGCCGGTGGCACCCTGCTGTTCAACACCCAGCTGGGCGACGACGCGTCGGCTACCGACAAGCTGATCATCAAGGGCGATTCGAACGGCCACGCCAACGTGCGCGTGCTCAACGCTGGCGGTGCCGGTGCGAAGACCGACAAGGGCATCGAGCTGATCCGCGTGGGCGGTGCGTCCAATGCACAGTTCGACCTGCAGGGCCGTGCGGTGGGCGGGCAGTACGAGTATTTCCTGTTCAAGGACGCGACCAATGGCGGCTGGTACCTGCGCTCGGAACTGGCCGGTGCGCCGGACCCGTGCGTGGTGGATCCCACGCTGCCGGAGTGCACGCCGATTGATCCGGTGGACCCGGTTGATCCCATCGATCCGATCGAGCCCACCCCGGTACTGCGCCCGGAGGCCGGCGCCTACCTGGCCAACCAGTTCGCGATGGACCAGCTGCTGCGCCACGGCTGGCGCGACCGCCAAGGCAGCATCTCCGCCGTGGATGGCGTGCGTGGTTGGGCCCGTGTGGATGCCACGCAGAGCAAACTGTCGGCGGTGGAAGACCAGCTGGACCTGCGCGTGGATCGCTCGCGCCTGCAGCTGGGTGCAGATATCGGCGTGTTCGACAACGGCCAGGGCCGCGTGGGTGTGATGGGTACGCTGGCCAAGTCCGATGCCACCTCGCGTTCGCAGCTGACCGGCTACAGCGCACGCGGCAAGGTCAACGGCGGCGCGCTGGGTGTGTACGGCAACTGGAGCAGCGACGCGCTGTATGTGGATGCCAGCGTACAACGCGGCCAGTTCCGCAACCGCGTGCAGGGCGAAGGCCTGGCCGAGGAACGCTACGACTCGGACATCTGGCAGAGCTCGCTGGAAGCCGGCTATCGCTTTGGTATCGGCCAGATCGGCAGCACCGCGCTGAGCCTGCAGCCGGAGCTGCAGCTGGTCTATATCGATGCCAACACCGACCGCCACCAGGAAACCAACGGCACGGTGGTTCGCAGCCTGGGCGACAGCGGCCTGTCCGGCCGCATGGGCCTGCGCCTGCAGGGCGAAGGCCGCAGTACAGCCGGTGCGTCGGTCAGCCCGTATGTGGTGGCCAACTGGTACCGCGACGGTGCCAGCAACGGCATGGCGTTTGACGATGAAGCCCTGAAGGCCAGCGTGCCGCGCAACCGTTATGAGTTGAATGCCGGTGCGCGCGTGGACTTCCGTTCCGGGCTGAGTGCGTGGGGTGGGTTTGGTGTGATGCGCGGTGACCATGGGTACCGCGAAGCCACTGCCAATCTCAGCGTGGCGTACAAGTGGTGAAAGAGGTAGCGCCGGATATCATCTGGCGCCGCTTCGGTTCTCACGTCACCGCAAGTTGCTGCTTATTCGATGCCAAGCACACATTGCATTTCCGCACACTCGCGCAACTGAGGCGAGCGCTTCATCAGCCAGGACGGTGGCGATGTGGCACGAGTATATGGGACCGCAATCCTATTTTCCTCAAAGAGAAACAAACAATGCACCGTAGCCGACACTGCACCGCCATTCTCTGCCTGCACCCGCTGGTACACGGCTTGATGCTGACTCTGACCACACTTGCCGCCGGCCCCGCGCTAGCGGGTGATCTGGACAACCAGGTTGCCGAAGTCCGAACCGGTGACCCGGTTGAGGCTTGGACGCTGATCAATGGATCCCGCTTGGGTGTGGACGGTGGCCAGACGCTTCAGATCGTGGCAGATGACAGTTCCGAGCTGAACATCTGGGACGCCGTTGTGACCCGAAGCGGAACCAGTCAACGCGCGATCACGCTGAACGACTCGGCCTATCTCGCCCTGGCGAGGACGCAGGTCCACGGTGGCATTGGTTTGCATGGAGGAACCACTCAGGCAGTTCTGGCGCAGAGCTCGATCGCAGTGACGACGGCGGGGCTTGCACCCAGCGAGCGTCTTGCGGTCGGCGTTGACCTCGCGTCTGCAGCCACAGGGATCGGCGCTGCAAGTCCCCGCGCAACCCTGGATGCGACGTCCGTTTATGTGGAAGACGCCCCCAATCCCAGCCTCGACCTCGCCAGTGGTATTGGCGTGCGCATGCAGTTCGGTCAAATGGATATCGTCAACGGCTCGCACATCCAGGCATCCAACTTCGGCGCGGTGCTCTGGGGCACATCCAACCCGGACGAACGCATCCGCCTGAACATCGATGATTCCACGCTGAAGTCGGGGCGCGGGGCGGCGATCCGGGTCAATGCGGCCGTTGACAACACTTACGACATCACCGTCGCCAATGGTGCGCAGCTGTTCGGCGGCGACGGCAACCTGCTGCTCGTTGGCCGCGACAACGGCGTGGCCAACACACGCACCGACGTCAACTTCAATGTGGACAACGCACGGCTGGCCGGCAACGTTACCTCCGACCCCACCAGCGCCCCCACCGCACAGGTCAGTGTCTTCCTGCGCAACAAGGCCCAGATCGACGGCCGCTTCATCAACGTCACCTCGGCCAGCATCGACAGCGACAGCACCTGGCTGATGACCGGCGACAGCACTGTCGGCCACCTGGCGCTGGGCGCTACCGGCACCGTGGCACTGGGCAATGGCAGCACGTTCAACACGCTCACCGTGGATACCTTCGACGGCGCTGGTGGCACCCTGCTGTTCAACACGCAGCTGGGCGACGACAGCTCGGCTACCGACAAGCTGATCATCAAGGGCGATGCCAACGGCCAGGCCAACGTGCGCGTGCTCAACGCTGGCGGTGCCGGTGCGAAGACCGACAAGGGCATCGAGCTGATCCGCGTGGGCGGTGCGTCCAATGCACAGTTCGACCTGCAGGGTCGCGCGGTGGGCGGGCAGTACGAGTACTTCCTGTTCAAGGATGCGACCAATGGCGGCTGGTACCTGCGCTCGGAACTGGCCGGTGCACCGGACCCGTGCGTGATCGATCCGTCGCTACCGGAGTGCCAGCCGGTCGATCCGGTGGACCCGGTTGATCCGGTCGACCCCACCCCGGTGCTGCGCCCGGAAGCCGGCGCCTACTTGGCCAACCAGTTCGCGATGGACCAGCTGCTGCGCCACGGCTGGCGCGACCGCCAAGGCAGCATCTCCGCCGTGGATGGCGTGCGTGGTTGGGCCCGTGTGGATGCCACGCAGAGCAAGCTCTCGGCGGTGGAAGACCAGCTGGACCTGCGCGTGGACCGCTCGCGCCTGCAGCTGGGTGCGGACGTGGGCGTGTTCGACAACGGCCAGGGCCGCGTGGGCGTGATGGGTACGCTGGCCAAGTCCGATGCCACCTCGCGTTCGCAGCTGACCGGCTACAGCGCACGCGGCAAGGTCAACGGCGGCGCGCTGGGTGTGTACGGCAACTGGAGCAACGATGCACTGTACGTGGATGCCAGCGTGCAGCGCGGCCAGTTCCGCAACCGCGTGCAGGGCGAAGGCCTGGCCGAGGAACGCTACGACTCGGACATCTGGCAGTCGTCGCTGGAAGCGGGTTACCGCATTGGTATCGGCCAGATCGGCAGCACCGCGCTGAGCCTGCAGCCGGAACTGCAGCTGGTCTACACCGACGCCAACACCGACCGCCACCAGGAAACCAATGGCACGGTGGTGCGCAGCCTGGGCGACAGCGGCCTGTCCGGCCGCATGGGCCTGCGCCTGCAGGGCGAAGGCCGCAGTGCAGCGGGTGCCTCGGTCAGCCCGTATGTGGTGGCCAACTGGTACCGCGATGGTGCCAGCAACGGCATGGCGTTCGACGATGAAGCGCTGAAGGCCAGCGTGCCGCGCAACCGCTACGAATTGAATGCTGGTGCGCGCGTGGACTTCCGTTCCGGGCTGAGTGCCTGGGGTGGGTTTGGTGTGATGCGCGGTGACCATGGGTACCGCGAAGCCACCGCGACCCTCAGCGTCTCGTACAAGTGGTGAAGTAGTTGAAAGAACGGCGCCGGAGAGATCCGGCGCCGTTCTGCGTTCTGTAGCGTCGAGCCATGCTCGACTGGCTCCTTGCGACCGTGGCCGACAACGGTCGAGCATGGCTCGACTACAGAGAATGTCGCATTCGGCAGGCATTGCCATCTGCTGCCTGCCAGCCACGAAATTCCAAGGCTTTCGAAGTTTCCAACAATTCTCATTGGCAGCACTGGCGCTTCATGCAAATCATGTGGCGCCACCGACAACGGGTGGCACGGGCTTCCAATCCCGTTTGATTAATGTCGTTTACGCTTGCCTGCCGGCGTCGCTCTTTCCTTGTTGGGTGGCGTCGGCAGGCAATCTGTCCGTGCATCTATGGCGGGCGGTGCGTGGGGGCCTCGTGCCCGCCGGCATTTGACGACATTAACCACCGGTATTGGAACCACGCACCGTCCGCCACCCTCGCTGTTAAGCGGGGTGGCGCCTTGCCGCTTGCACAAGGACGCCGCCATGACCGCTTCCCCCTACCCCCACCTGTTCGCCACCCTGGGCGACGCCGCCACGCGCCTGCCGGATGACCTGGCGCGCACACTGGAAGACACGTTCGTATCGCTGCAGGCCGGCAACAGCGCCGGGGCCATCACGTTGCAGGCCTGCCTGCAGTACATCCGCCAGGGCGATGCGGCCGATGGCCAGCCGTGGCCGGGCAACAACCACACACCCGGGCAGCGCCTGGCATTGGCGCGTATCGACCGCGCCAATGCGGGGCTGAGTTTCCTGCTGGAACTGCTGCACGCCACCGAACGCGTGCGTGTGGACGGTGATATCGACCAGCAGATGGGCGATGGTGCGCGCGAGGGCCTGCTGCTGGCCTGCCGTGGGCTGGCCGAGTATGTGGACGTGCAGTTGCGCGCGGCGTAACGCCGGGCGATGCCGATGCGCGTGCGCTTCGGTAGGTGTCGACCTTGGTCGACACATTCGTGCCAACCAAGGTTGGCACCTACCAGGGCAACGCCGAGGTGCTTCACTGGGGGTCAGATCCCTTTGCGCCGCAAAGGGATCTGTCCCCACCGGCCCCGCGCGGGGGCCGGCGGGGGGCCCCCCCGCCCCCCCCCCCCCCCCCGCCCCCCCCCCCCACCCCGAAGGTTGACCCAGCAGGGCAGTACCGCTGCTGCTACGCGAAGTGCTGGTAGCCGCCGTCGGCGGCTTCGCCGTCCACGTGCACGCCCTGCCCTTCGGCGATGCGGCCGATGCGGGTGAGCGGCACGTCCAGCGATTCGGCCAGGTAGTGCAGCGCGTCGCGCTGGTCGGCGGCGGCGGTGAAGCACAGCTCGTAGTCGTCGCCACCGCGCAATGCGCAGTCACGCGCACCGTCGCGGCCGAGCAGCTCGCGCAGCGCGTGCGAGATCGGCAGCGAATCGGCATCCACATGCGCGGCCACGTTGCTGCGCGTGGCGATGTGGCCCAGATCAGCCAGCAGGCCGTCGGACACATCCACCGCGGCATGCGCGAAGGCACGCAGGCGCAGGCCCAGGGTCACGCGCGGCGTCGGCCGCAGCAGACGCAGGCGCAGGCCTTCGTAGTCGGCCAGCAGCGTGGCGGTGGTTACGCTCAGCGCCCCCTGCTGCCACAGGCGCAGCGCACCGGCGGCATCGCCGAGCGTGCCGCTCACCCAGATGTCATCGCCTGCCTGTGCGCGGTCGCGGCGCAGGGCCTGGCCGCGCCCGACCTGGCCCATCGCGGTCACCGACAGCGACAGCGGGCCACGCGTGGTGTCGCCACCGATCAGCGCGATGTCGTGCTGGTCGGCCAAGGCAAAGAAGCCATCGGCGAAGGCCTCGATCCAGTCTTCAGAGGCCTCCGGCAATGACAGTGCCAGCGTGCACCACGCCGGGCGCGCGCCCATCGCCGCCAGATCGGAGAGGTTGACTGCCAGGGTCTTCCAGCCGATGTCGAAGGCCGGTGTTTCCACCGGGAAGTGCACGCCGCTGTTGAGCGTGTCGGCGGTGACCACCAGTTGTTCGTTGGCACGCGGCTGCAGCAGCGCGGCGTCGTCACCGATGCCGAGCAGGATGTCGTCGCGCTCGAGGGTGCGGGCGCGGATGCGGTCGATGAGGGCGAATTCGGCCAGGGACATGGGGCGTTCCCGCTGTTGTACGTGCCGCGCAGGGCGCGGTGGGCGGTAGTGCCGGCCGCTGGCCGGCAACCTCAGGATCCCTGCAGCTGCCGGCCACCGGCCGGCACCACCACAGGTGGGTCAGTGACCCGATTCGACCTTGCGCCATTCCACGGCGGCACGATCCAGCACGCCGTTGACGTAGGTGTGGCCATGTTCGGAACCGAAGCGCTTGGCCGATTCGATGGCTTCGTTGATCACCACGCGGTACGGCACGTCCAGGCGGTAGCGCAGTTCGTAAGCGGCCAGGCGCAGCACCGCGCGTTCGATCGCGTCCACTTCCTCGATGCCACGGTCCAGGTACGGGCCGAGCGCTTCGTCGATGTCGCGGCGGTTGTCGAGCACGCCGTGCAGCAGCGCCTCGAAGTACGCCAGGTCGGCGATTTCACGGGCCTGCTCGTGGGCGAACTGGGCGATCAGCGACTGGGCGTTGCCGCCGGAAATCTGCCAGGCGTAGATGGCCTGCACGGCACGACGGCGGGCGCGCGAGCGCAGCACCGGGTCGACGCCATCGCGGCGGACGGGTTTACCGGAGGGCTTGCCCTGGGTGTTCTTGTTCATGGCAGCTGCTCCAGAAGATTGACCATTTCCAATGCGGCGAGTGCGACTTCCTCGCCCTTGTTGCCGTGGCTGCCGCCGGCACGTGCCTCGGCATCCTCGGCGCGTTCGACCGCCAGCACGCCGTTCAGCACCGGCACGCCGAAATCCAGCTGCACGCGCATCAGGCCTTCGGCGCAGCGGTCGGCCACGTGTTCGTAGTGGCGGGTATCGCCACGGATCACGCAGCCCAGGGTGAGGATGGCGGCGTGTTCATGGGCGGCGGCCAGGCGTGCGGCCACCAGCGGCAGTTCCCAGGCACCCGGCACGCGGATCACGTCGATGTTGGCTTCGGTGATGCCGTTGCCGGCCAGGCTCAGGCGGGCGCCTGCGACCAGCGCGTCGGTGATGCGGGCGTTCCAGCGGCTGGCCAGGATGGCGAAGCGCGCCGATTCGGGAGTGCGAAGATCGCCTTCGAAGTGGCTCATATGCGGCTTGGGGGACTCGATAAGGGGGTAATTCTAGCGTGGATGGGCCCCAGCCGTGGCTGGCGGGGGCCCAGGGCTGTGCCGACCAACGGTCGGCACCCACCGGTGGCATGGGGTCGGCACCCACCGGTAGTGCCGGCCGCGGGGCGGCACACCCCCAGACAAGGTCACC
>NZ_JAWIRX010000019.1:90037-97923 GCF_036319965.1 Stenotrophomonas sp. SMYL41 | reverse complement strand
GGGGCTGATGGGTCAGCGCAGGACCGTTGGCGCCATGGATGGCGCCATCGAGCCCCCATGGGTGAGGGCGCTTTGCTTGCGAAGCACTGCTTCGCAAGCGCCCGAACGCACAGCCGCCAGCGGCTGGGCCGGACCGCGGAGCGGGGGTTAACGGCGTGTCCTGCGCTGGCCCATCAGCCCCTGCCTGCCAGGAAGAATCAAGGCGACGAACGCCCAAGCATTTCAATCCCGCCCCTTGACCTCAACCAATGTTGAGGTGCGATAACAATCTCCCCACGGCCAGCCCTCTGGCCTTCCCCACGGAGATTGCTTCGATGTCGTACTCGCTTCCCCCACTGCCCTATGCCTACGACGCCCTTGAGCCGCACTTCGATGCGCGCACGATGGAGATCCATCACAGCAAGCACCATCAGACCTACGTCAACAACCTCAATGCCGCCATCGAGCAGGCCGGCCTGGCTGCGCAACCGGTCGAGGCGCTGATCGCCAACCTCGATGCCGTGCCCGAGGCGCAGCGTGGCGCAGTGCGCAACAACGGCGGTGGCCACGCCAACCACAGCCTGTTCTGGACCGTGCTCGGCGCCAACGGCGGCACGCCCGATGATGAGCTGGCCGCCGCCATCGACCGCGACCTCGGCAGCTTCGATGCCTTCAAGGACGCCTTCACCAAGGCCGCACAGACCCGCTTCGGCAGCGGCTGGGCCTGGCTGACCAGTGATCGCGCTGGCCGCCTGCAGGTCGAAAGCAGTGCCAACCAGGACAGCCCGCTGATGGGTGCAGCCGTCGGCCTGTCCGGCAATACCCCGATCCTCGCACTGGACGTCTGGGAGCACGCCTACTACCTGCACTACCAGAACCGTCGCCCGGACTACATCGGTGCGTTCTTCAACATCATCAACTGGGCCGAGGTCGGCCGGCGCTACCGCCAGGCCCGGGCCTCATGAGCGGTGAGACACTGCCGTACGCCGGGCCGTGGGCGGGGGTATTCCCTGCCCCGGCCCCGGTGCCGTCGGTCGAGATGCCGCCGCGTGCCTTGCGGCGGTTGCTCGGCCATTTCCCTACCGGCGTGGCCATCGTCTGCGCACGCGATGCGCAGGGAAAGCCGGTCGGCCTGACCATCAATTCGTTCGTACCGGTGTCGCTGCAGCCGCCACTGGTGCTGTGGAACCTGGCGTTGCATGCACAGAGCCTGTCCACCTTCCAGCGTGCCACCCGCTTTGCGATCAGCGTGCTGGCAGCCGATCAGGAGGGGCTGGCACGGCGCTTCGCCGATCCGCAGGTACGCAACCGCTTCGACGACCTGCCACTGCTGGACGACGACGAAGAGGCACCGCCGCGCATTGCCGGTGCGGTGGCCCATCTCACCTGCACCCGCCACGCGCAGTGGCCGGTGGGCGATCACCTGTTGCTGGCCGGCCGCATCATCGAGGTCAACGAGAACGGCGGCGCGCCGCTGCTGTTCCATCGTGGCCGCTTCCAGCCCGGCCCGGCCGAGCTGCTTGTGGAGGTGCGCGGATGAACATCGAGGCTCTGGAATGCATGCTGGCCAGCGGCAAGGACGGCGCGCTGCTGCGCTTCGGCCTGGGCAAGGGCTGGCTGGATGCCGGCAACCCGGTGCGCGCGGCCACCCATCTGGGCCGCTGCGTGGTGCTTGATCCACAGTACTCGGCCGCGTGGAAGCTGCTGGGCAAAGCCTGGCTGGCCAGTGGCCAACCGCAGGCGGCACGCGAGGCCTGGCAACGCGGCCTGAGCGTGGCCGGCAGCAAGGGCGACCAGCAGGCACGCAAGGAAATGCAGGTGTTCCTGCGACGCCTGGACCGCGATCAAGCGGCCCTGGCGAAAGCGGGCTGAGCCGATCAGCCCGCGTTGGCCGATGCCGGTGCGGACATGATGTCCGACATCGGCAGGCGGCGTGGCTTGCTCGGGAACGCGTGGCGCAGGATGCGCCAGACCACCTGGCCGAACTGGCGCGGCAGCGACCCGTTGTTGTAGTGCTGGCCGTAGCGGCGGCAGATGTCCTTCACTTCCTTGGCAATGGCCGCATAGCGGTTGGCCGGCAGGTCCGGGTAGAAGTGGTGCTCGATCTGGTGGCTGAGGTTGCCCGACAGCACGTTGATCAGGAAGCCACCACTGATGTTGGACGAACCGCGCAGCTGGCGCAGGTACCAGTGTCCACGCGATTCATTGCGCAGGCACTCCTTCGGGAAGGTCTCCGATTCGGCGGTGAAGTGGCCGCAGAAGATGATCACGTAGGTCCAGATGTTGCGCAGGCCATTGGCCACCAGGTTGCCCAGCATCACGGTGAGGAAGAACGGGCCGGCCAGCAGCGGGAAGAACACGTAGTCCTTCAGCACCTGGCGCAGCATCTTGCGCGCCACCGGGCGGGTCTGCAGCCACATCGCACGCGCACTCATGCGGCCCTTCAGCCAGCGGCCCAGGCGCAGGTCCTGCGCAGCCACGCCCCACTGGAACAGCAGTGCGAAGATCGGCGCGATGATCGGCTGCAGCAGGTAGAACGGCTTCCAGCGCTGTTCCGGGAAGATCCGCAGCAGGCCGTAGCCGATGTCATCGTCCATGCCACGCACGTTGGTGTAGGTGTGGTGGCGGAAATTGTGGGTCTTGCGCCAGTTGTCGGCAGTGGCAACGATGTCCCACTCGTAGGTGTTGCCGTTGAGCTTGGGGTCGCCGGTCCAGTCGAACTGGCCGTGCATCACGTTGTGGCCCAGCTCCATGTTCTCCAGGATCTTCGACAGCGCCAGCAGCAGCGTGCCGGTGATCGCGGCCGGCCACAGCAGCGGCATCCAGAACAGTGGCGAGAACGCCGCCAGGAACAACAGGCCACGGCCACCCACGCCGAACCAGCGCACGGCGGCGGCCACGCGGCGGATGTAACGGGTATCGGAGGCACCGAGGCTGCCGATCACACGGTCGCGGATCGCGTCGAGTTCCTCACCGAAGGCATGCATCTCGGCAGTACTCAGGGCACGGTCGGTAGCGCGGGTCATGGCAGGCGTCCTCAGAGATCCAGGGTCAGGTCGGTGGTCGGTGCGCTCACGCAGATCCGCACCGGCTGCGCCGATCCGGATTGCAGGTCGCCGGTGCGCAGGTGGCGGGTGGCGCCACTGACGCGGTCACAGCTGCAGGTGTTGCAGATGCCCATGCGGCAGCCGTGCCTGGGCTTGATGCCATGGGCCTCCAGGCTTTCCAGCAACGAGCTGCCGCGCGGCACGCTCAGCTGGCGGCCACTGCGGGCCAACGTCAGCACCACCTCGCCTTCGCTGCTGGCGTCGTTCAGGGGCGCTGGCGGAGTGAACGCTTCTGCCTGGAAACCCGCGACCTGGTGCGCCAGGCGTTCGCGCGCAGCGGCAACGAATCCATTCGGGCCACAGGCCAGTACATGGCGCTGCGCCAGCGGCGTGTCATCGCCGGTTACCTGCAGGTCGTGGGTATCGATGCGTGCGGCGGGTACATCGCCTTCGCGGGTGGTCAACAGGTGCACGCGCAGGTTCGGCTGGCTCGCGGCCAGCGCCTGCAGTTCATCACGGAACTGCAGGTGGGCGGAACTGCGCTCCCAGTAGAAAAGATCCACGGGCGCGGCCAGCGGGCGCTGGCAAGCCTCGCGCAGCAGGCTGCGCATCGGCGTGATGCCACTGCCGGCGGCCAACAACAGCGCCGGCGCCGCCGCCGGCAACTGGAATTCACCGAACGCAGCCCCCAGGCGGAACAACTCGCCCGGCTGCGCATGGTGGACCAGATGCTGGCTGACCCGGCCGCCATCGACCGCCTTGACGGTGAGCGCCAGCTCGCGCCGCCCCAACGCGGTGGGGCTGTAGCTGCGCTGCCACAGGCGTCCTTCAATCTCTACACCCAGGGTGACGTGCTGGCCGGCGCGCATGCCGGCCCAGTGCCGGTTGGTGCGCAGGACCAGGGTCGACGCGCCGTCGCCGGCCGGCTCACGCCGGACCAGGCGGGCCACCGGCTCATGCAGGGTCCACAGGGGATTGAGCTGGCCCGCCCAGAAATCGAACAGCGACGGCGAGACCCAGCGGTACGGAGAGAACAGGGACGGACGGACGACAGCGCTCATGGGCGAACTATACGGGCGCACATACACCTGTGTATACATGTGTATATTGAACCGGATTGGGTATGATTCAGCCTCGCCCCACCGGAACCCCCATGGCCGCCGCCACCGCCTTGTCGACGCCCGAAGATGCCAACAGCCCGGCCCGCCGTACGGTGAGCCGCGAGGATCTGCTGGCCGCCGCCCTGAAACTGATCGGGCCGCACCGCAGCCTGTCCACGCTCAGCCTGCGCGAAGTGGCACGTGAGGCCGGCATCGCGCCGAACAGCTTCTACCGGCAGTTCCGCGACATGGACGAACTGGCCGTGGCGCTGATCGATGCCGCCGGCCGCTCGCTGCGCACCATCATCGGCGAGGCCCGCCAGCGCGCCACCTCTACCGCCAGCAGCGTCGTGCGGGTCTCGGTGGAGACCTTCATGGAACAGTTGCGCGCCGACGACAAGCTGCTGCACGTGCTGCTGCGCGAGGGCGCGGTCGGCTCGGACGACTTCAAGCACGCGGTCGAACGCGAGCTGCACTATTTCGAGGAAGAGCTGCAGCACGACCTCGTGCGCCTGGCCGCACTGGATGGCGCCGTGCTGCATGCCCCGGAACTGGTGGCCAAGGCCATCACCCGGCTGGTGTTCGCGATGGGCGCCACTGCCATGGACCTGCCGCCTGAGAAGGATCCGGAGCTGGTCGAGCAGATCTCCACGATGATCCGCATGATCATCGTCGGCGCGCGCACCCCCGCCGCATTCCGCCGCGGCTGACAATCCGCTCCCAGGGTCGGATCCCTTTCCAAAGGAAAGGGCTCTGACCCCGTCCCCCTGCACCACACGGCAACGCCATCCTCCGTGCATGACCACCGGCAGGGTTGCGGCTGTCGTATGTAATGTTATAACACCCGCATGATCCACCTGGATGGGTGCTCCTCACCAAATTGCCGCAGCTTCGTTATATAGCACTTGCTATATTCATAAGCCACTGCTTTCATATGCACCAGCCAGGTCGCCCTCGCCGCCCTCCCTCCCCAAGGACGACGCCTCATGCCCGTTTCCCTCCTTCGCCGCCTGCCACTGGCTACCGCCATTGCCCTCACCCTGCCACTGCCCGCATTGGCGGCCGCCCCGAAACCCACCGAACTGGACAGGGTGCAGGTGAAAGTCAGCACCGCCACCCGCAGCGAACGCCTGCTGTCGGACGTGCCGATCCGCACCGAGGTGCTGCGCAAGGAAGACATCGCGCTGCGTGCGGCCACCGACTTCTCGCGTGCCGCCGAGCTGATCAACGGCCTGCGCGTGGAGAGCAACTGCCAGAACTGCAACACCAGCGAGGTGCAGCTGCTGGGCCTGCCGGGCGCCTACAACCAGCTGCTGTTCGATGGCATTCCGCTGCTGTCCACGCTGGGCAGCGTGTACGGCCTGGAACAGATTCCGGCCGGCTTCGTCGACCGCATCGAAGTGGTCAAGGGCGGCGGCTCGGCGCTGTATGGCCCGGGTGCGGTGGCCGGTGTGATCAACCTGATCCCGCCGCTGCCGGCGCGTAGTGGCGGCCATGTGCAGGCCGGCGTGGACGTGCTGAAGGGCACACCGCAGAAGAACGCCGACGTGCGACTGGATCTGGTCGCCAAGGACGCAGACGCCGGGCTGTCGGTGATCGCCCAGCGCAACTGGAACAGCGGCATCGACTACAACGGTGACGGCTACACCGAAATCACCCGCAAGAACCTCAAGGTCGGCGGGCTGCAGGCCTGGTATGCGCCCACGCCGGGCACGCGGCTGCGCCTGGACCTGCAGGTGACCGATGAAACCCGCCGCGGCGGCAACCGCCTGGACCAGCCCGAGTACCTGGCCAACATCGCCGAATCGCTGGATACGAAGTACCGGCGCGGCAGCGTGTCGTGGGACCAGGAGATCAATGCCGACGTCGACTTCCGCCTGGCCTACGCCTTCGCCGACATCGACCGTGACAGCTTCTATGGCGGCCTGGGTGACGTGGTCACCGATCCCTCTGCCCCTGGCTATGACCCGTCACAGTTGGACCCGAACGTGGCTGGCAGCGCGGCCTCGCGCTCGTGGCGCCAGTACGGCCGTACCCACAACCCGCTGCACTACATCGACAGCCAGTTGAACTGGCGGCTGGGCGCGCACGCGCTCGCCTTCGGCGTGCAGTACAAGCACGAGGCGCTGCGCGACGACAACCGCACCGGTGACGGCCAGCGTCTTGCCGTGCTGGAGGATGCAACCTTCCACAACCTGGGCGCCTTCATCCAGGACGAATGGAGCCTGCGCGACGACGTCGACCTGGTGCTGGGCGCACGCGTGGACAAGAGCTCGGAGCTGGACAACGCGGTCTTCTCGCCGCGCATCGCGCTGGCCTGGCAGGCCACCCCGAACCTGAAGTGGCGCGCGGGCATCGCCACCGGCTTCCGCGCCCCGGAGATCTTCGTCGAGGACGTGCATGTCGATACCTTGGGTGGCGAACAGGTGCGCGTGCGAAACGCCGACGGCCTGAAGGAAGAGCGCGCATTGACCACCCTGTTCGGCTTCGACTGGCGTTCGGACCCGGCCAATCCGGTCTGGAGCTGGGACGCCACCGCCTCGTATGCGCGCATCCGCGATACCTTCGCGCTGGGCGAGATCCAGCGCGGTGATGACGGCCAGCTCAGCCAGCTGCGCTACAACGCCTCCGGCTCGAATGTGCTGGGCGCAGAGACCAACCTCGGCTGGCAGCCGTCGCCACAGTGGCGCCTGACCGCCGGTGCCTCCTGGTACCGCTCGCGCTTCCGCGAACCGCAACGCATCTTCGACGACACCGGCGACGGTGGCGACACGGTCATCGAGAGCCGCGACTACCTGAAGACGCCACGCTGGACCGGCCTGGCCCAGCTCAGCTGGATGCCGGCCGAGCCGTGGGAAACTTTCGTGGCGCTGCGCCACACCGGACCGATGTCGGTGCTGAACAACCGGCTGGGCGAACTGCACCGCACGCGTTCATTCCTGGTGACCGACCTCGGTGCGCGTTGGCACCGTCACCTGGGCGCGCAGGCACAGCAGGAAGTATCGGTGGCCGCAGGCGTCAAGAACGTGTTCGACCAGCGCCAGAAGGACCTGGAAGTGGGCGCGCTGCGTGACAGCGACTATGTCTACGGGCCGCGTTTCGCGCGCTCGTGGTACGTAAACCTGCGCTATGCGTTCTGAGGCCCTGCGAACGCTGTTGCTGACGTGTGCCTTGCTGCTGGCTGCACCGGCGACGGGCGCGGACCTGCATGCGCAGGTTTCCGCCTCGCTGATGCGGCCCGAGCAGCGCTCGCTGCGGCCGATGCAGTGGTCGCCGCCACCGAAACTGGTGGCACTGTACTTCGGCGCCGACTGGTGCGCGCCGTGCCATGCCTTCGTACCCACACTGCGCAGCGTGCGCGACGCGTTGCGCGAGGCCGGCGCCGACACCGAAGTGGTGTATGTCAGCCTCGATGAGAGCGAGGCCTCGCTGCGCCGCTACATGCACGCGCAGGACATGCCGTGGCCCGTGCTGGACCCGCGCCGCGCCGCGCGCATGCCTGCACTGCAGGCCTTGGCCGGTTTGGGACCACCGAACCTGGTGCTGATCGATGCCGACGGTGCGGTGCTGGCCAATGGCTGGCAAGGCCGGCGCTACGAAGGACTGCAACCTGTATTGAAGGAATGGACGAAACGGGCGTGCGCGCAGCAGCAGGCCCATTGCCCCAACGCCGGCATCCAATCACGGTAGCGCCGGGGCCAGCCCCGCGAAATGCGCGACGCCACACAACGGCCGCCGGGCATGGCCCCGCGCTAACCCT
>NZ_JAWIRX010000019.1:0-90027 GCF_036319965.1 Stenotrophomonas sp. SMYL41 | reverse complement strand
CCGGCGCCCGCGGCGCACTGCCCGGCGCCCCCCCCCCCCCCGGGCCGCCCGCCCCCCCCGCTACCGCTACGGCGCCCCGCCCTCGGCCTTGCGCACGAACGCTTCGAACAACGCCAACGTCTGCTCGCTCACGTGATGCTCGATACCTTCGGCATCACGCCGAGCGGTATCCGGGTCAACGCCCAGCGCCAGCAGGAAACGCTCCACGGTCTGGTGGCGCTGGCGGCTGGCATGGGCCAGCGCCTCGCCTTCGGGAGTGAGGAACACGCCGCGATACGGCCTTTGCACCACCCAACCATCACGGGCCAGCCGCCGCAGCATCTTCGCCACGGTGGGCTGGGCCACGCCCAGGCGGGTGGCGATGTCGACCTGGCGGGCCTCGCCGCCATCGGCCAGCAGGTCCGAGATCAGCTCGACATAGTCCTCCACCAGCTCCATCCGGTGCGCCTCGCGTACCTGCCGGAAGCTCTCGACCTGGCGCTCGGCCTCGATCAAGGGGGTGCTTTTCAGCGATGTCGAATCGTCGGTCTTGCCCACGCCTGCGCCTGTCCTTCCGGTGTGCTCCGGTGTTGAACCTGAATTCTGGACCAGTAACGCGATAAAGACGATTGTTTCACGTTGCTAATGACTATAGCAGGGGCTATATTCGAGTCCATGAACACTCTGGCGCCCGGCAACCCTTCGGCCTCTACTCCGGCCAGCCTGGGCGCGCTCAACGCCTCGGTGGCGGTGCCCGACAAGGGCCACTGGTGGTTCCGCCTGCTGGCCTTCCTCGGCCCGGGCTACATGATCTCGGTCGGCTACATGGACCCGGGCAACTGGGCAACCGACCTCGCCGGCGGTTCGCGCTTCGGATACCTGCTGCTGTCGGTCATCCTCATTTCCAACCTGATGGCGGTGATCCTGCAGGCGCTGTCGGCCCGGCTCGGCATCGCCACCGGCATGGACCTGGCCCAGGCCTGCCGCGCGCGTTACCCGAAGCCGGTGAACCTGGCGCTGTGGGCGTTGTGCGAGGCCGCGATCATCGCCTGCGACCTGGCCGAGGTGATCGGCACTGCCATCGCGCTGAAGCTGCTGTTCGACCTGCCGCTGCTGTGGGGTGCGGTGATCACCGCACTGGACACGCTGCTGGTACTGCTGCTGATGAACCGCGGCTTCCGTGCGCTGGAAGCCTTCGTGATCGCGCTGCTGATGGTGATCTTCGCCTGCTTCGTGGTACAGATCGCGATGGCCGCACCACCGGTGATGGCGGTGCTGGGCGGGTTCATTCCGCGCGCACAGGTGGTGACCGATCCGCAAGCGCTGTACATCGCGATCGGCATCATTGGCGCCACGGTGATGCCGCACAACCTGTACCTGCACTCGTCGATCGTGCAGACCCGCGCCTATCCGCGTACCGACGAAGGCCGTCGCAGTGCGCTGCGCTGGGCGGTCACTGACAGCACCATAGCGCTGACCCTGGCGTTGTTCATCAACGCCAGCATCCTGATCCTGGCGGCGGCGGTCTTCCATGCCAATGGCCGGTTCGACGTGGAAGACATCGAGCAGGCACATCAACTGCTGGCGCCGATGCTGGGCGTGGGTGCAGCGGCCACGCTGTTTGCGATTGCCCTGCTGGCATCCGGCCTGAATTCGACAGTGACCGCGACGCTGGCCGGCCAGATCGTGATGGAAGGCTTCCTGCACCTGCGCCTGCCGCCATGGCTGCGGCGTCTTGCCACCCGCGCACTGGCGATCATTCCGGTGGTGGTGGTGATCATGCTGTTCGGCGACCAGGGCGCAGTGAAGCTGCTGGTGCTGAGCCAGGTGGTGCTGTCGATGCAGCTGCCGTTCGCGATCATCCCGCTGGTGCGGATCGTGACTGACAAGGTGACGATGGGCGCGCTGGTGGCGCCACGCTGGCTGGGCGGCATCGCGTGGGCAATCGCACTGGTGATCGTGGTGTTGAACGTGAAGCTGCTGGTGGACACCTTCACCGGCGGGTGACGCCAATGCCGGGATCGGTCCTGCCCCAGTAGATCCACGCCATGCGTGGATGCCTTTACGCGGTGTGGGGTCAGAGCCCTTGCCTCTGGCAAGGGATCCGACCCCGCCATCTCCACGCTACAGATGCAACGCGATCGCCGCTTCAATCTGCTGCGGCGACTGGAACCCGGCCAGGCGCGTGCGTTCGTCGCCGTCACGGAACAGCGACAGCGTCGGCGTCTGCCGCAGCCCCAGTTCCCTGAAGAACGCCTCGCCCAGCACCTCCAGCTGCACGCGCAGCAACGTGGTGCCCTGCCCCGCCACGCTGTTGGCCACACGGTGCAGCGACATCTCCAGCATCCGGCACCCCGGGCACTGGTCCTTGTGGAAGTCCACCAGCACCCTCGGGTGTTCGGCCAGCAACTGCTGGAACTGCTCAGGCGTGGTGGCGTCGATGATCTGCATCGGTGTTGCTCCAGTAATGGGCCAGGACCGCATCGGTCCAGGCCTCGATGGCCGCGGCATGGCGTTCGCCATGCGGCATCTGTTCGATCTCCAGCGGCGGGTAGTCGCTGCGGAAGTAGCGGATCAGGCGGTGCACGGCACCGCAGTAGTACTCCTGCCCCCACTGCGTCTCGCCGGTGCCGAACACCGCCAGCTGCCGTGGCCGCTCGCCGCGCTCGGCGATGCCGGCCACCCACGCCTTCATTTCTGCCGGCGTGCGGCCGGCGTTGTCGGTCCAGCAGCCCAGCAGCACCAGGTCGGCCTCATCGGCCGCCAGCGGCGGTGCCTGGCGCAGGTCGTCGGCCTCCTGCCAGTGCACGGCATGCCCCGCAGCGCGGCAACGCTCGGCAATCTGCCGGCCGAGCTCGCGGGTGTTGCCACTCAGCGAGGCCACCACCAGCAGGATGCTCAGCGCCGCGCCGGGCTCAGAGGTCGTCGAAGCCGTTGTCGACGTTGGTCTTCTTGTAACTTGCATTGCGCATCTCGAAGAAGTCGGTCTTGGTCTCGGTGAAGTTGTCGGCGTAGGCCTTGATCCACGGCATCACGTTGTCGGTGGTGTCGCTGTACAGGCGCTCGATGCCGAGCATGCCGGCCATCTTGTTGGCGCGGTACTTCACGTAGCGTGTCATTTCCTCCACATCGATGCCGTCGATGCCGTCCAGCACTTCCGATGACCACTCGGTCTCCAGTTCGATGGCGTGCTCGAACGCCTGGTGCACATAGGCGGTCAGCTCGTTGGTCTGCAGCTCCGGGTTCTCGCCGATGATGGCGCGGATCAGCTCGCTGATGAACTTGGTATGGGCCAGCTCGTCGCGGTTGATGAAGCTGATGATCTTGCCGGTGCCGGTCATGCGGTTCTGCCGCACCATGTTGTAGAAGTACGCAAACCCGGAATAGAAGTTGATGCCCTCCAGGATCGAGGACTGGATAAGCGACTTCAGCAGGGTCTCGGCGGTCTTCTCGCGCATGAAGTCGTCATACGCGCCCATGATCGGTGCGTTGCGCTTGATGATGGTCGGATGGGTGCGCGCCAGTTCAAACACCCGGTTCTGGTTCGGCAGGTCGGTGATCGAGGCCAGCACGTAGCTGTAGCTTTCGTTGTGGATCACTTCCTGCTGGCCGATGATCGCCGCGTTGGCATGCGCGGCCGGGTCGGTGATGTACTCCGCCACGTTGTAGATGAACCGCGTCTGCGGCGAATCGAGCGTGGCGAGCAGGCCGATGATCGAGTCGTACGCGTTCTTTTCGCGCGCGTTGAGCTCGCCGTACTGGCGGGCATCAAGCTTCATGTCGACCTCGTCGGGAATCCAGAAGTTGGTCGACAGCTCCTTGTAGGCCCGATAGAACGACGGGTATGGGATGTCGTTCCAGTTGAGGATGCCGCTGGTGCGGCCGTTGATGATGCCGGTGCTGCGGTTGGGATGGCGCGGTTCGAGGATCTTGATGCGGTCGAGGGGGGTTGCCATGGGTTTCTGCCTTCGTTCTCTTTCTATCGTGTTGCCGGCCAGCGGCCGGCACTACCGTGGGTCAGCGGAGGTCAGCTGGAGCACCACTCGCATTCGCTGATGTCGATGTCGTTGGAGCGCACGTAGTAGGTGGTCTTCAGGCCCTCGCGCCAGGCACTCAGGTGCAGCTCCAGCAACGTGCTGGCGCGGATGGTGCTGGGCACGTACAGGTTGAAGCTGATCGACTGGTCGACATGGCGCTGGCGGCGGGCGTTCTGGCGCACGCTGGCGAACTGGTCGACCTTGTAGGCGCCCTTCTCGTAGTACGGCCAGGTTTCCAGCGACAGCCCCGGTGCTGCCACCGGCCGCCGGAAGTCCTTCTTTTCCTCGTAGTAGAACGCGCTGTAGATCGGGTCGATCGAGGCAGTGGAACCGGCAATCTGCGCGGTGCTCATGTTCGGCGCGACCGCCAGCAGCCAACCGTTGCGCAGGCCGTGCGTGGCGACCTCGCGGGCCAGGCTGTCCCAGGCCGCGCCGCTGTAGTCGCGATCACTGAAGTAGCGCCCGCTGTGCCAATCGCTGCCGGCGAACATCGGGTAGCTCCCTTTCTCCTTCGCCAGCTGCGCGCTGGCCTGGATGGTCAGGAAATTGATGCGCTCGTACAGGCGGTCGGCCAGCTGTTCGGCATCCGGCGATTCCCACTGGATCGCCTGCTGCGCCAGCAGGTGGTGCCAGCCGAAGGTGCCCAGGCCGATGGCGCGGTACTTGCGGTTGGTGATCGTGGCCTGCGGCACCGGCAGTGCATTGAGGTCGATCACGTTGTCGAGCATGCGCACCTGGATCGGGATCAGGCGCTCCAGCACGTCGGTGGCCAGCAGGTCATCCGGTGCACTGATCGCCCGGCCGAGATTGATCGAGGACAGGTTGCAGACCACGAAGTCACCGGCGCGGCGCGTAGTAACGATCTGGTCGCCGCTGACGATCTCCTGGATCATCCGCGTCGGGCTCATGTTCTGCAGGATCTCGGTGCACAGGTTGCTGGAATAGATCATGCCCGCGTGCTTGTTCGGGTTCCGCCGGTTGACCTCGTCGCGGTAGAACAGGAACGGGTTGCCGGTCTCCAGCTGGCTGAGCATGATCCGCTTGAACAGATCGATGGCCTTCACCGTGCGTCGGCTGATGCGCTCGTCGGCCACCAGCTCGGCATAGCGGTCGCGGAAGCTGCCCGAACCACGCTTCTCGTCGTAGAAGTCCTGCAGGTACCAGCCCTTGGCCTGCTTCACCTCGTGCGGATCGAACAGGTACCAGTCGGCACGGCGCTCGACCGCTTCCATGAACAGGTCCGGCACGCACACCGAGGTGAACACATCGTGCGCGCGCAGGCGCTGGTCACCGTTGTTGAGGCGCAGGTCCATGAAGGCCTCGATGTCGCGATGCCAGATGTCCAGGTACACCGCCACCGCGCCCTTGCGCTGGCCGAGCTGGTCGACCGATACCGCGGTGTTGTTGAGCTGCTTGATCCACGGCACCACGCCACCGGAGGAATTGGGCACGCCACGGATCGGCGCGCCGCTGCTGCGCACGTAACCGAGGTAGGCCCCGACGCCGCCGCCGTGCTTGGACACGCGGGCGATATCGGTATTGGAGTCGTAGATACCTTGCAGGCTGTCATCCACCGTGTCGATGAAGCAGCTGGACAACTGGCCGCCGACCTTGCCCGCATTGGCCAGGGTGGGCGTGGCCACGGTCATGTACAGGTTGGACAGCGCCCAGTAGGCTTCGCCGACCAGCTGCATGCGCCGCTCGCGCGGCTTTTCCTCCTGCATCAGGTACAGCGCGATGGTCAGCCAGCGCTCCTGCGGCAGTTCGTAGACCTCGCGGCTGCGGTCGCTGGCCAGGTAGCGCGTGGCCAGCAGGTACAGGCCGTTGTAGGCGAACAGGCGGTCGCGATCCGGATCAATCATCTCACCGGCCTGCTGCAGCTCTTCCTTGGAATAGCAGCGCAGGATGTCGTTGCTGTAGATGCCACGGTCGGCGAGGCTTTCCTGCAGGCCCACGTAGGAGCCGTACTTCAGGCTGACATCGTAGAAGCGGTTGCGGCTGGCGCGCTTGTACAGGCGGCGCAGGTAGATGCGCGCGGCGAACTGCTCCCACTCCGGCGCGACCAGGTCCACGCGTGATTCGGCCTCACGGATCAGCAGATCGACCAGATCGTCGGCGCTGATGCTCGGCTTGCGCTCGACCATCGCCTGCACCACGCGGCGGTAGTCGCTCACATCCAGCTGCGGGAACTCGGCATGCACCGCATCGATGCTGCGCTGCAGGCGCTCGGCGTCGAACGGCAGGCGGCGGTTGCCGGCTTCCTTGGTGATCCAGGTCGGCACGCGCTCGCCACCAGCGAGCAAAGCGTCGCCGGCGCCGGCCAGATCGGCCGCGCGGTAGGTGTTGTCGGTCATGGTCCTGCGTCTCCAGGCTCGCACGCACGGTGGCGTCGATGCCGTGGCAGCCCTGCACGCGATACCGGCGCACGGGGCGATCGGGGTGGGATGCCAAAGCGCGGGAACATCAGGTCGTCGGCATGCGCCTGCGCCTGCGGCCGGTATCCGGGCCGTGGGGGCGACCTGTGTCCGCACGATGGCGGCCGCGTCGACACGGCAAGCCTTCAGGGGCGGGCCGCGGGACGTTTGCTGCATGTCCGGCGGCGGCGGCTGACCGGGAGTGACGGCCACAACATAGTGGGGATATTCCGAGCCGTCAACACAAGATGCGGTAATCACGACATGCCGCGACGATCCGTCGCAGGATGCCGTGTTGCAGCGGCGACGCCTTGTCGACATCCCCTGCGTCCCCAGTTCGATACAACTTCAACTTTCATCGGAATACCGCCCATGCGCGCTGCCCAGTACTCCTCCTTCGGCAACCCGGCCGACGTCCTTGCGATTGCCGATGCCGCCCTGCCCGAGCCCGGCCCCGGTGAGGTGCGCATCCGCACCGTGCTGGCCTCGATCCACAACCACGATCTGCTGACCGTGCGCGGGCTGTATGGCTACAAGCCGACGCTGCCGGCGATCGGTGGCAGTGAAGCACTGGGCGTGGTCGATGCACTCGGCGACGGCGTCGACGGCCTGCAGGTTGGCCAGCGGGTGGCCGCCGCCTCGGTGCATGGCACCTGGGCCGAAGCGTTCATTGCACCGGCACGCATGGTGATTCCGATGCCGGAGGCGATCCCCGACGAAATGGCCGCACAGCTGATCGCGATGCCACTGAGCGCGTTGATGCTGCTGGAGTTCCTGCGTGTCGAAGCGGGCCAGTGGATCGTGCAGAACACCGCCAACGGTGCCGTCGGCAAGTCGCTGGCGATGCTGGCGCGGGCGCGCGGCGTGCACGTGGCCAACCTGGTGCGCAACGCCGATGCCGTCGCGCAGCTGCAGGCACTGGGCATCGATCACGTGTTCGATACCTCGGTGGACGGCTGGAAGGATCGCGTGCGCGCCGCCACTGGCGAAGCGCAGGCGGCGGCCGCAGTGGATTCGATCGGCGGTGATGCCAGTGGTGATCTCGTCGACCTGCTCGGTCACCACGGCACCCTGGTGTCGTTCGGGGTGATGAGCGGCGAGCCGATGCGCATTCCCGCCGGCGGCCTGATCTACAAGGAAGCCACGGTGAAAGGCTTCTGGGGCAGCAAGGTCAGCCAGGCGATGGCGGTGGAGGACAAGCGCCGGCTGGTCGGCGAGCTGCTCAAGCGTGCGGCCGGTGGTGAACTGACACTGCCGGTGGAGCAGGTCTTTGCACTGGACGACATCGCCCAGGCGGTGAAGGCTGGTGCCGGATCGGGCCGCAACGGCAAGGTGTTGCTGCGGCCGTGATGGCCGGGCAACCGGGGTCAGATCCCTTTGCGTTGGAAAGGAGCTGACCCCCGGGAGGAGTGCGGACCAACGGTCCGCACCCACCGAATCAGCGGCTCAGGTGCAGGAACTGCAGGTGCCGTTCGTACTGGCTGATGATGTCGTTGATGATCTGCTTGCGGCTGTAGCCCACCAGATCGTAGTCCTGGCTGCCTTCGTACAGATGCACTTCGGCGCGGTAGTAGCGCTGATTGCGCAGCTGCTGTGCGGCGAACGACGGGGTCAGATAGCCACTGAGGATTACCCGGTACTGGAAATCCTGCTGCTCGCCGTGATTCACCGACAGCTCCATGTCACCGGCCTCGAAGCGCGTCGCCACATCCCAACCCTGCCCTCGCAGCTGCTCGGCCACCGCCTCCATCGCCGGCTTCACGGTGTCGTCCATGAAGCGGTAGACCTGGTCGCGCACCGGGAAGTGCATGGCCTGGCTCAGGCGCTGGCGCCAGCCCTGGTGGTGGCGGTCATCGCCGATCAGCGGCGAAGGCCGGTATTGCTGCGCGCGTTTGCGATGCGACTCATCGCTGAAGGCGCGGGTCAGGCCCCACATCATCAGCAACAGCACCGCCGAGAACGGCAGCGACGCCAGCACCACTGCCGATTTCAATGCATCGATGCTGCCGGCCAGCAGCAGACCAGCGGTCAGCACCGCGATCACCGTGCCCCAGAACACACGCAGCCAGCGCGGGCCATCGTCCTCCGGCGCACCGCCGTGCGAGGACAGCGTGGACAACACCACCGCCCCCGAATCCGCCGACGTCACGAAGAAGATGAAGCTGACCAGCACCGTCACCGCGATCACCGTGCGGCTCCACGGATAACCATCCAGCAGTGCATACAGCACGGTCGGTGGATCATCCACCGCCAGCTGCGCCAATTGCTGCTGGCCGTGGTGCAGCACCTGGTCCAGCGCGCTGTTGCCGAAGATCGACAACCACGCCAGGGTGAAGCCGAGCGGGATCAGCAGCACGCCGAACACGAACTCGCGGATGGTGCGGCCACGCGAAATGCGCGCGATGAACAGGCCGACGAACGGCGCCCAGCCGATCCACCAGGCCCAGTAGAACACCGTCCAGCCACCCAGCCATTCCGGCCGGCCGCCATAGGCATACACGTCGAAACTCTTGCCGACCACGCTGCCGAGGTAGTCGCCCAGGTTCTGCATCAGCGTGCTCAGCAGGTACTGGGTCGGCCCTGCGCAGAGCATGAACAGCACCAGCGCGATCGCCAGCAGCATGTTGATGTTGGCCATCCAGCGCACGCCCTTCTCCACCCCGGAGACGGCCACGGCCACCGCCGCGCCCATCATGCTGACCACCAGGATGATCTGCACCAGGTTGGAGTGCGGGATGTTGAACAGGTGCGACAAGCCGGCGTTGAGGTGCAGCACGCCGAAGCCCATGTCGGCGCCGATGCCGAACACGGTGGCGACAATGCCCAGCGCGTCCACGGTGTAACCGATCGGGCCATTGATGCGCTTGCCGATCAGCGGGTACAGCGCCGAGCGCAGCGCCAGCGGCAGGTTGTGGCGGTAGGCGAAGTAGGCCATCGCCATCGCCGCCAGCGCGAACACCCCCCAGCCATGCAGGCCCCAGTGCAGGAACAGCAGCTGCATGGCCTGGCGCGCACCGGCTTCACCGGCCGCCGGATCGCCCTGCGGGGGCTGCAGGTAATGGGTCAGCGGTTCGGAGACGCAGAAGAAGAACAGCGTAATGCTGATGCCTGCGGCGAACAGCATGCCGGCCCAGGAAAGGTAGCTGAACTCCGGCTCGTCATGGTCGGCACCAAGCTTGATGCCACCGTACTTGGACAGCGCCACGCCGACCACGAACACCAGGTACAGGGTCATCGCCAGCAGGTAGTACCAGCCGACATTGAGGGCGGCCCAGTCCTGCGCCTTGACCAGAAGGCGGCCCGCACCGAGCGGGAACAGGCTGACGAACAGCGCGAACGCCACGACAATGATCGCCGCGAAGGCGAACACAGGCCGAAGGGTGCGCACCGGGGATTGTTGCGGCTCCAATGCTTCCATGGGGCGGCGTTCTCCGGCAGATCAAAGGGTTAGCCGACCGATTCTGGCTGAACCGCAGTGGACAGAGCATGAAGTTGCGGCCTGCGGTCGCAGGCCGCACTGGTGATTCCGTGTTATCACGCGCGCGCCGGAGCGTGCCTGCGAGCACAGCCGCGCGGGCCGCGTGTGTCGCGGCCACGCGCGTATTGGCCAATCACGACATTACGTGCACCGCGCACAGCTTGTTGCCATCCGGATCGCGCAGGTAGGCCAGGAACAGCTGGCGCCCGGCCATGGTGCGGATGCCGGCCGGGTCTTCGATGGCGGTGCCGCCATGGGCCACGCCCGCATCCTGCCAGCCACGCACGGCCTCGGCGCTGTCGAGGGTGAAGCCGATGGTGCCACCGTTGGCATGGCACGCCGGCTGCCCATCGATCGGTGCAGTGACGATGAACATGCGGCCATCCTTGAAGTACACCAGCCGACCCTTGTCATCGAAGACACCCGCACGGGCGCCCAGAGTTGTGAACAGGGCATCGTAGAAGCGATGCGCGGCGTCCATGTCGTTCGTTCCAACAGTGATGTGGCTGAACATGCGGGCACTCCTTGTGGAAAGCCGCAGTGTCGGCGAGCGCGGCGGGCATCGCAAATGCACGCCTTCGGCCCGCTGCTGCGTGCGCAGGGTTTGTCGCGCGCCGCTCGATCACCCTATAATGGGAATCATTCTCATTAATGATCGATGCCGATGGCCGTGCCCGCCGCCTCCAGCACTGCGCTGGCGGGGTTCTACCGCGAACACCATGGCTGGCTGCTCGGCTGGCTGCGCCGACGTACCCACAATGCCGACTGCGCCGCCGACCTGACCCAGGACACCTTCCTGCGATTGCTCAGCCGTCGCGTCGATCCGTCCGAACTGCGCCTGCCGCGTGCCTATCTCAGCACCATCGCGCACGCCCTGCTGGTCAACCACTGGCAGCGCGCGGACCTGGAGCGCGCCTACCTGGCCGCACTGGCTGCGCAACCGGAGCCGGTGCACCCGTCCGCGGAGGAGCGCACGCAGGCGCTGCAGCTGCTGCATGCCATCGCCGACATGCTGTCCGGCCTGGCCGAACGCCCACGCCGTGCGTTCCTGCTGGCACGACTGTCCGGCCTGGGCTATGCGGAGATCGGCCAACAGCTGGGCGTGTCCGAGCGCATGGTCAAGAAGTACATGGCGCAGGCGATGCTGCATTGCCTGCGCCTGTCCGGCGACGCCCCGGCATGAATGCCGCACTGGCCAGCCCCGCGCTGGAGCAGGCGGCAGAGTGGTTCGCGCTGCGCCAGCAGGGCTGGAGTGACGGCGACCAGCAGCGCTGGCGCGCATGGCTGCAGGCCGATACCCGTCATGCCGATGCGTGGCGCCGGGTCGAGACGGTCTGGCAGTCTTTTGCTCCCCTCTCTGCACCGGCGGCAGCAACGGCGCTCGATGCTGCCGGCCGTCGCCGCCGTCGCGCGCTTCGCAGTCTCGGTGGCGCCCTCGGCATCGGTGCGGTCTCCCTGCTCGGCCTGCACGGGCTGCGCGAACAACGCGGCCTGCAGACACAGCGCACCGCTGCCGGACATACCGGGCACTGGACGCTGATGGATGGCAGCCAGTTGTGGCTCAACGCCGATAGCGAAGTCACCATCGACATCGGCAGCGGCCGCCGCGCCCTGCACCTGCTGCGTGGCGAACTGCTGCTGCAGACCGGCCACCACCCCGTCTTCGCCGACATGCCCTTGAGCGTGCATGTGCCGGGCGCACGCCTGCAGCCGATCGGCACCCGCTTCGCGGTCGGCCGCGAGGCGCAGGGCAGCCGCCTGGACGTGTTCGACGGTGTGGTGCGCTGCCTGCCGCAGTTCGGCGCATCGTTGGACGTGCCCGCCGGCCGTGCGTTGCAGATCGGCCCGATGGGCGGACTCTCCCCGGTGGCTGCGGATCCGCTGCGTGGCGACTGGCAGGACGGCAGACTGCAGGTGCAGGACGCGCCCTTGAACAGCGTCATCGACGAACTGGCGCGCCACCACCAGGGCTATCTGGGCTGTGATCCGGCGCTCGCCGCATTGAATGTCACTGCCGTACTGCCGCGCCTGGACAGCCTGCAGGCCCTGCAACTGCTGGCCCGCGCCCTGCCGATCCGCATCGAGCAGCGCTGGCCGTGGTGGACCGTCGTGCGTCCGCTTTGACATCGCGGTTCCCTTTCTGTGCGCTCACCGGGCACTACAAGGGAACCCATTGCGGATGTTGCCGCCCCATGAAACTGCCCTGCCCCTCCCCTCGCCCCCTGGCCATCGCGCTGTGCCTGGCCATGGCCTCCCCGTGCCTGCTGCCGGCCGCCGCCAATGCACAGGACACTGCGGCCGCCATTCGCTGGCAGATCCCGGCTGGCCCGCTCGACCAGGCCCTGACCGCGTTCGGCCAGCAATCGGGCCTGTCCATCGCCGCCGACGCGCACCTGACCCGCGGCCGCCACAGCAACGGCGTGCAGGCCACGCTCGGCACGGATGCCGCATTGGCACAGCTGCTGGCCGGTACCGGCTTGGCGTTCCAGCGTGATGCCAGCGGCGTGGTGCTGCAGGCGGCACCGAACGCCGAAGCCGGCGTGCGCCAGATCGGCACCCTGCGCGTGGCCGGCGAGGCCAGCGAAGGCGCTTCGCCGTGGGGGCTCGCCGATGCCGATGCGGTCTACCGTGACAGCGGCTCGCGCGTGCACCTGGACCACCAGCAACTGGAACGTTTCCGCGGCCAGTCGATCGGCGATGTGCTGGCCGGTGCGGTCGGCGTGCATACCGCAGACGTGCGCAATGGCGGCGCACTCGACGTCAACATCCGCGGCCTGCAGGGCCAGAACCGGGTGCCGGTGATCATCGACGGTGGCCAGCAGGCCATCGACGTGTACCGCGGCTATGCCGGCGTGCAGCAGCGCAGCTATCTCGACCCGGACCTGATCAGCGCGGTCAGCATCGAGAAGGGGCCGAGCCTGGCCGCCAACGCGGCCAGCGCGATCGGCGGCGTGGTCTACATGGAAACGCTGAATGTCGATGACATCCTCGACGACGGCCAGGCCTGGGGCCTGCGCGTGCGCGGCGGCGTGGCCGACAACAGCATCGACCGCACGCGCGTGTTCAAGCAGGTGGCGCGTGGCAGCGAGAACCGCAACAGCCTGCGCGACCCGCGTGACTGGAATGGCAGCGTGGCCTTCGCCCAGCGCGGCCAAGACTGGCAGCTGGTGGCCGCTTACGCACGCCGACGCCAGGGCAACTACTTCGCCGGCAGCAACGGTGCGCATCGCTACGACGACCAGCACCTGTCCAGCGGCGGCACGGGCATGTCCAGCCAGGCGGTCTCGGACATGTACCACCCGGGTGATGAAGTGCTCAACACGCACACCGACAACGAATCGGCGTTGCTGAAGTTCACCTGGACACCCAACCCGGACCAGCGCCTGGAGCTGAGCCACCGCTACTTCAATTCCAGCTTCGGCGAGATCATGCCGTCGGCGATCGGTCGCGTGGGCGAGTCCAACGAATGGGTGACCTACGTGGACAAGGCCAACACCATGTTCCAGTTCGAGCCAGGGAAAATGCGGGTCAACGCCACCTCGCTGCGCCACCGCTACCGGCCCGAGGCGTATCCATGGCTGGACCTGAGCAGCACCCTGTGGTTCACCACCGCCACCAGCCACATGTTCAACAGCAACATCGCCAACACGCCGCTGTTCAAGGAAATGGCGTCCGACCAGATGCCCGACACGCTTGGCGAGACCTACGGCCCCGGCCTGCAGTCGGACGTGAAGACCCAGCGCTGGGGCGTGGACAGCAGCAACACCACGCGCTTCACCAACGGCCTGGGCGACTGGACGCTGCGCTATGGCGCCGCCTTCCAGCATGAAGACACCGCACCCAACTCGCCGGTGCTGCCGGTGGACTACAACAACAACCGCTACCTGCGCTCGGGCACGCGCCGCGAGGCCAGTGTGGTGGCATCACTGCAATGGCAGCCGTGGGACTGGCTGTCGCTGACCGCTGGCGGCCGCTTCATCGACTACCGCACCCGTGACCGCAACCGCGTGGCCTTCGTCAGCGAATCGCGCGACCTGCGCTACACCTTCGCGCGCCTGAGCAAGGGTGGCCAGCTGCTGCCGGGCTGGTACAAGGAGTGGTACCCGGATGCACAGGGCAACTACACCTATGACTCGCTGCGTGCCACGCCCTATGGCGACAGCACGCTGGGCCAGGCCTATGACTTCGATGGCTTCATTCCCGATCCGCGTGGTGCCAACGGTTTCTATACCAAGCAGATTCCCACCGCCTGGGGCTACAAGCCGGCGATCCGCCGCTCGGGCCACGGCTTTGCGCCGTATGCCGAGGCGCGCTTCAACCTGGACGCGGACATGTTCTTCTACGTGAAGTACGCGCAGGGCTGGAAGATGCCCAGCCTGTTCGAGTCGACGCTGGGCAACAGCACCTCGGCACCGGTGGCTGACCTGAAGCCGGAGAAGAACCGTTCCTGGGACATCGGCTTCAGCCTGCTCAAGCAGGACCTGTGGCGTGACGGTGACCGCCTGGCATTCAAGGTGGCCTGGTTCAAGAACGATATCGACAACGCCATCACCCGTCGCTTCGATTCCAGCAACTGGGCGTTCTACGTCGACAACGTCGACAACTACACGGTGTCCGGCTACGAGCTGCAGTCCGGTTATGACGCTGGCATCGCCTACCTTGACCTGTCGGCCAGCTACTACCAGCGCGCGCGCACCTGCGATGCGGCCACCGCCAAGCGCCTGCGCGAAGACCCGTATGCGAAGTGGAGCAAGCTGGACACCACGCCGGACTGCGTGGACGGTGGCTTCGGCACCTCGTTCGTCAACGCACAGAACCCGCCGAAGTACTCGATCCACAGCACACTGGGCTTCCGCCTGTTCGACAAGCGGCTGGATACCGGCATCCGCCGCACCTACAACAGCGGCCCCACCCACGAACTGGACAAGCCGTGGAACACCACCGGTTCGACCGGCCTGCAGAACATCTACCTGCCGACCGCGATCTATGACTTCTACGCACGCTGGCAGTTCACCCCACGCAGCGAAGTGGAGCTGGTGGTCAGCAACCTGCGCAACACCTACTACATGGACACGCTGGCGATGAGCCTGATGCCCGGCCCGGGCCGCACCACGCGGCTGAACTTCACCGCACGTTTCTGAACCCTGCGGATGCGGCGGCGCCCCGGAGGGATCTTCCCCCGGGGCGCTTGCTTGCGGCGGCTCACGCCCTGGTAGGTGCCAACCGTGGCTCTGGTAGGCGCCAACCTTGGTTGGCGCAACGATGCATCACTTCGCGGTACTCAGCAGCAGCACTGCAACAGTGACCAGCGCAATGCCGACCCAGCCGATCGGACGCAGGCGGTTGCCGAACAACAGGCGGCCGCAGGTGGCGGTACCGATCACGCCGATCGCACCCCACATCGCATAGGCAGTGGCCAGGTCCATGTAACGCACGGCCTGGCCCAGCAGGGCGAAGGCGATCCAGACCATGACGATCGCAGCGACGCCCCAGCGCCAGCGACGGAAGCCTTCCGACTTGGCCACCATCATGTTGGCGGCAACGTCGATCAGCGCAGAACAGATCACGAAAAACAGGGCCAGGGTATTCATCAGTGCGCCTCCCCGAGGGTGACGCAGACGATGCCGACCACCGCCAGCACCAGGCCGGCCAGCTGCTGCAGCGACAGGCTTTCACCGAAGACGGTGAGGCCGACCACGGTCAGCAGGGTCAGGCCCAGGCCTTCCCACACTGCGTAGGCCACGCCCACGGCGATGCGGCGCACCGACTGCGCCAGGAAGAAGTAGGACAGCGCCAGCGCGCCGGCCATGATCAGATAGCCGGTCCAGCCGCCATCGCGGGCGGCATGGGCCATGAACGAGGTGCCGACCACTTCGGCGACGATCGCCACGGTCAGACAGGCCCAGGCGACCAGCGCGCCACGGGCAGGAACAGTACGGGACATGTGAAGCTCCTTGCAGGGCGGGGACCGCGCCGCCTTTTTCAGTCAAGCCACGCCGTGCGTGGAGGGTCCGGAACGCCCCGCAGACGGGGGCGACGGAAGCCAGTATCATCGCCTTTTACGGTGGTATCAAAATGGATTCCATCGACCGGAGCGATGGATCAATGCCGTATTCCCCTGAATCCCTGCAGGCCTTCGTGGAAGCCGCCGCGCTGGGCTCCTTCTCGGCGGCGGCACGTCGCCTGCGCAAGACGCAGTCGACGGTCAGCACCGCCACCGCCCACCTGGAAGCTGACCTGGGCGTCAGCCTGTTCGACCGCAGCGGGCGCTATCCGCAATTGACCGAGGCTGGCCGGCAGGTGCTGGGCCACGCGCAGGAGATCCTTGCCGCCGATGCCCGTCTGCAGCAGCTGAGCGTGCGCCTGGCTGCGCCGGTCGAGTCGCGCCTGACCGTGGTGTTCTCCGATGTCTACCAGCTGGATCCGGAGCAGCGGATCCTGCAGCGGTTCGCCGAGGCATTCCCGGAGATCGAGCTGGAATGGCTGGATGCCGAAGGCCAGGACGTACTTGAACTGGTGAGCAGCGGCCGCGCCGCGCTGGGCCTGCTGCCGCGCCAGGAGCGCTATCCGGATGAACTGATGGCACGGCCGCTGGCGCACCACAGCGAACTGTCGGTGTATGTGGCGCGCGAACATCCGCTGGCCAGCGCCGGCCGTCGCGCTGCCGCGCAGCTGGCGCGGCACCGGCAGGTGCGCTTGAGCGCCGAGGTCGACCACGCGCGCGTGGTTACCGGCCTGGCCTGGACCGCCACCGATTACCTGATGGTGATGGAGATGGCTGAGGACGGCATCGGCTGGGCCGAACTGCCGCGGGCGTTGGTGCAGCGCTACGACCGCGGGCGGCTGGTGGAAGTAGTGCTGCCCGGCTGGCCGAGGCGCATCCACAGCGACCTGCTGTGGCGCCGCGACACACCGCCGGGACCGGCCGCACTCTGGTGGGCCGACGCGCTGGGGTGAAAAAGGGGACGGAGGGGATTAAGTCGTTTGTGCCCCGGCGGTACTGGGCACAAACGACTTAATCCCCTCCGTCCCCTTTTATCTGTCAGCGATGCGCCAGCGCGTAATCCAGCGCCGAGCACACCGCCGCCACCTGGGCGTCGTTGCACTGCTGCGGGGTCGCCCGCGGGCTGTCCGGATAGACCTCGGTGGTGGTGGTGTACTTCGCACCGGTAATGCCGGCGCACAGCGCCAGCTTCACCAGCGGGTACTCAATCACGCCATGCGCCACCACCGGCGAACCGATGATCTCGCCCTTGTCGTCAGCCGGCGCGATGTGGGTGACCTTCTCCACCGCAGCGATTACTGCCTGATGGAACGCCGCCTGCGGGTTCTCGCTGTCGTCCACCAGGTAGAAGCCATCGGGAATGAGGCCCGGCTCGAACGGCTTGCCATCACGCGCGGCCAGCGCCGGGCGGAACTCGCTCTCGTCACTATCGGTGGTCTCGTGCAGGTCGATGTGCAGCACGAACTGGTCCTTGATCGGTGCAACCAGTTCGATCAACGCGGTCGACTCGCGGGCCGGGCCATCGGCGCGGAAGTTGCGGTTCGGGTCGATCGCATCGAAGTTCCAGCGGTTGATGCGCTCGAAGCCCCACGGATTCACGCACGGCGCCACCAGCAGGTTGGCCCTGCCGGCATAGTCGGCCGCGTGCTTCTCGAGGAACTCCAGCGCGCCCATCACGCCGCTGGTCTCGTAGCCATGCACGCCACCGGTGACCAGCGCGGCCGGCAGCGCCGGGTTCCAGTCGCGGCTGCGCAGAGCGAACAGCGTGTAGGTCTCGCCGGCATAGTCGAGCTGGCCATAGGCCACCTTGTCGAAGCACGAGGCCAGCGCCTCGATGCGCGGCAGCACCTCCTCGTCATAGCGACGCAGGCGCTGCTGGCGGCCACGCCACGCCTCCCGTTCCGCCGCTCCCCACGGCTGGCCAGGGGTTCCGACGGGATAGAAAGCGGCTTGGGACATGGCAGATCTCAGCGAGTCAGGAAGCAATCGCCCACTCTACCACCGGCCCATCGGCATGAACCGGCGGCGCATTCCAATGGCGAATGGAATCAGCAATAATTCTCATTTACCACCTTCCACGACCCGCACCAATGCCCATCCACGCCCTGCAACCGGCCCGCCTGCCCCTGGCTGCCGCCCTCGCCCTGTGCCTGCTCCCGGCCACCAGTGCCTTCGCCCAGGACGGCGCCACCACGCTGGACAGCATCCAGGTCTCCGGCAGCTGGCTGGGCACCGGCCTGCATGACAGCGTCAAGCGCTTTGCCGGCGCACGCACGGTGGTCGACCGCCAGCGCATCGAGGCCAGTGGCGCGGCCAGCATCGGCGATGCCATGCGCCGCATCCCGGGCGTGCAGGTCACCGATAACTCCGGCACCGCTGGCAGCTCGGTGTCGCTGAACATCGGCGTGCGCGGCCTGACCGGGCGCTACTCGCCGCGCTCGACCGTGCTGCTCGATGGGGTGCCGCTGGCAGTGGCGCCGTATGGCCAGCCGCAGCTGTCGTTCGCGCCGACCAGCCTGTCCAACATCGAATCGATCGACGTGGTGCGTGGCGGCGGCGCGGTGCGCTATGGGCCGCAGAACGTGGGCGGCATCATCAACTTCAGCACCCGCGCCATTCCCACCGAAGCCGGCCTGCACGGCGAAGCCGGCGTGCGCCATACCGCCTACGACCATGGCGGCGGAGACAGCACGCAATACAACGCCTTCCTGGGCGGCACCGGCGGCAATGGCCTGGGCGCGGCCCTGCTTTACTCCGGCCAGGATGGCCGCGGCTGGCGCCAGGGCAGCGATGACCGCTTCAACGACCTGGCGCTGAAGTTCGCCTACGCCATCGACGCCCAGCAGGAACTGCGTGCCAAGCTGTCCTACTACGATGTGCGCTCGCTGACCCCGGGCGGCTTGACCCGTGCGCAGTACGAGGCCGACCCGTTCCAGAACACCCGTCCCACCGATTTCTGGAAGGGCCACCGCACCGGCATCGACCTGGGCTACACCAACACGCTGTCGGACAACAGCGAGTTCGAGGTGCTGGCCTATTACAACGAGAGCACCCGTGCCAGCTCGCTGATCAACGCCACCAGTACGCAGGTGACCGTGCAGCCGCGCGACTACCGTGTGCTCGGCATCGAGCCGCGCTACACCCAGCGCCTGCACTGGGGCGCCAGCGTGCACGACATCACCGCCGGCTACCGTTTCCTGCGCGAGCGTGGCAACGACCGCAGCTACACCGTCACCCGCCGCACCGGCGTGGCAAGCGCCACCAACCGCTTCGACAACGCCACCGACGCGCACGCGGTCTACATCGACGACCGCATCGCGATCGGCCAGTGGCGGATCACCCCGGGCGTCCGCATGGAATGGATCGACATGGACCGCCGCCAGGCCGGTGGCGCGGCGACCTTCAGCAGCCGCAACGACAAGGCCCTGCCCTCGATCAACATCGCCTACCTGCTGACCCCGCAGCTGACCGTGTTCGGCAACTACACCACCTCGTTCGGGCCGGTGCAGAACATCCAGCTGAATTCGCAGAGCGCCAGCAACCCGCTGAACCCGGAAATCGCCAGGACCACCGAACTGGGTGCGCGCTGGCAGGACGGTGCACTGCGCGCGGAAGTCACCGTGTTCAAGATGCGCTTCGACAACCAGATCCTGCAGGTACCGGGCATCACCCCGCCGACCTTCCAGAACATCGGCGCCACCGACCACAAGGGTGTGGAAAGCGCGCTGGAGTACCGCTTCGCCGAGGACAGCGCGCTGGCCGGGCTGGAGCTGTACGCCAACTACACCTGGACCAAGGCGATCCAGCAGTCCGGTGACAACCGCGGCCTGGACGTGCCGTTCTACTCGCGCGACACCGACAGCGTCGGCGCCCGCTACGCGCTGGCCGGCTGGACCTTCAATGTCTCCAGCACCCACCAGAGCGGCCAGTTCTCCGATGCCGCCAACACCTGGCAAGAAACCGCCGATGCGCGCGTGGGCCGCGTGCCCGGCGTGCGCCTGTGGAATGCACAGGTGGCCTGGCAGGTGCCGGGACTGGGTGACAGCGAGATCGCGCTGGGCGTGAACAACCTGGCCGACAAACGCTGGTATACCCGCAACGTCGATGGCAATGCCGGCCGCATGGTGGCTGCGCCGCGCACCTTCTACGTGCAGGGCCGCTACCGGTTCTGAGGCGATAGCCGCCCGATACAGTGACGGCGGTGCTCACGGTGGCGGCGTATCATGCCGCCACCATGTCATTGCCTGTTTCGCCATCGCGCCTGCACCTGGCCTTCCAGGGCCTGCGCCTGCGCCTGCGTGGCAGTGACCTGTGGTTCATCGCGCTTGCCCTGCTGGTCGGCCTGATCGCCGGCTACCTGACATTGCTGCAGTCGGGCATCGCACGCTGGCTGCAGGGCACCCTGTACGGGCTGGACGACGGCATGCGCCTGAGCTCCCTGCCCTCGCTGACCTGGACCGCGCTGCTGGTGCTGCCACTGGGTGGCCTGCTGGTCGGCCTGGTCAGCCTGGCCGCGACCCGGCTCAAGCGGCCCCTGCTCGATGCGGTCGAAGCCAATGCGCTGCACGGCGGCCGCATGTCAATGCGCGACAACCTGATCGTGCTGACCCAGACCCTGCTGTCCAATGGTTGCGGCGCCTCGGTCGGCCTGGAGGCTTCGTATACGCAGATGGGCGCGGGCAGCGGCTCGCAGCTGGGCCGGGTGATGCGCCTGCGTCGCAACGACGTACGCATCCTGGTCGGCGCTGGTGCCGCCGGTGCCATTGCCGCCGCCTTCGGTGCGCCGCTGGCCGGTGCGTTCTATGCGTTCGAGATCGTCATCGGCGCCTACACCCCGGCCGCGCTGGCGCCGGTGGCGGTGGCCGCGTTGGCCGGGGCGTTCGTGGCCGACCAAGCCGGCATCGAGGCCTACCTGCTGCCTGCCGCCTCAACCATCGACGTGCGAGCCGCCGACTACGCCATCTACGGCCTGCTCGGCTGCTGCTGCGCGATGGTCGGCATCGCCGTCATGCGCCTGATCGCCTCGATCGAAGGCACGGTCAAGCGCAGCCCGTTGCCACTGTGGGGCCGGCCTGTGGTGGGCGGACTGCTGCTGATTCCGCTGGCACTGGCCAGCCCGCAGGTGCTGTCGTCCGGCCACGGCGCCCTGCACCTGGACCTGACCACGCACCTGCCGCTGATCTGGATCGGCGGCCTGCTGACCCTGAAGTGCCTGGCCTCGGGCATCTCGCTGGGCTTCGGCTTCCGCGGAGGCCTGTTCTTCGCCTCATTGTTCATGGGCACCCTGGTCGGCGCCCTGTTTGCCGGCCTGCTCGCCATGGCCACCGGCGTGCCGGTGATCGACGCCACCTCGGCCGCGCTGGCCGGCATGGCCGCACTGGCCGCTGCGGTCGTCGGCGCACCGATGACCATGGCCATGCTGGTGCTGGAAGGCACCCACGACTTCCTGCTGACCAGCGTGGTGATGAGCGCGGTGCTGGTCTCTAGCACGCTGGTGCGGCAGTGGTTCGGCTACTCGTTCTCGACCTGGCGCATGCACCTGCGCGGCGAGACCATCAAGAGCGCGCGCGACGTGGGCTGGGTGCAGAACCTCAACGCCGGCCGGCTGATGCGCAAGGGCGTGGCCACCGCCCCGGCCGACCTCGATGCCGCTGCTTTCCGCCAGCGTTTCCCGCTGGGCTCCGGCAGCCGGGTGATCCTGATCGACAGCGAAGGCCACTATGCCGGCATCGTGCAGATCCCGCGCGTCTACGCTGACGGCGTGAAGCCGGAGACCGCGATCGGCGAGTTGGCCGAGAACCGTGACGTATCACTGTCGCCGGCAGCTGACGTGGTCAGCGTGATGCAGCGCTTCGACCAGACCCAGGCCGACGAACTGGCGGTAGTCGCCGCCGACGGACAGGTGCTGGGCGTGGTCTCCGAAGCCTTCGTCCGCAAGCGCTACGCCGAGGAGCTGGACAAGCGCCAGCGCGAGCTGATGGGCGAGCGCGTCGAGGACACCGACTGACCTGCTAAAAGGGGACGGAGGGGATTAAGTCGTTTCTGGCACATCTGGATATCCATGCGTCGGCGTGGATCGACTGTCACTTCGGCGGGGTAGACTCCGGCCATGCGCTTCATTGAAACCTTCCAGGCCGGCCCCTTCGCCGACACCGTGGTCAGCCTGCTGGCCGCCTTCGTACTGGGTACGCTGATCGGTGCCGAGCGCCAGTACCGCCAACGCACCGCCGGCCTGCGCACCAACGTGCTGGTGGCCGTCGGCGCCGCCGCCTTCGTCGACCTGGGCATGCGCATCGCCGGTAGCGCCGAGGCGGTGCGGGTGATCTCCTACGTGGTCTCCGGTGTCGGTTTCCTCGGCGCCGGCGTGATCATGAAGGAAGGCATGAACGTGCGCGGCCTGAACACCGCCGCCACCCTGTGGTGCTCGGCGGCGGTCGGCAGCTGCACCGGTGCGGACATGCTGGCCGAGGGCGTGCTGCTGACCGTGCTGATCATTGCCGGCAACACCCTGCTGCGGCCGCTGGTCAATGCGATAAACCGCATTCCGATCAACGAGACCGCCACCGAAGCGACCTACGAGGTGCGCCTGAGCGTGGATGCCGAAGCCGTGCCGCGGGTGCGCGAACGCCTGGTCGATGCGCTGGAGGCTGCGCAGTATCCGGTCGGTGATGTACAGGTGGTCGAGCATGCCGACGCGCCCACTGATGTGATCGCGGTGCTGGTCAGTACGGCCGTCAGTGCCGACGAGCTGGACGTGGTGCTGGCACGGATGGAAGACGTGCCCGGCGTGCTGCACGCCACCTGGGAAGTCAGTACCCGCGATTGAAAGGGCGTGGATGGTTCACCCACCCGCCCTGCGCTGCTGCGCCCGCAGCAGCTTTCGGAATGAACCGCACTGGCGCGCGTCCTGCGCTTCCGGGCAGGCTGCCGCGCGTTGCAGGTGGCGGCGCACCCGCTGCAACTGGGTGATCTGTTGCTGCAGCACATCGGCCTGCGCCAGCAGGGCCTCACGATCCAGCGTGAGGCATCCGCGTTGAGGTGGCAGCGATGCCCCGATCTGCTGCAGCGACAGCCCTGCCGCCTGGCCGAGGCCGATCAGCGCCAGCCGTTCCAGCACCTGCTCGTCGTACTGCCGGCGCAGGCCGCGACGGCCCAGGGCCTGCAACAACCCCAACTGCTCGTAGTAGCGCAGGGTCGAGGCCGGCACGCCACTGCGCTTCACCACCTCGCCGATGTCCAGTTCACGCACGGGCTTGACCTCAAGTCGCCTTCAAGCATCAACCTATGGCCAACTTCCCGGAAGGACAAGGCCATGGCCAGTACATCCCCCGTTGATCAGAATGCGCTCTGGAATGGCCCCGGCGGCCAGATCTGGGTCGCCCAGCAGGCCATCCTCGATGGCCTGTTCCAGCCGATGGCCGACCTGCTGGTGGCCGAACTTCCGGAGACCGTCACGCAACTGCTCGACATCGGCTGCGGTACCGGCGCTAGTCTGCTGGCCGCAGCGGCCACGCGCCCGGCGGCACACTGCACCGGTCTGGACATCTCCGCGCCGATGCTGGCGCTGGCCCGCCAGCGCGCCGAGGCGGCAGGACTGAACGCGGACTTCATCGTGGCCGACGCGCAGCGGCATCCGCTGCCGTCCGTGCACTTCGACTGGATCCAGTCGCGGCTGGGGGTGATGTTCTTCGAGGATACGGAGGCCGCCTTCAGCAACCTGCACCGCGCGGCGCAACCAGGCGCGGGGCTGCGTTTCATCGCCTGGCGCAGTGCCGACGAGAACCCATTCATGACCACCGCCGAGCGCGCCATCGGTGGTGAACTCGATCTACCACCCCGTGCGCCAGGAGCACCCGGCCAGTTTGCCCTTGCCGATGGCGAGCGCGTGCGGCGCCTGTTGCAGGCCGCTGGCTGGAAAGATGTGGAGGTGATTGCAGTGGACCTCCCCTGCTCCATCGCCCGCGACGAGCTGCCGACCTACGTCGGCCAGCTGGGCCCGTTGGGCCTGGCGCTGCGCGCGATGCCGGAAGACCGTGCCGCCGTGCTTCGCAACAGGGCACTGGCTGCATTCGCGCCGTTCATCGAAGGCGACCGCGTTCGCGTGGATGCCGCCTGTTGGCTGGTCCGCGCCCGGGCGTAGGAGACGGAGGGGATTAAGTCGTACTTGCCCCAGGTGTGCCGGAAGCGACTTAATTCCCTCCGTCCCCTTTTTCTTTTACAGCGCCTCGCCAGCGTCGGCCAGGCGCGATTCGATCAGTGCATACCACTGCTGCAGCACGTCGATCAGCATGTCCAGCTCGGCATCGGTGCGCTGTGCGCGGCCGCTGCGCAGGCAGGCCTGGGCTTCCTGCAGCTGGGCCAGGAAACCGGCCACCGTATCAGCCTGCAGGATCAGGCCCGGCAGGCGTCGCCCGGGGATGCGCACCACGGCATGGTTGCCGAGCTGCCCGTACACGCTGAGAGTGGCTTCCGTCTTCATGGAGAGGGGCAGGAATTGGGCATTCATCGCGTGCACCGTGGAAAACCTGAGCCGCCGGCAGGCGTGATCAACGGGGGAGACGTAACCACGTCCTGCCGACGGTCAGGGGGGACTCGGGATGCCGGAGCGATGCCCCGGCGCAGGAAAACTCAGCGTGGCTGCGCCACCCCGGCGATCTGCACGCGGCGGTTCGGCGCCAGGCAGGCGATCAGCTCGCGACGATTGCGCTGGTCGCACTGCACGACCGGCTCCGCCGCGCCACGTCCTTCGGCACTGATGCTGGCCGCGGGCACCCCGCCCTGGACCAGTGCGCTGCGCACGGCGTCGGCGCGGCGCTGCGACAGTGCCTGGTTGTAGCTGGCACTTCCGATCCGATCGGTGTAGCCGGTCACCCGGATCGACTGAACCTGCGCAGCCTCGCGCACCTGCGCCAGGATGCCCTGCACCGCACGCTGCCCTTCCGCGCTGAGCACCGCGCTGTCGAAGCCGAACAGCGCGTCGGCCGACAGCCGCAGCGGCTGCTCCGGTAGCGGTGCCGGTGCCGGCGGGGCTGGAGGCCGCGGTGGTTCCAGCACAGCCGCGCACGATTGCGGCTTCCAGTAGCCGCCCTGCGCGATGCCCTTGCTGTCGAATCGGACCTGGAACTGGCAGGTGAAGTACTCCGCGCCCTGTGCAGTGCGGAAATTGAACAGGTAGTTCCACTCGCGCACGCCCCACATGCCTTCATTGAAATGCGGCGTACCCAGCAGCGTGTACAGCTGGCGCTTGCTCATGCCCGGGGCGAAGCGGCGCAGGTCGGCGACGTCGGGATAGATGCCTTCCTTCAGCGAGGCCTTCGAGGCCTCCGGGAAGTGCACCGAAGTGGCTTCGGCAGGAGCGTCGGCGGCCGGTGCATGGCTGCGGCAGGCGGCCAGCAGGCCCATTCCCAGGATCAGGCCCAGCGTGGCGGCGAGCTGGCCGCCGCGGGCGATGCGATGCTGTTTCATGTCATTCCCCCTGTAGACGTTTCCGCGATGCCGGGCCGCGCGTGCGGCCCGGCGGCGGGGATCACCACTGGATGCCGGCACCGACGGCCACGCCGGCCTCGCCACGGCTGTTGGTCGATCCGCTGAACTTGTAGATCCAGCGGCCGCCTTCGGAGACACCGGAGATACCCAAGGCCACGCCCGATTCGCCGTTGTAGCTGCCGGCTGCGATCGAGGCCATGCTGCGGCCCGCCTCGCTGGGCTGCGGCAGCGCCGCAGTGGCCATCGCCGAAGCGATACCGGCCGAGGCACGGTTGTCGGTCTTGCGCAGGTCGCGCTCGAAGCCGCCCATGCGCTCGTCGGTGTAGGCCTTCGACCAGTCCAGGGTCTGTGCCATGCCCGACTTCAGCTGGTCGACGTTGACCGCGTCGGTACCGGCGGTGCCGGCGGCAACGTTGCGCACCGTGGTCGGGCCACTGCTGGTGCTGCCCAGGGTGACACTGTTGTAGTTGGTCGCACCGTTCACCGTGGTGTCGTAGCGGATCGTGCCCTGCTGCGAGGCCTGCAGCTGGCGCACGTTGACCGCGTCGGTGGCCTGCGAGCCGTCAGCCACGTTGACCACCTGGCGTTCGGCACCGGCTGCACCGACCGAGACCGTGTTGGCCCGGTTCGCCACCGAACCCGCACCCAGCGCCACCGAGTTGTCGGCCTGCGCCTGCGAACCATTGCCCAGCGCAGTCGAGTTGGCACCGGCGGCGGTGGAGCCTGCACCACCGGCGGCCGAGTTGGCACCGCTGGCGGACGGGTCGGCCAGGTTGTTGGTGTTGTTGGCGCGGAAGCTGCCGGCCACGTTGGTGATGTTCTGGATCTTCTGGTCGGTGTACTTCTTCGATTCATCGATGGCGTAGTTCACGCCGTTCCTGAGCTGGCCGACGTTGGTCGCGTCGTAGGTGTCGGAACCGTCGGCGACATGGGTGATCTTGCGCTCGCTGCCGGTACTGCCGACCGAGACCTCGCCGGCCGAGTTGCTGGCACCGGTCTGGCCATAGGCGCCGGTGTAACCGCTCTGCGCGCCGACGCTGGCCACCGAACCGGCACCCAGGGCGACGCTGTTGCCGGCACTGGCGTTGGCGCCGTTGCCTACCGCCACGCTGTTGGCACCGGCCGCACTGGCCTGCGGGCCGACCGCCACCGCCTCCGCACCGGCAGCCGTTGCAGCCGCTGCCGTCGAGTTCACCGCCAGGTAGGCACTGCCACCGCCACCGTTGGTGATGCGCTGGTTGAGGACCTTCAGCGAGCCATCGACGGCAGTGAAGGCGGCGGTGACGTTGTTGTAATCGCCGCTGCTGAAGGTGCCATCGGTAGCGATGCTGGAGATGCTGAACGTTGGCGCGGTCCACACATTGGTCGCGCCGTTGTAGGCGGTGGTGCCGCCGAAGTAGTTGGCGATGGTGCTGTGGGTGCTGAACAGCTGGTCGCCGGTGATGGCATCACTGCTGCCAGCCAGGATGCTGCCGGCGGCGACGTTGGTGATCTTCACCGCGCCGGTGCCGGTGCCGGTCAGCGTCACGCTGTTGAGTACGTTGCCGCTGCCATCGACGTCGTACTTGACGGCCAGCTTGTCGACCTCTCCGGTCTGGTCGGCGACGTTGGCCAGCGAATTGCTGACCGCGTCGAAGGCGGTGCCGACGTCGTTGTAGCTGCCCGTGGTCACGGTGCCGTTGGCGGCGACGTTGTTGATCGAGTAGGTCGGTGCGGTCAGCACGCCGCTGGCGTTGACCGCAGCACCACCGCCGAGATGGGTGGCCACTGCCTGGTTGGCCGCGAACAGCTGGGCACCGTTGATGGCCTCGCTGCTGGTGGCACTGACCTGGCCCGGGCCGAGGTTGCGCAGCGTGGTGGCAGTGCCGGTCTGGCCGAGCGTGGCACTGGCGTAGTTGACGCTGCCGTCGCCGTTGAGGTCATAGCGCAGGGCGCCCTGCTCCGAGGCCTGCAGCTGGCCGACGTTGACCGCATCGGTCGCAGCGGTACCCGCGGCCAGGTTGGTGACCTGGCGTTCGGCACCGGCAGCACCGATCGAGACGGTGTTGTCACGGTCGGCAAGGCTGCCGGCACCCACTGCGATGCTGTTGGCTGCGGTGGCGCGGGCGTTGGTACCGACCGCGATCGAGTCGGCGCCGCTGGCCAGGGCCTCGGTGCCGGTCGAGTTCACCCGCAGGTACTTGGTTCCACCGTTGCGGATATCGGTGATCTGCGTGTTGAGATTGACCAGCGAGCCATCCACCGCAGCGAAGGCATCGGTGGCGTTCTCGTACAGGCCCTTGGCAATGGCACCACCGGTGGAGATGGTGCTGATCTCGAACAGCGGTGCGGTGAAGATGCCGCTGGCGGGATCGAAGGCCGCGCGACCGCCGAAGAAGCTGGCGATGGCGCTGTTGGTCGCCGCCAGCTGGCCGCCGTTGACCGCTTCGAGGCTGCCTGCGGTGACCGCACCTGCGGCAAGGTTGCCGATGGTGGTGGTGCCGGTGCCAGCGCCGAGCGTGACCCGGCGATAGTCCGGATTGCCGGCGCCGTCCAGGTCATAGGTCACTGCAGCGGCCGCCACATCGTCGATCAGGCTGATCGCACCCTTCAGCTGGGCCACGTTGACCGCATCGGTGTTGGCGCTGCCTGCGGCAAGATTGGTGATCTGGCGCTCGCCGCCACCGGCAGTGCCCACCGACACTTCACCGGCGGAGACCTGCGGCGCAGTGAGGCCGTAGGCGCTGTAGCTGGCCTGCGCGCCGCGCAGTGCTGCAGAGCGGTAACCCAGTGCGACCGAGTTGGCCTGGTTCGACGTCGCCTCGGCACCCAGCAGGGTCTGACCGTTGGCGGTGCCGACGGCGCTGTCGCCGACGATCACTGAATGGCCCATGCGCGCGGCATAGTCGGCCGTCGGCACGCCTGTTGGATTGCTGGGGTCGTTGACGCCGTCGCCGGGGAAGGCGACGTTGGCGTCGACTTTCGGCAGCTCATGGCGTGCGTTTGCACCGATCACCACTTCCTTCGAACCGTTGGCGAAGGCGCCATCGCCCATCAGTACCTGGTAGTCCTGTGCCGCATTGACGGCCCAGCAGGAGATGTCGGCCAGCGCGATGTCCAGGCACTTGGCCGCCCAGGCCGGGGAATCCGTCGGCAGCAGCAGGCCGAGCAGGCCACCCGGATTGCCGTTGTTGATGTTGTAGATATAGCTGTCGGAGGTGACGCCACCGATCAGGGTCAGGTGCGAGCTGCCACCCGTGACTGCGCCGCCCAGGCCGTTGAGCGTGCTGCCGACTGGCGACAGGTTGACCACCGGCAGGCCCAGCACATTGACCGTTGAATAGGTCTGCATCACGTTGGCGTTGCTGAGCTTGAGGTTGCCGTTGCTCAGGTAGCCATTGCCACCGAACAGGCTGGTGGTGGTCGGCCCGATCAGCTGGCCGACATTGCCGACCAGGCCACCGGTGCCGATGATGAGGCCCGCATTCGGGTCGGCCGCCGCCGGCGCCTTCGGGCTGGTCGGCGGAATCGCAGAGGGTTTGGTCAGGCCGAGACCGCCCAGCGTGCCACCGACCAGGCCACCCACGGCGCTGCCCAGGTTGCCGATGGTGCCATTGAGATTGCCGTTGAGCAGGTTGCCCACCGCGCTGCCGACATTGCCCAGCGTGCTACCCAGCACACCGCCCAGGCCGCTGGTGGGGCTGCCGGTGGTGCCGTCGAGAATGCCGCCCACTGCACCACCGACCGTGCCGACGGTGTTGTTGAGCGTGCCGCCCACTGCGCTGCCGACCTGACCAACCGTGCCGTTGAGTGCACCGCCTACCGCACCGCCAACCGTCCCGACGGTGCCGTTCAGTGCACCGCCGACTGCGCCCACTGTGCTGTTGAGCGTGCCACCCACTGCGCCGCCAACCTGGCCAACCGTGCCGTTGAGTGCGCCACCTACTGCGCCGCCAACCGTCCCGACGGTGCCATTCAGTGCACCTCCGACTGCGCCGACGGTGTTGTTGAGCGTGCCACCTACCGCGCCGCCAACCGTCCCGACGGTGCCGTTCAGTGCACCTCCGACTGCGCCGACGGTGTTGTTGAGCGTGCCACCTACCGCGCCGCCAACCGTTCCGACGGTGCCGTTCAGTGCACCGCCGACTGCACCGACCGTGTTGTTGAGCGTGCCGCCCACTGCGCCGCCAACCGTTCCGACGGTGCCGTTCAGTGCACCGCCGACTGCGCCGACCGTGTTGTTCAGCGCGCCACCTACTGCGCTGCCAACCGTTCCGACGGTGCCGTTCAGTGCACCACCAACTGCGCCTCCGACTGCGCCGACCGTGTTGTTGAGCGTGCCGCCCACTGCGCTGCCCACGGTACCGACAGTACCGTTCAGCGCACCACCGACCGCACCGCCGACCGTGCCGACGGTGCCGTTCAACGCACCACCAACTGCACCTCCAACTGCGCCGACCGTGTTGTTGAGTGCGCCGCCCACCGCGCCACCCACCGCGCCGACAGTACCGTTCAGCGCACCGCCCACCGTGCTGCCGACCGCACCCGCAGCACCGTGGAGCGTCCCGCCGACGGCGCCCACCGCGCCGCCCACCAGGTTGCCAACGCCCAGCGCGCTGTGCTGCGCGGCGACGGTCGCCTGTCCGGCCAGCTTCAGGTTGCGGTCGGCGATCACGTCCTGGCCGTCCGGCGCCTGCACGCGCACCTTGCCGGCGGCGCCGGCATCGAACGCGGCGCTGATGGCACGATCATGCGTCTCACCCGGCAATTCCTCCTTGGCCGGCAGCTTGACCGCGGCTGTTGCCCGGGCCTGGCCCTGACCTTCGATGTGATGGCCAGCCACCGCCAGACGTGCGTCGGCGTTGCCGTCAACGGCGGTCTTCAGGGACGAACCGCTGAGGCCCGCCAACGCCTTGGCACCAGCATCGATCGCAGCGACCTGGCGGCCGGCGACGCCGATCTTGGCCTTGGCGCGCGCGTCGGCGGCGACGCCCAGCGGCGCCTGCGCGCCCGGCGCAACGTGTGCGGCCAACGATGCATCCACCTGTGCCGCCGGCGCCGAGGTGTTGCCCAGGCCGACATGGGCACGGACATCGGCCGCCAGCGCCGGCACGGCCACCTGCTTCGGTGTGGTGTTCGCAGCCAGCTTCACCTGCACGGCTGCCGGCAATACGTGACGCACCACCGGCAGGGACGTGGTGTTCAGCTGCAGGCCCAGGCGGGCGTCCGCACTGATCGCAGGGCTGCTCTGCGCCTGTCGCGCAGCGGCAGCCAGGGCCACTTCGGCGTCGACCTTGACCGGCATCGGCTGCGCATACTTGGCGGCCAGTGCCTGCAGGTCACGCAGCGATTGATTGGTTTCCGATGCCCCTGCGTGGCCGCTGGCCAGCGCGCACAGCAGTGCCAGGGCCAGGGCGGTGGGCATCAGCAGGAAGGCGCGCGGATCGCGTGCGGCGCTGCCGCCGCTGTCGCCGGTGGCCAGTTCCGAGGCCACAACCAGAGCGTTGAGCTGGCGGTTCCACACACGCCGGTAGATGCGGTTCATGAGCATTTCCCCCGTAGGCGAACAACTGGAATGTCAGTGGACTTGCCGTTAGGCAGGTGACTGACATTTCAGCGGTTGCAATGGCGGCGGCGCACTTCAATCCGGCACGGCAATCGCGCATTCCGGCAAATCCACGGCCGGAATCGGCAGCCGTTTATGCAGAAGCGGCAACATGATCGGCAAGCGGATATGCAATTCCGGCATGAACGCCGCGAAAACCCTTGCGGGGCTTGGCTCAGGCCGGCTGGCCGATCTGCGCAGGCGCGCGCATCAGGGTATCGCGCGGCAGTTCGCCGAATACCTTGCGGTAATTGTCGGCGAAGCGCGAAAGGTCCCACAGGCCGCAGCTGAGGGCGATGGCTTTCACCGAGCGACGGCTGGAATCGGCCATCGACAGGCTGCGGCAGGCCGCGCACAGGCGCAGCATGGAAAGATAGCGGTTCGGCGAAGTACCAAACAGGTCCTCGAACGCATAGCGCAGGCCGCGCTCGCTGACGCCTGCGGCATCGCAGATCTCATTCATGTAGATATTGCGGCGCAGGTTGAGCCGCATGAAGTTCTCTGCTCGCTGCGCGATCAGATAATGCGTTCGCCGGGCGCGGCTGCAGCCCGGGCGATCCGCCGCACCGGCGCCCAACAGGGCCTGCACATGCTCATGCAACAGGGTTTCGGTTTCTTCCGGCTGCAAGCCTGTGCCCTGTCCCAGCTGCAGGTGCAGCTGCTGGTAATGGCGTGCCAACGGCGTGGCTTCGCTGGCCAGGTTGAACAGCGACAGTGCCTGGCCAGCGGGTGGCGTGCTGCGCAGGCTCAGTTCGGTCAGCTTGCGCTGCACCCTGGCCACCGGCACCAGCATCAGGGTCATGTGCGTGCCCGGGCTCAGGGTGAACTCACTGATGCCCTCCGGCATGATCGTCAACGCCATGCCCGGCGTGAGCGGTACGCCATGGCACCAGCTCAGCGTCTCATCGGTGGCGTGCAGATACCCGAGCATCGCCCAGTCCGGTGGCAGCATGAAGCGGCCACGGCAATGGAAGCCGCAGCTGATGCTGCAGAACAGGGCTTCCTCGTGCACGCGCGAAGCGAACGCCGCACGTGGCCCGTTGCCATCGAGCAGCAGCAGTTCGACATCACAGACGCGAAGCACGCCGCTCAGCGTGGCCAGGTCTATAGACCGCAGGCCGCTGTCGTCGCTGCCTTCTACCCCACCATCGACCATGACAGTGTTGTCCCCCGTTGATCCGCCATGCGATGCGGCCCCCACTGCCTGACAGGGCGCGCATCGATCCATTAGCCACTTCCGATGCCAAGCCGGTCGCACCGCCTCCGAGGCGGCCGACCAGGGAAATGCAATAGCTTGAATGCGAGTATGCCCAATAATCCGCAAAGGTAAACCCGCAGACAGGAATGATAAAAATAGATACACAGATGAAGAAAATGTCGGGGCCAGTGGCACGGTTTTCGCATGCCCTGAAAATGGAATCACATTATCTGCACGACCATGAATCGTTTTGCCTGCGAACGGATTCTCGTCACAGAAACAGCCTGAAAGTTTCAGGATCGCGGGGTTTCTGCCGAATTTGCATATAGGTTCCAGTTGCAGCCCACCGCCATTCAGGCAAAGTCGATATCACGGTGATCCGGCCATCTGATCTGGCCGCACCCAGGGGGACAGCATGACCACGCACGCATCATTGGATGCCTCGACCACCGGCCCCGCGCCGTGCGGTCGCGACCGTGCGACCGGTGTCCCGCCTGGAGACGATCACCCTGCTTGAGCACGGCGGGTCCATCCCGCCGCGCCTCCTCCGCCAGGACGCGGAGGCCCACGGACGATCCCGGCGGAGCCGGGCCACCGCCCAACGCAGGTGTACTGCATCCGCAGACAGGTACAGGGAGACATAGGTCATGAACGCATCGATCCGCAAATTCCTGAAGGAAGAAGACGGTGTCACCGCGCTCGAGTACGGGCTGCTGGCGGCCGTCATCGCCGGCATCCTGATCGCGGTCGGCAACGACCAGATCAAGGGGTTCTTCGAAACGCTGTTCAAGAACCTCTCCGCACTGGCCACCAAGGCGTCCGGCTCGACAACCTGAGCGGCGACTGCGTGCGGCTGGCAGCGGCGCGAGCGCGGGGGCATGGAGCCTGGTCAGGGCAGTCCAGTGACGGGCGATGGAGTGTGCGATGACACTGCTGGGATTGTTGGCCATCGGCGTGTGCCTGCGGATTGCGATCAGTGATCTGTATGCACGTCGGGTGCCCAACACCTGGCTGATCGCTGCAGGCGTGATCGCCACTGCGGTGATCGTCGCCGGCCAGTTCAGCGCGCCGCGCCAGCCGTGGCTGCCTCACGTTGCCGGCGCGGCGCTCGGCCTGGTGGCGCTGCTGCCGTTCTATGGCCTGCGCTGGATGGGCGCCGGTGACGTGAAGTTCTTCGGCGCACTGGGTCTGATGCTGGGCTGGCAGGCGCTGCTGCCGGTCTGGCTGGTTGCCAGCCTCGCCGCCGGGGTGCACGCCGTGCTGGTGCTGGCTGGCCGGCGCCTGGGCGTCCTGTTGCCCGGCCGCCTGCAGATGCAGGTCAATCGCACCAGCTCGCAATGGCAATCGCATCCGGCCCTGCGCGACATGCAGGCTGCCCGCCAGGGACGACGTGGCATTCCCTATGCAGCCTACCTGGCACTCGCCGCCATCGGCTGGGTGCTGGCCGGCATCTACGGAGGTGCACCATGAACATCCGCAGCCCACGCCTGCAACGCGGGGTCGCCAGCATCGAGTTTGCCCTGATGCTGATGCTCGGCCTGCTGCCACTGCTGCTGTTCACTTTCTCCGGGGTGATGATCATGGCGGCACAGCAGACCCTGGCCACCGCTTCGGCCGAAGGCGCGCGCGCCTCGCTGCGCTACGGCACTGCCGGCGAACGACGCACCGCCGCCTGCGTCGCCGCGCGCACCTCGATGCAATGGCTGCTGCAGTTTTCCAAGCAGAACGTGGACTGCAGCACGGGGGGCAGCAACGCCATCGTGGTGTCGGCACAGGCGCCGTGCGCCGGCCTGGCCACGGCCCAGTGCATGACCGTGACGGTCAGCTACGACTACGCCAGCCATCCCTTCCTGCCCGGCACCGCCACGCTCTACAAGTGGGTGATGCAGGCTCCCATCCGCAGCGTCGCGGTCGCCCAGCTCGATCTCGGCAGCGGCAACTGATGATCGGTACTTTGGAGACGGTTCCATGCTCAAGTTGACCCGCATCGCTGCCGTCGCCCTGATCGGCCTGGCCGTGCTGCTGGCGCTGATCGCCTTCATGATCGGGCGCAAACCGGCCGAACCGGTCACGGTCGCACCAATCGCCCATGACGAGGCGCAGGCGATCACCGTGGTGGAAGCGGTGGCACGCCTGCCTGCGGGCGAGCCGATCAGCGCCAGTGGCCTGCGGCTGGCCCAGCGCACCTCACCCGTCGCCGGTGCCGCCACCAGCATCGCTGCCGTAGTCGGCAAGGTGCCGGTGCAGGACATCGCCGAAGGCAGCCCGATCAGCAGCAACGCATTGGCACAGGGCTTCTCGCTGCAGCTGCGGCCGGGCGAGCGCGCGTTGGCCGTGCCCGTGGACGAACTGGTCGGTGCCGGCAACCGCATCGTCCCCGGTGACTTCGTCGACGTCTTCCTCAACCTGCGCAATGCCCAGCCCAACATCAACAGCCCCGCCGAAGCCGCGCAGGCGCGCCTGCTTCTGTCGCGCCTGCGCGTGCTGAGCTATGGCCAGCAGGACATCGCGCCCGTTGCCACAGAGGCCGCCGCCAATGCCGCGGTCGACACCCGCAACGACCCGCGCGCGGCCGACATCACCGGCAGTGGCGGCAGCAGCAACAACAATGACGCCCCGCAACCCGCGCGCAGCGCGGTGCTCGCCGTCCCCGTGGCCGATGCCAATCGCCTGCTGCTGGGTGCACAGCAGGGCAAGCTGTTCCTGGCCCTGCGCAATCCCGCCGACACCGGCCTGCCCGACCTGACGCTGTTCCCGCAGTCACGCGGCGTGATCGATCCGCTGCGTGGGCTTGATGCGGAGCAGCAGCTGGCACTTCAGCGCCCGGAGAACCATGCCTACGCCGGCATCGACGGGGATGCGCTGGCCGGCCGCGGCAGCACTCCGCCACGCAGCACTGCAGATGCACCGGCGCGCGCGCCGGCGCCACGTCGCAGCGCCCCGCGCGCGTCGGGCATCGAGATCATCCGTGGCGACAGTTCCGCCCCACGTGGTTCCCTTTGACCTGCATCGAGTGCATCCATGACCGAACGTCGCCGCCGTCCACGCACCTCTCCCCGCCAGCGCTGGCTGGCCCTGCTGCTGGTGCTGCTGGCGCCGGCAACGAGCGTGGCCGCCGATGACCTGGTGCTGCAGGCCCGTGAGCAGCGTCCCTGGAACCTGCCGGCCGACCTGGAGCGGGTGGCCATTGCCGACCCCGGCGTGGCCGACATCGTGATGCTGCGCGGCCAGCGCCAGGCGCTGCTGGTGGGCAAGATGCCCGGCACCACTACCCTGCTGCTGTGGCACCGCAGGCAGGCCGAGCCGCAACGGGTGACGGTACGGGTGCAGAGCGCCGTGCAGGGTGCTGCCAGCACCGGCGGCAATGATCTGGTGTTCACCCAGCAGGACCAGCAGGGCCTGTTGCAGGGAAGCACCGACAGCGTGCTCTCGCACATGCAGGAACAACGCACGGCGGCGATGGCACTGGGCAAGGACGGTGCGCTTGCCGATACGTCCACCATCAGCAGTGGCGGCGTGGTCCAGGTCGAGGTCAAGGTCGTCGAGTTCAACAAGACCGCGATGAAGCAGATCGGCATCAACTTCCAGAACCGCAACGGCGGCTTCGCCTACGGCTTCGCGCGGCCCGGTACCGGGTTGCCGGGCAACACCGGCCTGCTGCCCGGCATGAAGGAAGGCAACAGCAGCAACGAGGCCGTCTCGCCGATTTCCTCGGCATTCCGCCTTGTTTTCGGCTCGACGAAGGGTCTGTGGAACGCCGACGTCGAACTGCTGCAGAGCAATGGCATGGCCCGCGTACTGGCCGAGCCGACGCTGGTGGCGCTGTCCGGGCAGAGCGCCAGTTTCCTGGCTGGCGGCGAATTGCCGATCCTGGAACCGCAAGGGCTTGGCACCACCACCATCACCTACAAGCCGTTCGGCATCGGCCTTACCGTGACCCCGACCGTGCTGGCAGCGAACCGCATCGCGCTGAAGGTAGCGCCCGAAGCGAGCGACCTGGACTACAGCAATGCCATCGTGCTCAACAACGTGCAGATCCCCTCGATCACTACCCGCCGCGCCGACACCACCGTCGAGCTGGGCGATGGCGAGAGTTTCGTCATCGGCGGGCTGGTCAGCTCCAACATCGTCTCCAACGTCAGCAAGATTCCGCTGCTGGGCGACCTGCCGATCATCGGTTCGTTCTTCCGCAACTTCGATTACAAGCGCCAGGACAAGGAACTGGTGATCATCGTCACCCCGCGCCTGGTGCAGCCGCTGGCGCGCAATACCGAACTGCCGCTGCCCGGCGAGCGCGAAGCCAAGCCGCATCTTCCCGAGTGGGGTTCCTGGTTGCTGGGTCCGGTCAGCCAGGACCCTGTGCCCGGTTTCTCGCGCTGACTCCATGATGCCTGCGATACCACGCCCATGCCCTACGCCACTGCCCAGCCGCTGCATCCGCAAGGACCCCCGATGAACCTGGTCCTGTATGGCATGGATCGCGAACTGCTGCCCCGGCTGGCCGCCAAGCTGCCGCCGAGCACTGCCCTGCATTGGCAGGACAGCAACGCACCCACCTCCGCGCAGGACCTGCAACGCGGTCCGCAGAGCCTGGTGCTGCTCGACTTCCGGCCCGAGCATGCGGCCGCCTCGAGCGTACTGGCACAGCAGCTGCAGCAGACCCAACCGGACCTGCCCCTGGTGGCGGTGGGCGCCACCAGCGCCGGCCAGGTTGAAGGCGTGGTGATCGCGCTGCGCGCGGGCCTGCGCGATGTGCTGGACCTGGACAGTGACGACGCAGGCATCGAGGCGGCCCTGCGGCGTGCGCTGTCTCCGCGGCCGGCAGCGGTTGCCCAGCACGCGCACAAGGCACGCCTGATCGTGCTGCTGGGCGTGCGCGCCGGCGTCGGCACCAGCACCCTGGCCGCGCATCTTTCGGTGCTGGCGCAGCAGACGCGCGCGCTGGCCCAAGGCGAAGCCCTGCAGCAGGACGGCCTGCTGATGGAGCTGGCGCAGCCCGCCGGTGACCTCGCGCTGTACCTTAATCTCGACAGCCGATTCCATTACGAAGACGCGCTGCGCAATGCCAGCCGCATCGATGCCACCCTCGCCCGCACGGCCATGGCGCGGCATGACTCCGGACTGGTCCTGCTGGATCGTGCCAGTGGCAGCGATGCCGTTCCCCCCTCCGATCCTGGCGCGCTGCTGCAGCGCCTGCGTGGCGTGTTCGCCAGCGTGCTGTGCGACGCCGGCGGCTGCCCGCTGCGGCAGCTTCCGCCCTTGTTGCTGGACCAGGCCGACGAGATCTGGCTGGTCACCGATGCCTCGATCGCCACGCTGGTCTCGCTGGACCAGGCGCTGAAGCACCTGGCGGGCCAGCGCGAGCGCGAGAAGCGCCTGCAGCTGGTGATCAACCGCCACGATGACAGCAGCGGCATGGGCCCGGAACAGATCGCGCGCCGCTTCGAAGTGCCGTTGCTGGCGACGCTGCCCGAACGACCGCGCGTGCGCCTGGCCGCCAGCCAGGGCCACCTGCTGCTGCAGGATGCCCCGCGCGACCCCTATCTGCGTGCCCTCGCCCCGCTCGTGTCGCGCCTGGATCCGGCCGCGTGCCCGGTCCAGCCGCATGGCCTGCGGGAAAGACTCTCCCTTGCCCTGGGTGGATCGCAATGGAAGACAAGGTAACCCCGTTCCCGCACGCCGTTGCCCGCCCCGTGCTGGAAAGCACGCCGGGCCACCTGCCGTTCGCGCAGACCGAGCAGTACCAGAAGGTGCTGTCGGCTGCGCATGAGCACCTGCTCAACAGCATCGAAGACGAGCGCATCGACATCGATTCCTGGGCCCCGGACACCATCGCCCGCTGGGTACAGGTGCAGACCGTGGGCTTCATCCAGGAATGGCGCATCCCGATCAACGAGGAAGAGATGCAGGTGGTCGCGGAAGGGCTGGTCAAGGAGCTGACCGGTTTCGGCCCGCTGGACGACCTGCTGCACGACCCCTCCATCGAAGACATCCTGATCAACGGCTTCAAGGACGTGCACGTTTCACAGGGTGGCCAGCTCAGGCGCGCCACCCAGCGCTTCACCGATGACACCCACCTGCTGCGCATCCTGCGCCGCATCCTCGCGCCGCTCGGCCGCCGGCTGGACGATTCCAACCCGATGGTCGACGCGCGCCTGCCCAATGGCGGCCGCCTCAACGCGATCATCTCGCCGCTGGCGGTGGACGGACCGATGGTGTCCATCCGCAAGTTCCGCAAGGACCCGTTCACCCCCGACGAGCTGCTCGCCAAGGGCACGTTCGACGCGCCGATGCAGGCACTGCTGAAAGCGATGGTGCTGGGCCGCTGCAACATCCTGGTCTCCGGCGGCACCAGCTCGGGCAAGACTTCGCTGCTCAACGCCCTGGCCAGCTACGTGCCGGCCAGCGAGCGCGTCATCACCGTGGAGGACACCGCCGAGCTTTCGCTGAACCATCCGCACGTGGTGCGCCTGGAGAGCCGCATCGGCGGGGCCGAGGGCCAGGGCGCGGTCAGCATCCGCGATCTGGTGCGCAACAGCCTGCGCATGCGCCCGGACCGCATCGTGGTCGGCGAAGTACGTGGCGCTGAAGTGCTGGAAATGCTGCAGGCGATGAACACCGGCCATGACGGATCGATGGCCACCATCCACGCCAATACCCCGCGTGACTGCCTGTACCGCATCGAGATGCTGGCCGGCTTTGCCGGCTTCCAGGGCAGCGAGGACAGCCTGCGCCGGCAGATCGCCAGCGCCATCGATTTCATCGTGCAGATCTCGCGGCTGGGCAGCGGCCGTCGGGTGCTGGTCTCGATCACCGAGATCACCGGGGTGAGCGACAACCTGATCACCACGCAGGAGATGTTCCGCCACGAGGTGCAGATCGACGGCACCGGCCGCGAGACCGACCGCTGGATCGGCCTGGGCTTCCATCCGCATTCGCACAAGCTGGAGCCGTTCCGCCAGCAGCTGCGCGAATCACTCTACGGGGACTTCTGAACATGGGCACCGGCCTCCTGCTGGGCGTGTTGAGCATCATCTCGGTGCTGCTGGCGCTGGCGGTCTGGCTGTGGGGCACTGCCAGCAGCCGCGAGCAGCGCCAGGCCTCGTTGCAGCATGCCGAGCAGCAGCTGGCGCGCGGCAGCGCCGCCGGTGCGGTACCGGCCGGGCCTGCCGTTGCCGCGGCCAACGATGCAGCCCGCCCCGCCAGCAGTGGGAACCGCACGCTGCCGTGGGATGGCGTGCTGCAGCGCGCCGGCCTGCAGCCGGGCTGGAAACTGCCACTGATGCTGCTGGTGCCCGGCCTTGTGCTTGGGGTCGTCGCGGCAATGCGGCTGGGAACGGCCTGGATGTTTCCGCTGACCCTGCTGCTGTACCTGCTGGGCTGCTGGCTGTGGGTGATGCGCCGGATCACGAAACTGCGTGCGCAGCTGCTGCACCAGATGCCGGACTTCCTCGACAACCTGGTCCGCCTCACTGCGCTGGGCAACAGCCTGCAGGCTGCGTTCCAGGTTTCTTCGATGCAGACCAGCGCGCCGCTGCGTGGCCTGCTCGACACCACGGTGCGCTATGCGCGCAGCGGCATGGACCTGGATCGCGCGTTGAGCCTTGCCGCGCAGCCGTATCGCATGGACGTGCTGAAGGTGCTGGCGGTGGTGATCGGGGTGAGCGTGCGCATCGGCGGTCGTGCCGACCAGATCCTGCAGCGCATGGGCGACTTCATGCGCGACCTGGAACAGGCCCAGCAGGAACTGGCGGCCACCACTTCGGAAACGCGCATGTCGGCCTGGGTGCTGGGGCTGCTGCCACCGGCCAGTGCGGTGCTGATGGCGATCTCCAGCCCGGCATTCTTCCAGCCAGTGCTGCATGACCCGCTCGGCCACAGGATCCTGCTGATCGCACTGGGCCTGGAACTGCTCGGAGCGTTCCTGCTGTACCGCTTGGCCAAGTCGCTATGACCGCTTGCAGCCGCCACGGAGGTACCCGATGAGTGCCACGGCCTGGTTCGCCCTCTCGCTGCTGGTGTTGGCGGCCGGTGTCGCCCTGCTGGGCATCGCCGGGTGGGTGCGCAGCCATCGCGAGCAGCGCACCTCGGCCACGCTGAAGACCGCCCTGCAACCGCGTGACGAAGCCCGCGACAGCGAGGCTACCCGCCGCGACTCGCTGGGCTGGCTCGAGCGCTTCGGCCGCTCGCTCAGTGGTGGCCGCCTGGAGGCCGCGCTGCTGGCCAACGAGGACAAGCTGCTGCTGGACCTGGCCGGCTGGAACACGCGCCGCGGCACCGCCATCTACCTGGGCCTGCGCCTGCTGCTTGCATTGCTGGTGCTGGCCCTGGCGCTGGCGTTCAGCAGCGCGCAGGGGCTGTCCAAGGTGATGGTGGTGATCGGTGCGCTGGCGGGCGGGCTGCTGCTGCCCAAGTTCGTGCTGTCGTCGTGGGTCAAGCGCCGCCGCCGCGCGGTCGAGAACGAGCTGCCCCTGCTGATCGACCTGCTGCGCCTGCTGCAGGGCGTGGGCTTCAGCATGGACCAGAGCCTGCAGACGCTGGGCGACAAGCTGCGCGATGCGTTGCCGGTACTGGGCGGCGAACTGCAGGAAGCGAACGTGGCCTACACCCACGGCCGCACCCGCGCGCAGTCACTGCGGCGGTTGAGCGAGGTCTACGCCGATGACGACCTGGCCAGCCTGATGCAGCTGATCCTGCAGGTGCATGCGCACGGCGGCGCGGTACAGGAGCCACTGCGCCAGTTCAGCATCCGCCTGCGCGAACAGCGACGCAACACGCTGAAGGAAAAGGTCGGCAAGCTCTCGGTGAAGATGACCGTGGTGATGATGCTGACCCTGTTGCCGGCACTGATGCTGGTGCTTGCCGGCCCGGCGCTGGTCGCGCTGGCCACCACCATGTCCAAGATGGGATCCCCCTGATGCCAGCCCTGCGCACCTCCTGCCTGCTGCTTGCCGCCGCCCTCGCCGCCCTGGCCAGTGGCTGCGCCTCGACCACGCCGAAATACGTGCGCGCGCCCAGCCTTGCGCCGCCGGAACCCGATCCGCAGGACAGCCGCAACGCCTATCTGGAGCTGATCGAGCGCATGCAGCAGCAGGGCGCCTGGTATGCCTCGCTGGCCCACGTGGAGGCCTTCCGCCAGCGCTATGGCGATCGCCCCGCCCTGCGCCTGCTGCAGGCCGACGCACTGCGCGAGACCGGCCAGACCGACGCAGCGGTCGCGCTGTATCGCGAGCTGTCCAGCGGGCCGCAGGCTGCTGCCGCCGCCCATGGCCTGGGCCTGATCGCTGCACGCCGCGACGACGATGCCGGCAGTGAACAGGCCCTGGCGCGCGCCACGCAGTTGCAGCCCTTGAACACCGACTATCTGGGCGACCTGGGTTATGCGCGGCTGCGCGCCGGCCAGTTCGACCAGGCCCGCGAGCCGCTGGCCAAGGCCCTGGAACTTTCGCCAGGCAACGCCAAGGCCACTGCCAATCTCGCACTGTGGGCGGTTCTGCGCGGCGATCAGGCCACGGCAGAGCGCCTGTCGGAACAGGCCAACCTCAACGACGAAACCCGCCGCAGCATCCAGCAGCAGGCCCAGCAGATCCGTACCCGCCTGCAGCAGCGGCAGGCCGCGGCCGCCGTCAATGCGCCCACGCCTGCGCGCACGGCCAGCGTCGAACGCAGCGCCCGTGCATCGGGCAGCACACGGCTGGCAGCCGAACCACATCGCGAAGCACGTGACGAGCGCGATCCGCAGCGCCTGCCACCGTCGATGCTGGAACGCTTCAGCACCAACGAACACCCGACCGGAAGCACACCATGACCGCGATGCGCCTGATCCGACGCTTGTTGCCCGTGCTGTCCTGCCTGCTTGTTGCGGGTGCCGTGCAGGCTCAGCAACAGCCATTGACCGGACAGATGCTCGGCGGCCCCTTGCCGTCGGCACCGGCCACAGCGCCGATGCAGGCCGAGCCGCTTCCCACCGTGGAGCTGGCCGCACCAGCCGCATCTGCGGACGTGGCTGCGGCGCCACCGGCAATCCCCGCAACCGACGTTGCACCGCCGGCAGCACCGCGTGCGCGCCTGCAGAGCGGCGAGGCCACCCGCAACCTGTTCCGCCTGCAGGCGTCCGGGCAACAGGCCGGCCAGCGCCTGCCGATCCTGGGCGACCAGGCCACGCTGAGTTATGCGCGTTACCTGAAGAGCTTTGAACACGAGATCCCGGACTTCTTTGAGACCGATGTTGCCCGGTCCAGGGACGCCTCTTCCTCCGGACGCTGAGGTCGGCCATGAAACGCCCACGCCAGTTCAGTTTCAGTCGCCCACGCGGCGGCATGTCGGTCACGATGATGCTGGTCATGCTGGCGCTGCTGGCCATGCTGGGCCTGATCGAGGTCGGCTACCTGTTCTGGGCCAAGCGTGATGCGCAGAAGGTGGCCGACCTGGCCGCGCTGGCCGGCGCGCAGCGGCTGGAGCTGTGCAGCCCGGACAACAGCGACAACAGCGCAGCCCGGCAAAGCGCGCTGGCCCAGAACAGGTTCGCAGGCACCCTGCAGGTCCGCTGCGGCAACTGGAGTGCCAGCCGCGGCACCAGCAACCGTTTCGTGACCAGCGTCGATGCCAGCAACCCGCGCAATGCCGTGCAGGTGATCGCCGAGCGCAGCGTGCTGCCCTTTTTCGGCCAGAACACCAGCCTGCCAACCGTCAGCGTGCAGGCGGTAGCCCGCCGCTCGGAGCCCACGGCGGTGTTCGCGGTTGGCTCGCAGCTGCTGCGCACCAACGGCGACTCGGTGCTGCTGTCGACGCTGCGCCTGGTCGGCCTGGATGTCACCAACGCAACCGCGCTCTCCTATGACGGCCTGGCGCAGGCCAACGTCACGCCATCCGGCCTGCTGAAGGCGCTCAACATCCCGGTGAGCGCCAACCTCAGCGTGGCCGACTTCAACCGCCTGCTGTCGGTCAACAAGATCTCTCTGGCGCAACTGGTCGATGCCACCGCCACCGTCGTCGGCCGTGACTCGACGGTAGGCGTGCAGCTGCGCGCCCTGTCCGACCTGGTCGCCACCCAGCTGGACATCAACAAGCTCAACATCGCGCTCGGCAGCCAGGCCGGCGGCGGTGGACTGTTCGCGGAAGTTGTCTCGCCCGATGGCACCGTCGGCAGCGCGCTGGAATCGAAGATCAACGTGCTCAACCTGATCAACACCGCCATCTCCATCGCCAACGATGGCAACGGCGTGACGATCAAAGGGCTGGACCTGCTGGGCATCAACATCCAGGGTGGCGTGGTCGAACCACCGTCGATCGCCATCGGCGGCGTCGGCACCCGTGCCTACAATGCACAGGTACGGCTGATGGTGGACGTGGACAGCAACAACCTGTTCGCGCTGGGGCCGCTGCTGAACCTGCTCGGCACGCGCCTGCACCTGCCACTGCATGTCGATGTGGCCAACGGCATGGGCACCCTGACCGGCATCCAGTGCGGCGGCAGTCCCCCCAAGGCGACCATCCAGGTCGATTCATCGGTGCTGCGTGCCTGCGTCGGCAACGTCGACCCCGCACAGCGCTTCTCGAAGAACAATGTCTGCGACGCCACGCTGCAGAACGAACAGCTGTTGAAGCTGCTGGGCCAGCCGCTGATCAACGACAGGATCACCCTGCCCGCCCTGACCAGCTCGCAGAACCTGACCCTGGCCGCCGGCGAGACCGCCTCGACCCGGATCAACCCGCTCGCCGTCGGTGATGCAGTGTCGAGCCTGGTCAACGAACTGCTGCGCGTGCTGTCCGGCATGCTCAGTTCGCCCAAGCAGGGCATGAGCGCCAACGACACCGCCAAGGCCCTGGCCGACCGCTATCTGCAGGCGGCCTTCCCAAATGGCGGGCGCTACGATGTCGACAAGCTGATTCCGCTGCTGCGCGACGGCGATCCCAGCAAGCAGCTGGCACCGCTCAACAGCTGGACCGTGCCGGGCGGCCTGCCCTATGCGTGCGGGCTGCTGAACCTGACCACCTGCCACAAGGATGGGCCGGTCTGGGATGCGCTGAAGGTCACGGTGACCGGCCAGGGCCTGGGTGTCCTCGACGGGCTGCTCGGCTCGCTGGTTGGCGGCCTGCTGATCAACCGCTGCGACAGCCTGCTCGGCAACCTGATCGACTACAACGGCTGCGTGCGCAACAACCTGGCCTCGTACATCCAGACCGCGCCGGCAGGCTTCCTCGATGGCGCCGGTGGCAGCGGCGTCACCAACCCCGACGGCAGTGTCAGCTGCAGCGGCCTGCTGTGTACCCTGCTGAAGCCGATCCTGGCCGCGCTGCGGCCGGTGCTCAACAGTGTCGGTACCCTGCTGACCAACCTGCTGGCCAGCGTACTGGGCCTGGAACTGGGCCGGACCGACGTCAACGTGCAGTCGATCCAGTGCAGCGCAGCACAGCTGGTCTATTGACATCGAGCCGTGACGGGCGCCCTTGGCGGCGCCCGCACCCATGCTAGACTCCCGGCGGGGAACCACCTTCATCTCAACCCACACTCATCCGTGGATGGTCTAGACATGCGAGAAACTTCAGGGGGCGCGGTCTTCGCCCGGCACGCGCGCAGCGCGGCAGTGCTGGCCGTGGCCATGATGCTGGTGGCTCCAGCGGCGATGGCCGCACGTGGCGACCGTGAGCCTGCAGCCGAACCGGCGCGCAGCGCGCCGGTGGTGCGCAACACCGTGGACGAGCTCAAGCAGTTGATGGATTCGCGCCAGCTGACCGAGCTGCGCACCACCTACAACGGCAACTACGGCGCCAGCCTGCTGTTCAACGCCAACACCCTGACCTACTACGTCGCCCTGTTCCAGGAGAAGAACTTCTGGCGGGTGATCAAGACCGATGCGGTGGACAACGCCGAGCGTGTCTACCGTACCTTCGCGCAGCAGTCCGAGCAGCTGGCCCAGGTCTACATCGACACCACCCGCCTGGAAGCCGGCAAGCGCTACACCGAGCGCCTGGTGGCCTACAACGAGGAACGCCTGCGCACCCTGCAGCAGGAAATGGAACAGCAGCAGGCCCAGTCGGCGCAGGTCAGCGCCGCCCTGCAGCAGGCCCAGCAGCAGGCCGTGAGCCTCAGCACCGATGTGCAGAGCACCAACAGCCAGCTGGACGCCCTGCAGCGCCGCATCCAGATCCTGCAGGCCGAACAGGGCAACCCGGAGTTGAGCCTGCCCAAGCCGGACAGCGTGCCCGCACCGGCTGCCGCCAGCGACGGTCGCTGAAGCCCGCACTTACGGCATTCCACGCAACGGCGCCCCAGGGCGCCGTTGTCGTTTTCGGCACTTCAGCACCCCACTTCACTGGCAGGCGCCATGGACCGCGTCATCCAGCTGCCGGCGCTGCACGAAATCCAGCCGCCGACGCTTGAGCAACTCCCGCTCGCGTTGCCGGCGCGCACGCTCGCAGGCCGCCGCATCCGCGCTGATCGTGATCAACGCCCCCTGCGCCCGGCCGGCACGCCGCGGGCGGCGCGAAGGCTTCGGTGGCGCGAGCGCTGGCGCCACTGCGCCTCGGGACAATGACTGCTCCGCCGGGACGTCCCAGCGCCATGCGGCACGTCCCTGGCAGGGCGTCTGCTGGTAGACCGGATGCGGTCCATCCACGCATTTGTAGACGAGGGACTGTGCCGGCGCGGCCATCGGCAACAGCAGGCACAGCATCAGGGACCATCGCGTGGCGGGCATCCGGGCGTTCCACTGGCAGGCTGCAGACATCCTCGGCGCGCGACTCCGGTCCCGCCAGAGCGATATGCGTCACATCCTTTGCAATCCAGCACAGCGGTGCAAGTCCGTCGCCGGCACCTGCGCTGTACTGCCGGAGGCACCGGCAGCCTGCCGCTGCCTTCCCTCCCTTCCGCCAAGGAACCTGCAATGAGCAACTTCGTCACCGTCGCCGACGGCGCCCGCATCTTCTACAAGGATTGGGGTACCGGCCAGCCGATCGTGTTCGCCCACGGCTGGCCACTGTCTTCCGATGCCTGGGACCCGCAGATGCTGTTCATGGGCCAGAACGGTTACCGCGTGATCGCCCATGACCGCCGCAGCCACGGCCGTTCCAGCCAGACCTGGGACGGCAACAACATGGACACCTACGCCGACGACCTGGCCGCGGTGATCGAGGCGCTGGACCTGAAGGACGCGATCCTGGTCGGCCATTCCACCGGCGGCGGCGAAGTGGCCCACTACATTGGCCGCCACGGCAGCACGCGCGTGGCCAGGGTGGTGCTGGTCGGCGCCGTGCCGCCGCTGATGCTGAAGACCCATGCCAACCCGGCCGGTACCCCGTTGGAGGTCTTCGACGGCATCCGCAAGGGCACCGGCGGCGACCGTTCGCAGTTCTTCAAGGACCTGGCCACCCCGTTCTTCGGTGCCAACCGCGATGGCAACACCGTCACCCAGGGCATGCGTGATTCGTTCTGGCTGCAGGGCATGCTCGGTGGCGTCAAGGGCCAGTACGACTGCGTGCACGAATTCTCGGAAGTGGATTACACCGAAGACCTGAAGAAGATCGACGTGCCGGCACTGGTCGTGCACGGCGACGACGACCAGATCGTTCCGTTCGATGCCTCGGCCAAGCTGTCCTCGCAGATCATCAAGGATGCCGAGCTGAAGGTGTACGCCGGTGCGCCGCACGGGCTGACCATCACCCACGCAGAGCAGTTCAACGCCGACCTGCTGGCGTTCGCACGCAGGTAATGTGCCGCGGCGGCGCCACCCAGCGCCGCCGCATGAAAAATGGGGACGGAGGGGATTAAGTCGTTTGTGCACAAACGACTTAATCCCCTCCGTCCCCTTTTTGGGTCAGATATCGCTGTGGTGGTGTGGCACGCCGGTCTTCGGCAGCGGGTCATGCCCGCCTACGAAATGACGCACCACCGGTGCACGCTCGCCCCGATGCAACGCGCGCAGCACTTCCTGGATCGCCTTGTCGTCGGCGGTGATGCGTTCGTGCTGGCGCAGGTGCTCCAGCCACGACGGGGTAACGAAATACTCCAGGTGGATGCCCGGGGTGGCCACATCCTCGACCACGCCCCAGACCACGGCGCCATCGCGGCGCCGGATCGTGCCCAGCGCGCGCATCTGCGCCTGGAACGCAGCGCGATCAGCTTCTTCGATGCGGTACTCGATGGTCACCAGCACGGGGCCTCGATCGTTGGATACCGGCACCGACAGCTCGGGGGCCGGCCAGTGCCCCGCCGGGCGCAGGTTCAGGTCTTCGGTACCAGCGATGCGCACGCGCCACACCAGCAATCCGCCGATCACCGCACCTGCGGCAGCCACCAGCAAGGCCAGTTCCGGCGAGGTGCGCTGTGCGAGCGCGCCCCAGCTCAGCCCACCGGCGGCCATGCCCGCGGAGAACACCATGATGTACAACGCCAATGCACGCGCACGCACCCACGCCGGCACGGCAGTCTGCGCGGCGATCTGCAGCGACGACAGCACGGTGATCCAGGCGAAGCCGTTGACCAGCATCACCAGCGGCAGCAGGTACCAACTGCGGGTCAGCGCCAGGCCGACCAGGCTCAGGGCCAGCGACAGGGTGGCCAGCAGCACCAGCAGGTCACGATCCATCTGTGCGCGCAGCTTCGGCAGCAGCAACGCACCGCCCACCGCACCCATGCCGATGCAGCCCAGCAGCATGCCGTACTGCCCCGCCCCGCCGTGCATCTGGCCGCGTACCACCACCGGCAGCAACGCGTTCATCGCAGCGGCGAAGAAGAAGAAGCCGACCGACTTGATCAGCACCGCCTGCAAGCGCCCGGCGCGGCTGGCATAACGCAGGCCCGCCTTCAGGCCAGCACCGAACCCTTCCGGCGGCAGGCTGGACTGCTTCGGGTCGCGCTTCCAGCCCCATACCACGAACAGCATCGCGGCGAAGGTGATGGCGTTGAAGCCGAACGCCCAGACGGCGCCCAGCTGGGCGACGATCACGCCACCGATGGCCGGGCCGATCGAACGCGCGATGTTGATGCCGATCGAGTTGAGCGCCACCGCAGAAGCCAGCATCGGCTGCGGCACCAGTTCGGACACGATCGCGGCCTGCGCCGGCATCGCCATCGCCGCACCGCAGCCCATGCAGAAGGTCAGCAGCACCAGCAGCTGCGGGGTCAGCATGTCCATCGCGGTCAGCGCCGCCATCACCGCCGCGACCAGCAGCATCCAGCCCTGGGTAGCCAGCAGGTACCTGCGTCGATCGACGATGTCGGCCAGGGTTCCGGCGGCCAGTGCCAGCAGCACGATCGGCACCGTGGTGGCCGACTGCACCAGGGCCACCATCAACGGCGAGCCGGTACGCTCGGCCATCACCCAGGCAGCGGCCACGTCATTGACCCAGGTGCCGATGTTGCTGGCCAGGATCGCCAGCCAGATCGAGCGGAACATCTGGACCTTCAGTGGGGACCAGGCGCCTGCGGCCTGCGTGGGGGGTTGCGACGCGGTTGCGTTCACCATTGCCATGCTCCAACGATCGAGGCGAACAACGTGTCCTGGCCACCGGCCTGCTTCAGTGCAGGTCCGGCATCGACCCAGGCCAGCTGCAGCTGCCATTGCCAGTGTTCGCTGGCCTGCCAGCGGGTTTCGGATTTGTACTGCTTGCCGATGCGGCGCGCGCCACCGGCGCTGCCCGGCAACGCCACCAGCGGTGCGGGCGTGGTGTAGACCGCATCCGCGCGACGATGCTTCCAGGCCATCTGCACGCCCAGTTCCGTCGTCACTGCGTCGTGCAGGCGCAGGGTCAGCGTGGGCTGGACGTCCATCAGGTTGGCCGGGGCCAGCAGGCTGGCCTCGCTGAAATAGGCCGACTTCGGAAACAGCGCATTGAAGGTTCCCAGGCGGCCGTCATGCAGGTTGCCATCGCCACTGGCGATGTCTGCCTTCAGCCCCAGCCGCGGTTGCAACGGCAGGTTCGTCCAGCGCCACCCCGTATCGGTCGCCAGCGTCCAGGCGCGGATATCGAGCGTGCCGACGGTCGTCCGCAGTTCACCGCCCTGCGCCACCAGCTCGCTGTTCCAGTCCAGTGCACCGGCCTGGCCGAACCAGCGCGCGCCCAGGGTCTGCCGACGTTCGGTGCCGCTGCCTGCGGCGAAGCGCGCGCCGTCGCGGCGGTAGTCCAGCAGGTACAGATCCCACTGTCCCGGTCCGTGGCTCCGCGCGGTGGTGGCGTAGGCACCCCACAGATGGCTGCCGTGTTCGCCGCGATCATCGAAGGCACCCGGTCGGTTCTCCACCGGACGCAGCGCCATCAGATCAAGCGTGCCGAATCTACCTTTCCAACCCACGCGCGCACCGTCGAACGCCAGGCGGATGTTCGGCCCATCGCGCACCGACAGCAGCCGTGAGCTGCCGTAGCCGGCGTCCTGCCGGCCCAGCTGCAGATGAAAACCACCATGCTGCCAGCGCCAATAGGCCTGCTGCGCATCCAGCGCGCTGCGGTCGGTACGGCCCGGTCCGCCGGCCTTGCCACTCTCACCATGCACACCCAGCTGCAGCTTCGCCTGCCAGGTCTCTTCCACATAGGTGGCCGAGGCCAGCGCACGCAGCAGCCCATAGCCGTCCTCGCTGCCGCCAATGCCGAACCGGGTAGGGTCGTAGTACAGGCCACGCATGCGCAGCGACGCATCCCATTGCAGTTGGCCGTCGCCCGCGTCACTGCAGTGGCCGCCATCGCAGGCCAGTGCAAGCGACGGTGCAGCCAACAGCGCCAGACTCAGAACGCGAAGCACGAGCATCCCATCGCGCCCCAGAACGCGGTCAGGTCGTCGGTGGGTGCAGCATGCCGGGCCGCATGGCCGTGCGCGCCGTGGGCACTGCAGGCCACGCCGTGATGGTGGTGATGCGCGGCGGCCAACCCGGTGGCGGTACCGCCGACGTGGTAGCCACCGAACCTGTTGACTGGCGACCAGTCGGGCATCGCCGGCGGCAGCTGCGGCGCAAGCCCTGCATAGTCGGCGTCGGCATGCACGATGCGGCCACCGACCACGGTCAACACGCTGGTGATGTCGGCGATCTGCGCGTCATCCACGCGGAAGTAGTCGGCCGAGAGCACGATGAAATCGGCCAGCTGGCCCACCTTCAGCGTACCCTTCACCGCTTCATCGCCGGAGAACCAGGCGCTGCCCTGGGTCCACAGGCGCAGCGCCTGCTCGCGTTCGAGCAGGTTCTCATCGCCGTACAGGGCCAGCCCGCCCACGGTGCGTCCGGTCACCAGCCAGGACAACGCCACCCACGGGTTGTAGCTGGCCACGCGAGTGGCATCGGTACCGGCACCGACCGGCACGCCTTCGGCCAGCATGCGCTTGACCGGCGGCGTGTGCCGCGCCGCCTGCACGCCGTAGCGCTCGACGAAGGCCTCGCCCTGGTAGGCCATGCGATGCTGCACGGCGATGCCGCCGCCCAGCGCGCGGATGCGTTCGATGTTGCGCGGGGTGATGGTCTCGGCGTGGTCGATGAACCAATGCAGGCCATCGAACGGCACCTCGCGGTTGACCTGTTCGTACACATCGAGGATGCGGGTGATGCTCTCGTCGTACGTCGCATGGATGCGGAACGGCCAACGCTTCTCGACCAGCAGCTTCACCACGTCGTGCAGTTCCGGCTCCAGCGCTGGCGGCAGTTCCGGGCGCGGCTCGTTGAACAGCTCGAAGTCCGCCGCGGAGAACACCAGCATCTCGCCGGCACCGTTGTGGCGCAGCAGGTCGTCGCCCTGGCGCGGCTGCAGCATCTCGCTCCAGCCGCGGAAATCATCCACTTCCTTGCCCTTGTTCTGGGTGAACAGGTTGTAGGCGATGCGCACCGTCAGCTGGTCATCGCGATGCAGCTGCTCGATGACCTGGTAGTCCTCGGGGTAGTTCTGGAAGCCACCGCCGGCGTCAATCACCGAGGTGATACCGAGACGGTTCAGCTCCCGCATGAAATGGCGGGTGGAATTAGCCTGGTACTCGATCGGCAGCTTCGGGCCCTTGGCCAGCGTCGCGTACAGGATCAGCGCATTCGGCTTGGCCAGCAGCAGCCCGGTCGGGTTGCCGAGCGAGTCACGCACGATCTGTCCACCCGGCGGATCCGGCGTGTCCTTGCTGTAGCCACATGCGCGCAGCGCAGCCCGATTGAGCAGCGCCCGATCGTACAGGTGCAGCAGGAACACGGGCGTATCCGGCGCGATGTCATTGAGCTCCTGCAGCGTAGGCAGGCGTTTCTCGTTGAACTGCGCGGCGGTGAAGCCACCGACCACGCGCACCCATTGCGGTGCCGGGGTGCGGTCGACCTGTGCCTTGAGCATCGCCATCGCATCGGCCAGCGAACGCAGGCCATCCCAGCGCAGCTCCAGGTTGTAATTCAGGCCGCCGCGGATCAGGTGGGTATGGCTGTCGTTGAGGCCGGGCAGCAGGCGCCGGCCCTGCGCGTCGATCAGGGTCGCTTCGTTGCCCCAGCCGCGCATGATCTCCTCGTCGCTGCCGACGGCCACGATGCGCCCTTCCTGCACGGCCAGCGCCTGGGCATGCGGCTGCTGTGGGTCGAGGGTGGTGATGCGGGCATTGCGGATGACCAGCGTGCTCATGCGACGCTCCTTGGAAGTGGAATCGAGTGCCGCAGCGGCGCGGCCGGCCAGGCCCAGCGCAACGGCGGCACCACTGGCCAGCACCACGTTGCGGCGGCCGTGGTCGAGTGGATCGTGACTCATGCGAGGTCTTCCTGAAGACGGTGGCCATCCAACGCCCAGGCGCCGGGCCCGATGAGCGCGAGGGCTAGTAGTACCGTGGTCCACATCAATGGGTACTCACTGCCACCGCGCATCCAGAACCAGCCCCTGGGCAGCGTCAACAGCACGGTGAAGCCGATGAAGGCGGCCGCCGCAAGCGCGGCGACGCGGGCCTGCCAGCCCAGCAGCACGGCCAGCCCGGACAGCACCTGCAGCAGGGCCAGCAGCAGCGGCAGCGGTGCCACGGCCGGCAGGCCGAAGCCGCGCAGCTCGGTGGCGAAGCCGGCCAGCCCGGGGCCACCGAACCAGCCGAACAGCTTGCCCAGCGCGTGCGGCAGCAGGAATCCTCCCGCTGCCACGCGCAGCATCAGCAAGGCCAGGTCGAGGCCATGGCCGGCCAGCATGCTCAGTGCCCGCCTTCCTGCGCACCGAACATGCGCTTGGCGTACTGGATGCCGATGCCATAGCCGCCGGCATGGTCGCGGGCGATGCCGGTGGTCAGCTCGTAGGTCTCGCCACGCGCCCAGTCGCGCTGCAGCTCGAGCAGGTACTGCACGCTGGTCATCGGCACCGCGCCGGCCTGCACCATGCGGGAGATCGCACGCTCGTGGGCCTCCTCGCTGACATCGCCGCAGGCATCGGTGATCACATGGACCTCGAAACCCTGCGCCAGCGCCGACAGCGCCGGACCCACGATGCAGACGCTGGTCCACAGCCCGGCAAGAACCAGGCGGCGCTTGCCGATGCGGTTGACCTCATCGATCACCGCCTGGTCTTCCCAGGTGTTCATCGAGGTGCGGTCGAACACCGTCTGGCCCGGGAATATCTGCGGCAGTTCCGGGAACATCGGGCCGGAGAACGACGTCTCGGCCACGGTGGTCAGCACGACCGGCACGTTGAAGCCCTTGGCGCCCTTGCTGATCAACGACACGTTGTTGCGCAGCGCGGAGATGTCGATGGTGTGGGTGGCGAACGCCATCTGTGACTGGAAGTCGATCAGCACCAGGGCGTGGTCGGTGGGCGACAGCAGGGCCGGGGCGGGCGTGGCGGTGGCAAGGCTCATGGATGGACTCCGTTGGAAAGGTGATCAGGGGGAAGCAACAGGGCCGCATCACCGGCCAGGTACTGGCCGGGGCTGCAGCCGGTTTCCGCGCGGAAGCTGCGGACGAAATGGCTCTGGTCGAAGAAGCCCAGCTGCTGGGCCAGGCACGCCATCGGCAGCTGCGCGCCCGGCAGCAACTGGCATGCACGCTGGATGCGGCGACGACGCACGTAGCGCAGCGGGCTGGCGCCGGTTCCGGTGCGGAACAGACGCACCAGATGGAAGCGGCTGACACAGGCGGCCTGCGCCAGTTCGGTCACCCGCAGCGGCTGCGACAGGTGCTCGTCGACATAGCGCAAGGCGCGCTGCAATGCGGCAGCCTGCTGCGGTGCCAGCGACACGGCGGGCGGATCGGGCGGGAAGACGGTGGCCATGGGGGGCGCCGCGAGAGGGTGGCCCATGGTGCGTGGCCGCTGCGCGATGCCCTACCCCCGTCGGTCGAGGCCAGCACCTACCCGAATGGGGGAGGCCGGCGGCCGAGCAGGCGGCGCCCGAACAGGCGCGCATCCACTGAATAGGCGCCTGGCCCCAGCATCAGCAACGCCGGTGGCAACGCCATCAGCGGCCACGGTGCCTGCTGCGCGAACATGCCCGCGACCGCCATCAACGCCGCCAATGGTGTCAACGCGCCCAGCACGAGCATGGCCGCCGCCAGCAGGCACAGCATCGACGCCCACGCCGCATCCGTGCCGGGCGTGCACAGCGCGGCGGCCAGGCACAGCCGCAGCCACAGCAGGCCGATGCCCGGACCGCGGTCGGGGAACATCACGAACAGGCGCTGCATCGCCAAGCTCCAGAGGACATGCCGGCGTGATAGCCGACAGCGGCGTCCGCCGCCTACCCCGTTCGGGTCACCCCGGGCTGCCCCACACCTGCCAGAATGCGCGCCATGCGTGTCCGCCCCTTCCCGTCGCAGCGCCACCTGCCGACGCTGCTGACCTGCCTGCTGCTGTTGACTGCCCTGCCCGCCCTCGCCGTGCAGCGCCCGCCGGTGAGCGGCGGGCTGCCCGATTACGAGCACACCGCCTGGCGCGTCGGTCAGGGCGCACCCGGTGACATCTGGGACATCACCCAGGACCGCGACGGCCTGTTGTGGCTGGCCACCGGCTCGGGCCTGTACCGCTTCGATGGCCGTCGTTTCGAACGCCAGGCGGCGCCAGGCGGCAGCCACTTCCCGTCCACCAACATGGTCACTCTGGCGCAGACCCGCGATGATGCCCTGTGGATCGGTTACTTCCAGGCTGGCATCAGCCAGTTCGCGCGCGGCCAGCTGCACAACTACGGCCGCGACCAGGGCGTGCCGGTGGGCGTGGTGCCACACTTCAGCCAGGACCGTGACGGTCGCCTGTGGGCCGCGATCAATGGTGGGCTACGCCAGTTCGATGGCCAACGCTGGCAGCCGCTGCCCACTGGCACGGGCGTGCCGGAACACCGCGTGCAATGGCTTCTGCACGACAGCCGCGGCACCTTCTGGGTACTGGCCGACCTGAAGGTCTGGATGCGCGCGGCCGGCCAGGCCGCGTTCGAAGACACCGGCATCGCCGTATCGCAGATGGCGACGCTGGCCGAAAGTCCGCAGGGTGAAGTGTGGCTGGCCGACCGCGTGCGCGGTACGTCGCCGCTGGCCAACGCACAAGGCCTGCTGCCGGACAGCGAGCGCGAGGCACGGCGGTTGCCGGAGCTGGTCGCTGCGCGCCTGCAGTTCACTGCCGATGGCGCGCTGTGGGCAACGATGAGCCCGCATGGCGGTGTCGCCCGGGTCACCTTCGCGGGCGGCCGCGCCATACGCATGGAGCGCTTCGATTCGCCTCACGGGCTGACCGCCACCTCTGCCGTTCCGATCATCGCCGATCGCGAAGGCAATCTCTGGGTCGGCACCAATCTCGGCCTCAACCGCTTCCGCGCGCGCAGCGTGCACACGCTGGCGGTAGGCCCCCGTGATCCCTACCGCTCGCTGGTGCGGGCCAGCGATGGGCACGTGTATGGCTATGGCGAAGACCTCAAGCCTTACGACCTCAGGCGCAGCCTGCTCGATGGCAGTGCCACGCAGCTGCAGGCCGCCGCGCGCCAGGCACCCACCCCGATCTGGCAGTTCGACTGGGTCAATCTTGCGCGCACCGAGGCCGGCCACACCACGCGGATTCCGCTGCCTGCGCCCTTCACCGGGCAACCACTGCATGCCCTGCTGTTCCCCGACGACGAGCAGGCCTGGGTCTGCACGGGCGAACGAGGGGTCCTGCACTACCTGCACGACCAGTGGCAGCGCGAACGCCGCCTGCCCGAACAGGCCTGCTCGTCGCTGGCGCTGGATGCCAACGGCCAGCTGCTGCTCGGCTATGCAGACGGCCGGCTGCGCCGCATGGGGGCGACGCGCATCGAAACCTTCGACGCCAGCCACGGCCTGTCGGTCGGGCCGATCACGGCGGTACTCGATCATCGGGACCTGCTGCTGGTTGCCGGCGAGGCCGGGTTGGCCGTGCGCCTGGGCAATGGCCGGTTCGTCCAGGTGAGCACCGACATGGCTGGCGTGATGGAAGGCATCACCGGCATGGTCGCCGATGCGAATGGCTACCTCTGGCTCAATGGTAGTCGTGGCCTGGTCCGACTGGGGAGCGATCAGCTGCGGCGCGCACTGCGCAGCGGGCAGCCGGTGACGCCACGCCTGTTCGATGCGGTGGATGGCATGCCCGGCATCGCCCTGCAGAGCGGACCGATCGCCACCGCCGCACTGGCCAACGATGGCCTGTTGTGGCTGGCCACCAACCAGGGCCTGGCCTGGCTGGACACCACCCGCTCGCACGTCAACACCATGCCACCCAGCGTGCGCATCGGCGAAGTGCTCTATGGCAGCGAGCACGCGCCGCTGCGCGATGGCCTGCGCCTTCCGGCCGGCACCAGCCAATTGCAGATCGATTACGTGGCGCTGTCGTTGGCACGCCCGGAGCGCAACCGCTACCGCTATCGCCTGTCCGGCGTTGACGACGGCTGGCAGGATGCGGGCAGCAGCACGCGCGCGTATTACACCAACCTCGCACCGGGCAACTACCGGTTCGACGTGGAAGCAGCCAACGAGGATGGTATCTGGAGCGCCGCGCCGGCCAGCCGCAGCTTCCGCATCGCCCCCACCTTCATGCAGACCGTGTGGTTCAAGCTGCTGTGCGCGGCCGTGATCCTCGCGCTGCTGGTGATGGCCGTGCGCATCCGCAGCGGGCAGCTGGCGGCCCTGTTCCGCGCGCGCCTGCAGGAACGCCATGGCGAACGCGAACGCATTGCCCGCGACCTGCACGACACCCTGCTGCAGGGCAGCCAGGGCCTGATCCTGCGCCTGCATGCGATCAGTCAGGCCGCGCAGACGCCAGAGCCCGTGCGCAGCCAGCTGGAATCGGCGATGCAGCTGGCCGAACGCAACCTGGCCGAGGGCCGCGAGCGGGTCAACGCGCTGCGTGACGGTCCGTTCGCGGGCCGCGACCTGGCTTCGGCACTGGCCGATGTTCACGCCGAATACGCCGGGCACGGCACCAATCCGCTGCGCCTGACCGTGGAAGGCGCAACACCACCGCTGCAGACCGATGCCGCCGAGGAAGTGTTCCTGATCGGACGCGAAGCCATCCGCAATGCGCTGCGCCATGCCAATGCCAGCGCCATCGAAGTGGAGCTGTCTTACGGGACGCGGTGCTTCCTGCTGCACGTGCGCGATGATGGCGTCGGCATCGCCGAAGAAAACGCCGGCAACGGCCATTGGGGACTGCAGGGCATGCGCGAACGCGCGCAGCGCCTCGGTGCGGACCTGCAGCTGTGGACCCGCCCCGGGCTGGGGACCGAAGTCGCGCTGGCGGTTCCCGCCCGGCGCCTGTATCACCGCCGCCCACCACGTTGGCGCTGGCCTTGGAGCAAAGCACACCATGACTGAGTCCCCTGCCCCGATTGGCGTGCTGGTGGTCGACGACCACCCGCTGCTGCGTGACGGCCTGGCTGCGCTGCTGGGTGCCCATCCCGACCTGCGCCTGCTCGGCGAGGCCGCCGATGGCGAGGAAGCCATCACGCGCTACCAGCAGTTGCAGCCGGACGTCGTGCTGATGGACCTGCAGATGCCACGGCTGGATGGTGTCGAGGCCATCGTGCGGATTCGCGCGCTGGATCCGCGTGCTCGCATCATCGTGCTGACCACCTACCGCGGTGATGTCCGCGCGGTCCGCGCGCTGCAGGCCGGCGCCAGCGCCTATCTGCTGAAGGACATGCTGCGTCACGAACTGGTCGACACCATCCGCATGGTGGCCGGTGGCCGGCGCGCACCGATTCCACCAGTGGTGGCGGCGAGCATCGCCGCGCATGTAGTCGAGGATCGGCTGTCGCCGCGTGAGACCGAGGTGCTGCGACACGTCGCCAGCGGGCTGTCGAACAAGCGCATCGGCGAGCGCATGCAGATTTCCGAGCAGACGGTGAAGGCGCACATGAAGAGCCTGATGGACAAGCTCGGGGTGGGTGATCGCACGCATGCGGTAACCCAGGCGTTGCGGCGCGGGATCATCAGCCTGGACGACAGTGGTCACGATTAGGCGGTTGTTCGGCAGGGCCTGCAGCCCTGCACCCGCAGTAGTGCCGGCCGCTGGCCGGCAACCTCAACAGCAACAGCAACAGCAGAAGCGTGCATTGCGTGGAATGGCGGAGCGGTATCGGACTGCGGGGACGCCGTAAACCCATCCTTGGGGGCTTGGCCGCGGCATCCATGCCGCGGACACCCCGCACTCCGACACCGCCCCAGATCCGCGCCATGCGTGGATGAAAGCTGTCAGATATCGAAATACACCGTGGGTCAGATCCGTTTTCCTTCGGAAAACGGATCTGACCCCAAGAGCCGTTCCGACAGATCGCAGAAAACTTTCGAAGGCGGGTGGGTCCGGTTGCGGGGGCGTGAGCGCCATGGATGGCGCGACCGAGCCTACATGGACGTATTTACGGCGTCCCCCGCAACCGGACCTACCCCGCCATCCCACGGACAGCCGGCTTTTGCTGTTGCTGTTGCTGTTGCTGTTGCTGTTGCTCCAGCTTCCAGCAGATGCGGGGCTGCAAGCCCTGCCAAACATTCCCCTTTACTTCAAACGCAGCAGCAGGCTGCCGCCCGCGCACACCACCGCCAGCCAGGCCACGCCGTGCCACCCCCACTGCGCCAGCGCCAGGCTGCCCAGCGCACCACCGGCGGCCATGCCGATGAACATGCCCGTGAACAGCAGCGCATTGAGCCGGCTGCGTGCCGGCGGCACCAGGCCGTAGACCAGCGTCTGGTGCGCCACCAGCGCCGACTGGAAACCGAAGTCGAACAGCAGCGCACTCACCACCAGCAGCGGCAGCAGCGCGGCGGCCGGCAACCAGGTTTCGGCCAGCAACAGGCCGAAGCCCAGCAGCGCCACCGCGATCGCCAGCCGCGCCACTGCGTGGCAACCCAAGCGATCGGCGAATCGACCCGCAAACGGCGCAGCCAGTGCACCGGCCGCACCCGCAATACCGAACGCACCCGCCGCCGCACTGCCCAGGCCCAGGCGTGCATGCAGCATCAGCGCCAGTGTCGACCAGAACGCGCTGAAGCCGACCGCCAGCAACGACTGGCTGGTCACCGCACGGCGCAGCTGCGGCTGCTCGCGCCACAACGCCAACAACGAACCCAACAATGCCGGATAGCGCAGCGTGCTGGTCGGTGCGAAGCGTGGCAGCGCCCGCGCCATCACCGCGCCCATCGCCGCCACCGAGACCGCGGCCAGCACGAACTGGGTTCGCCAGCCCCACGCCTCGGCCACTACGCCACTGACCACCCGTGACAGCAGGATGCCGAGCAGCAGGCCGGTCATCACCCGGCCGACGATCTGGCCGCGCTGTGCATCCGGCGCCAGCACCGCAGCGGCCGGCACGATGTCCTGTGCCAGCGTGGCCATCAGCCCGACCAGCAGGCTGGCCATCAGCAGGCCCGGCAGGTGCCCGGCCATCGCTGCGGCGCCCAGTGCCAGTGCCAGCAACGCGGACTTCAACAGAATCAGGTGACGCCGGTCGAAACGGTCACCCAGCGGTGCCAGCAGCAGGATGCCCAGCGCATACCCCAGTTGGGTCAAGGTCGGTACCAGGCCGGCGGCGCGCTCACCGGCGCCGAGGTCCTGGGCGATCAGGCCCAGCATCGGCTGGCTGTAATAGAGCGAAGCGACCGAGAAACCGGCGCCGGCCGCCATCGCCAGCACCAGCGGAGTGGAGGGTGCGGTCGTGGGTGCGGCGGCGACGGACAGCGAGGGGGTAGACATGGGGGAGTCCGGTGGAGGAAGTGGGCGTATCCTGCCGGTATTCGCATGACGTCTGTAGTAGGCTTCATTGCATACTCTCCATACGTCGCACGCATGAATGACTTTGCTACCGGTGCGGATCGCCTGGATCTGCTGCGCACCTTTCTGCGCATCGTCGATGCCGGCAGCCTGTCTGCCGCAGCCGTGCAGCTGGGCACCACCCAGCCGACGGTCAGTCGCCGCCTGCAGGCCCTGGAGCGGCAGCTCGGCCTGCGCCTGCTGCAGCGCTCCACCCACGGCCTGCAGCTGACCGAAGATGGCCTGCGCTGCCAGCGCCATGCGCAACGGGTCGTGGACGAATGGGAGTCACTGCAGGCCGAACTGCATGGCGAACCGGAAACGCTGCGCGGACGCCTGCGGGTGATGGTGCCGCACGCGTTCGGCCAGGCGCAGCTGCTGCCGACCATGCTCGCGTTCCTCGCCAAACACCCGCAGCTGAGCCTGGAGTGGATCCTGGAAGATCGGCGCCCGGACTTCATCGCAGAAGGCATCGACTGCGCGGTGCGGGTGGGCCCAGTCGACGAACCGCGCATGGTCGCGCTGCCGCTTGCCGAAGTACCGCGCATCGTCGTGGCTGCGCCCACACTGGTGCAGACTACCGCGATCAGCACACCAGAACAAGCGCAGGCACTGCCGTGGATCTCACTGGCCACCTACTACCGCGAACGCTTGCTGCTGCATGACGCACAGGGGCGCGCGCATACGCTGTCGATCAGCCCGCGCCTGCTCAGCGACAACCTGTTCGTGGTGCAACAGGCCGCATGTGCCGGGCTGGGCGCAGCGGTGGTCTCGGCCTGGCTGGTGGCCGAGGACATCGCACACGGGCGGCTGGTGCAGCTGCTGCCGGACTGGCAGGCACCGGCACTGCCGGTACACGTGGTATTTCCCGCCGCGCGCCAGCAGCCGCCGCGGCTGCGCGCCTTCATCGATGCGATGAAGGCCTCGCTGCCTCAGCTGCATGGGATGCGGCCGGCGTCGCGCTAGGTCCCCGGCCGCATCATCCACGCATGGCGTGGATTCCGTTCGAGGCCACAGGGTCAGGGCCCTTCCCGGTGGGAAGGGATCGGACCCTGTCGATCATTGCGCCTTCGCCGCCTCGGCATTCCAGGCCGCGACCTTGGCCTTGGTGTCGGCCAGCATCTTGTCCAGTGCGGCGCGGTCATACACGTTGCCGCGCAGGATCACGCTGTCGATCTTTTCGGTGGCGGCAATGTCCTGCAGCGGATTGGCAGTCAGCAGAACCAGATCGGCGGCCTTGCCCTGCGCGACACCACCGTAGCGGTCCATCTGGCCGAACCAGGCCGGGCCGGAACGGGTTGCAGCCGACAGCGCCTGCGGTGCGCTCAGGCCTTCCTTCACGAACAATTGCAGTTCCTGGTGCAGGGCGATGCCCGGGAAATTGAACGAATTGAGGAAACCCGCATCGGTGCCGGCGATGATTGTCACGCCGGCTTCCTGCAGCATCGGCAGCACCGCCGCCACCTGGTGGTACTGCGCGTGGCGCGCTTCGATCTGCGCTGGCGTTGCCTTGGCGGCACGGTCGACGCGCCACTGGTAGGTCGCGCGCAGGCCCGGGCCGATGTAGGCCAGGTACGGATCGTTGGCGTGGTCATCCTGGTCGAGGAAGTCGAGGATGCGGCCACCGTTGAGGGTCGGGGTCACGAATACGCCGCGCTTTGCGAAATCGCGGTAGGCATGCATCGCGGTATCGCGGTCGAAGCTGGCGTCGAGGCGCCGGTTGGCTTCGGCGCGGTCGATGCGGCCGGCACCAAAGTCGGCGGCGATCTGCGCTTCGTCCTTGCTGCCGGCCTTGAATGCGTAGTCCAGATGCTCGATCGAGGCCAGGCCTGCATCGACCGCCTGCTCCACGGTCAGCGCCATCGGAATGTGGCCCGACGCCTTGAAGCCGGCCTTGCGCGCGGCACTGGCCGAGTACAGGAACAATTCCGGCTTCAACGTGCTGTCGGTGATCTTCACGAAATCGACCTTGTCGTGCTGCAGGCGGGTGATCGCCTGGTCGACGTCGGCCTCGCTGCCCACCTCGATCGTGCCTTTCCAGACCGGCTTGATGCCTTCGATCTTCGCGCCGGAGCTGAGCAGGCGCGGGCCGAACAGCGTGCCCTTGGCGATCTCACCGCGCCATTGCAGCACCTGTTCGGGAAGATCACCGGAGCAATCGCGCACCGTGGTGATGCCGTGCGCGATGTACAGCGGCAGCAGCGCCTTGTTCTCTTCGATCAGCGCCGGGCCACCACCAAAGTGCACATGCATGTCCCACAGGCCCGGAATCAGGTACTTGCCCTTGGCATCGATCTGGCGGGCCGTACTCCACTGGCTGCGCAGCTGCGCGTCCGGGCCGACGGCGACGATGTCCTCGCCACGGATCACCACGCTCTGCCCGGCCAGGGTGTTGGCGTGCTCGACATCGACCACGGTGGCATTGCGGATCAGCAGGTCGGCGCGCTCGGCAGCGGAGGCCGACAACGGAGTCACCGCGAGAAGGATGGCAAGGGACAACGGACGGGAACGGAACATGGACAGCATCCTGATGGGCACGCCCAGCGTGCGGGTGGAAGGGGTTGCGGTTCAGCGCACCGCGCCGTGCTGGCGCAGCAGGGTTTCAATTCCGGTATAGCCGCGCTGGCGCGCGTGTGCCAGCGGCGTCACGCCATCGCCGTCGGCCAGCTCCGGGTCGGCACCAGCCTCCAGCAGCAGCTGCACGATCTGCACGTGGCGCGCGCCGCCATCGCCGAGCAGGATCGCTTCCAGCAGCGCGGTCCAGTGCAGCCGATTGACATGGTCCACCGCCACGCCCGCGCGCAGCAGCGTGCGCACGGTGGCAACGTGGCCACGCTCGGCGGCGGGAATCAAGGCGGTGCCGCCGTAGCGGTTGGTGCTGCGCAGATCGGCGCCGTGCGCCAGCGTCATCGCCAGGATCTCGTCCAGGCCGCGCGCACCGGCGTACAGGTAGGCGCTGTCCTGCAACGCATCCTTGGCATTGACGTCGGCGCCGGCTTCGATCAGCTCACGCGCGGCATCCACGTTGTTGCCGTGCGTGGCCAGCAGCAGCGCGGTGCGGCCCTGGCCGTCGCGCGCCTCCAGATCGGCGCCGTCTTCCAGCGCCCCGCGCACCGCCTCGGCATCGCCGCGGCTGGCAGCATCACGCAGGCGCGCATCCGCATCGGCCCGGGACGTGGCCGTACAGGCCGGGGTGACCATGGCCAGCAGGAACAACAGCAGCACGCGCGCAAACGGCGTGGGCCAGCGAAGCGAACGATGGAAGCGCATGACGGTGTCTCCTCCTGTCCATCAGCACGGATCACCGCGTGACGGTAGCAACGGCCGGACATTGCCGGCCCCTGCCCTGCATGGTAGAAGTCGGCCTGGGTATCCAGAAGTGAAATGTTCAAATGCAAGACAGTGCCAAATCGAATAGAACCCTGTTCGAACTGGACCTGCTGCGGGCGCTGGTGATGGTGGCCGACTGCGGCAGCTTCACCACGGCGGCAACGCGCCTGCATTCGACCCAGTCCACGGTCAGCCAGAAGGTGCGCCGGCTGGAGGCGCTGGCCGGGCATCGCCTGCTCGAACGCGGCCACCGCGACGTGCACCCCACCGACGCCGGCCATACCCTTCTTGGCTACGCGCGGCGCATGCTCGACCTGAACGAGGAAATGGCGCAGGCGCTGGCGGGCGCCACCGTGGAAACCGCCGTCCGCATCGGCGTGCCCGAGGATTTCGTCAACGCGCAGACCACGCGCATGCTGGCCGCCTTCAGCCGTCGCCACCCGCAGGTGAAGCTGGAGATCAGCAGCGGCCTCAGCCGTGACCTGGCGCACGGCTTCGACCACGGCGAGCTGGATCTCGTGCTGGTCAAGCAACGCCGCAACACCCGCCAGGCGGTGCACTGCCGACGCGAGCCGATGCACTGGATCGACAGCCTGCGCAGCAGCTGCCTGCTGCAGGACCCTTTGCCGCTGGTCACCTTCCCGCCGCGCGGGCTGTACCGCGATGAGATGATCCACGCCGTGGAGGCACTCGGCCTGCGCTGGCGCATCGCCTTCACCAGTTCCTCGCTCAGCGGCATCCAGGGCGCGGTGGCCGATGGCATCGGCATCAGCCTGCTGCCGCGCCGTGCGGTCACCCGCGAACACCGCATCATCGATGGCGAGCGCGACCTGCCGGTGATCGACAACTACGAGATCGGCCTGCTGCATCGTGCGGACGCCGACGATGCGGTGCGTGCTCTTGCCAGCGAGTTGTGGCGGCAGGTACAGCGCGAGCCGGACTGACCACGGTAGATCCGCGCCATGCGTGGATGCTGTTCGCGCATCAAGCATCGACATATGGTCAATCCGGCCGCATGGCGGGCAGCATCGCCCCGTAGAGTGCCCGCTGATCCCGCACCCGATGCAGCATGTCCGGCGAAATCCCCACCCGCTTCGATCCCCTGCCCGCCGCCCTGCAGGCGCACCTGCAGCACCAGCGATCGCTGATCGCCGCGCGCGTGGCCGTCGGCTTCCCGGCGCTGCCGGTGCAGTGGCCGCTGGCGGCCACCACGCTGCAGCGCGTGGTCGATGCCGAGCTGATCGATCATGACGACTGCGACGGCTGGGAAGCACTGGGCGTGGCGTTCGGCGATACCCTGGCCCAGCGCGTGCCCGGCCTGGCCTGGATGCAGGTCACCGATGCCTGGGGCATCGACGCGGTGCTGCGCTACGCCGACAGCAGCCTGCAGATCGGCGCCAGCACACTGCTGCTCAAGCGCGTCGAACAGGGTGAGGTCATCGATATCGCCCACCTGCTGGCGTGGCTGGAAGAGTTCGTCGCTACCCGCGCCGACGATTACGCCTGAACAGCCGCCGAGCATGGCTCGGCGCAATCGGAACCGGCGTGGCGTGATGGGTAGATCCACGCCATGCGTGGATGGAACCACCGCGCGGCCACAGTCATCCACGCACGGCGTGGATCTACAGCCAGCGGCCGTCCACCACCACGCGTCGTTCCACCGGCACTGCAGCCACGGCCGCCGGACCGTGGTCGGCACGCACCGCCACGAAGGTGGCCGGATGTCCTTCTGCAAGGCCGTACTGTGGCAGCCCGATCACCTGCGCGGCATGGGTGGTCACCATGTCCAGCGCCAGCATCAGGTCGGCATCGGTGTAGAAGCCCGAGCGGTACCCCAGCAGCATCGCCCGCTGCAGCAGATCGCCGTTGCCGTACGGCCACCAGCAGTCGCGGATGTTGTCGTTGCCGGCGAACACGCGCACGCCGGCATCATGCAGTGCGCGCAGCGGCGGGAACGGATGGTCGCCCGGGGCATTGCTCATGATCGCCACGCCCGCCGTCGCCAGCGCCTCGCCCACCTGCAGCGCACGCGCCAGCGGCACCTCCCCCAGCGCATAGGCATGGCTGACCGCCACCCGCCCCTGCAGCCCGGCAGCCCGCGTGCGCGCCGCGATGCGCAGCAACTGGGCCAGGCCGGTTTCGCCGGGCTCATGCAGGTGGATGTCCAGCTGCACGCCATAGCGCTCGGCCAGGCCGAACAGCAGCGCCAGTTGACCTTCGGCATCGCCATCCAGGGTGGTCGGGTCGATGCCACCGAGCACCTCCACGCCCGCTGCAATGGCCTGCTCGAGTACCGCGGCGGTGCCCGCGCAGGACATCACCCCGGCCTGCGGGAACGCCACCAGCTGGATGCGCATGATGTCGGCACAGCGCAACGCCGCCTCGCGCACCGCGTCGAGGTGGCGCAGGCCGGTGCTGCCGTCGATGTCGACGTGACAGCGCATCGCCACGGTGCCGAAGCCGCTGCACTGGCGGAGCAATGCCTCGGCGCGTTCCACCATCGGTGCGGCACCCGCCACCGCGGCCTTTTCCACCGCCAACCGTTCACGCAGGCTGTTCACCGGCTGGTGCGGGTGCCAACGGTCGCCGACGAAGCTTTTGTCCAGGTGGATGTGGCCGTCAACCAGGCCGGGCAGCACCGCGAAGCCCTGCAGGTCGACGCTTTCTGCCCCATCGGCGGGCCGGGCATCGCCATTGAGCCCGCTGATGCGGCCATCACGGATATGGAAATGCAGCGGTGCGCCGTGGCGGTCGACGCCGCCGTGGATGAACTGCAGGGTCATCGGAAACTCCCGGAAAGCCAAGTCATGGCGCCATCCTGCGCGCCGGCACCGCCATCGGCCAACGAAATATCTGGATGCCACACATTCATCAGAACGATGAATGCCGCCGCGACCACCGGTCGCAGCCACGCCGTGCACACGCCTGAACGGGTACCATAGGCACCTGTTTCCGCTGTGATGCCGCATGGGCCCGTCCGACCGCCACGATCGTCTCCGCCGCTGGCAGGCCGCGTCCCTGCTGGCTGCTGCCCCGATCGCCAGCCTGTCCGCCACTGATGCCGCCGCCACCGCGCCGCTGCAGGCGCCGCCTGGCCAACAGCGCATCGCCCCGGCGGCGCTGGTCGAGCGGCTGCACCAGCGCGTGCTGTCCGGTCAGAGTGCCACCGCCACCCTGGAACACTGGTGCGCCGAGCACGGCCTGGCCGAACAGGCACGGGTACGCGCGGTGCGCGTGCACGGCCAGGACAAGCCGGTGCCGGCCGACGTGCTGCAGGCATTGGGCGCGAAGCCCGGCACCGACCTGCGCTATCGCCGCGTACAGCTGGTCTGCGGCAGCCGCGTGTTGTCCGAGGCCGACAACTGGTACCTGCCCGGCCATCTCAGTCCGGCCATGAACCAGGTGCTGGACAGCACCGACGAACCCTTCGGCCGCGTGGTCGGTCCGCTCGGCTTCCAGCGCCAGACACTGGCCGACCAGACGTTCTGGCCGCCGCGTGGCGACGGCGACCATGGCGTGATCCTGGAAGTGCGCGCCCTGCTGCGCGACCGCCAGCAGCAGCCCTTCAGCTACGTCATCGAGTCGTACCTGCAGCAGGCGCTGCCCTAGGCGCCGAGCGGGCGCAGCAGAACCGCACATCGAGACAACTGAAGGCCCGGCAGTGCCGGGCCTTCTGCTTGCGTGCCGGATCAGCGGAACCGGTAGTCCAGCTGCAGCCAGTACTGGCGGCCATACGGGTCATAGTTGCCGACCGGATAGAACGGCCAGCCACCTCCGTTCCTGTCCGCCGGCGGGCGGCTGTCACGCAGGTTGTTGACGATCACACCCACCGACAGATTCTCGCCGAACTGGCGGAACACACTGGCGTTGTAGGTCATGTACGGCGCGATGCGGCCACTGCCATCGGTCTTCGGCAGCGAACCGAAGCGGTTGCCATACAGCGTGGTGGTCCAGTCACCCTGGTTCCAGGTGATGCTGCCGTTGGCCTTGCTGCGCCACTGGTAGTCATCCAGCGAATTGCGGATGTCACGCTCCGGATCATCGGAGAACTGGCGGTACGTGTGCTCCAGCACCACGGTATAGGCCAGGCGCGTGGTGAAGCGGCCATAGCGGCCGGCATCGAAGCGCCAGTTGCCCTTCAGGTCCAGGCCACGCACCGATTCGGAGGCCGCGTTGATCGGGTTGATCAGCACGCGGGTCACCTGGTCCGGCTGCACCGTGGCAGTGGACGGATTGCGGATCACCCGCGACAGCGCGTCCTGGCACAATGGCGAACCGATGTCGCGTGCTTCGCCGCCCAGCGTGCGGCCCAGGCGGCAATCGGCCTCGTCACGCAGGATGCGGCTGGTGTCGAGGCTGGTCACCTCGTTGTCGATGCGGATGTCGTAGTAGTCGGCACTGAAATCCAGCCCGGACAGCGGCGACCAGACCACGCCGAAACCATAGGACTTCGCGGTTTCCGGCTGCAGCTGCGCGTTGGCACGGTTGCTGTAGTCGATCGACAGGCCGTTGTAGTCGCAGTTGTCGTACGACTGGCCTGCGGTGCGGCAGCGCCAGTAGTCGGTCATGCCCGGGTTGTAGCCGCGGGTCTCGGTGGCGAACACGTAGTTCATGTCCGGCGCACGGAAGCTGGTCGCAGCAGAGCCGCGGATCAACAGGCTCTCGATCGGGCGGAACTCGACACCGAAGCTCCAGGTCGCCTTGCCGATGTGCTCGCCGCCGGCGCGGTACTGGTCGTAGCGGCCGGCCAGCGTGGTGGTCAGCGATTGCAGCAGCGGCAACTGCAGCTCCACGCCGGCTGCATAGCGGTCACGATCACCGCCGGCACCGATACCGGCGCTGGTATTCCAGAACTCGCCGGTGCCCAGCCGCGGGTCCGGGCGGTTGCGGTAGCCCTGGCTGCCGGCCTCGACCACCGCCGCCAGCGCAGCGTCACCGCCCGGCAGTGCGAACAGGCGGCCGTTGACGCTGGCGCTGAAGGCCTGCAGCCATGCCGCGTTGCGGCTTTCCTGGTAGCCGGACAGGCGGCCGTATTCCTGAGGCGTCAGCGGCTGGAACAGCCGCGACGGATCCGGCGCGTAGACCTCCACGCCGTTGCGCACGCCCCGTTGCGGGCCGAGCAGGTACTCGTTGATGCCGGCCAGCAGCACCGGGCGCCGGGTGCGGTTCTCGTAGCGGGACCGGCTGTAGACCGCTTCATAATCCCAGCCGCTGTCGCCGATCTGGCCGCGCGCGCCCACGTTGAACGACCACGAGTTCTCCAGGAACCGGTTGGCGTTGCGCGGCAGGCCACCGATCTCTTCCGGCGCGAACCGGCGGTACCAGCTCTCCAGGTTGCCGGTGTTCTGGTTGTAGAAGTAGTTGCGCGATGACGTCCAGGTCGGGGCGCGGGTATTGTTGCTGATGCGCGCACTGCCCACCGCCAGGTCGGCGAACAGGTCGGTGTGCTCGTCCAGATGGAAGGTCAACAGGCCATAGCCATTGAGGTTGCGCTTCTCGGTCTGCACGGTCCAGTAGCTGGCCGCTGCCTCGTTGCTGCCGCAGTACCACCCCTGGCGCGGGTTGTTGGCACGGAACACGCTGCCGCCGTAGATGCCGGACGCCCCGTCGCAGCCATTGACGCCCGGATCGATGTTGCGCCCGGTAGCCGCGTTGCGCCGATAGGCAATCGCCGTTGCCTGCGGTGCCTTGCCGGCCGGATCATCGTCCAGTGAATCCATGAAGTCGCGCTGGCGCGCGTGGATCGCCTTGCGCACATCGAACTCGAAACCAAACAGGCCGTCCCAGCGTTCGCCGGACGTGCCGCCGACCACCTGCACGCGCTGGTTGTCACCGCCGCCCTGCTGGGTGCCACCGGCGCGCACGTTCACGTCGACGCCCTCGAAACGGTCCTTGAGGATGATGTTGACCACACCGGCAATGGCGTCGGAGCCATACACCGCTGACGCGCCCGCAGCCAGCACCTCGATGCGCTCGATCAGCGCACTGGGGATGTTGGCCAGGTTGACCACGTTCACCGAGCCTTCGTAGGCCAGCGGGTAATCGGCCTGGCGGCGGCCGTTGACCAGCACCAGCGTGCGGTTCGGGCCCAGCCCGCGCAGGTTGATGGTGTTGGCGGCCGGCGTGAACGTATTGCCGAAGTCCTCGCCCTGCACGTTGCCGGTGTTCTCGGTCAGTGCACTCAGGGCGTCGAAGGCGTTGCGGTAACCCTGCGCGTCGATCTGCTCACGGCTGATCACCGTCACCGGCGATGGCCCCTCGACACTGGCACGTGGAATGCGCGAGCCGGTGACCTTCACTTCCTGCAGTGTGGTGGGAGCGCTTTCCTGCGCGAAGGCCGGCAGCGGGACCAGCATCAGGGACGACAGCGCGAGCACCAGCGGACGCGGGCGCATCGCCTTGGGGGAGGCGGACATGGGCTTCCTGGGGGGAGTGGGCGGCAGTACGGGGCCAGTGCCTGTGCGGCACATAACGATCCCGTAACGAAAGTGTCCTGAATGGGTGGTTTCAACGGAAATGACCAGCCCTGATGGCGTTATGCCTGAACTGAATCAGACCCGTTCCCGGCACCGCCACGTTTTTTGCAATGAATTGCATGGCCTGGCGCCTCCGCGATGCGCATCGTGCCGGGATGACCAACAGCGCCCCTTCCACCCCCTTCGCTTCGCTACGCCCCGTCCTGCGCCGCCACTTGCTGCACCTCCAGGCCACGCCCATCACCCTGCGTTCGTTCCAGCGCACCGACCTGCCACGCTGGCGCGCCTTCGACGACCGTCGCCAGCGTGGCCAGCGGCATCCCCATGGCATTGATGAAGAGGCGCGGTTCCTCGCCAGCGTCTATCGTTCACGCCTCCAGGAAGACAACGACCTGCTGGTGCTGGGCGTGTTCGACGACGCACAGGGCGTCCTGCACGACCAGCTGCATATCCGCCTGCAGTCGCTGCATTCGCGCTGCGCCGAGCTGCAATCGCTGCAGCACCGGCACGCCCATCCGCAGGCGGCACTGAGGGCGCTGTGCCCCTTCCTGTTCGACGATGTCGGCCTGCACCGCGTTTTCGTGCTGCTGCCGCCAGGCTGCACCACCCCGTTTGCGCAGGCGCTGCAGGCCCATGGATTCATCCGCGAGGGGATCCTGCGCGACTACCATCTGGACGCACAGGGATGGCATGACCGCCAGTTGCTGGCGCTTACAGCGCCGGCCTGGCGCAGCTGCCAGCAGCGGATCGGCTAACGCACCCGTTCCAGTGCCGCACCGGCACCGGTCAGCGCCGTGCAGGCGTGGTCCTGCAGCTCCTCGCCGCTGGCATCGTTGCCGCTGGCGGCATCCACGCGGGTGGCCAGCAGGATGAAGCCGGGGCCGCCCTGCACGTCATCGCGTCCGGCCACCACCAGGCTCCACTGGCCCACGTCGCCCACCCCGCTCAGGCCGTAGGCCAGCAGGTTGAGCGGATTGGCGGTGAGCGCTGCGCCCGGCAGCAGATAGGCCTGGTACTGATGCCCGCGCAGTGGTACCGGCAACGGTGACCAGCGCGGACCAAGCGCACCGGCATGTGCATCCAGCGCCTGCAGCACATCCGCGCGCAGGCAGTCGACATGGATATGCAGCTGGTGCTGCGAGCGGCCATGCGGCGAATTCAGCGCCAGGCTGGCCACGTTGCGCGGCAACGGCTGGCCCAGGGCCTGTTCGGTATGCCCGCGCGCCTGCCAGGCGGCCGCGAAATAGTTGGGCGCCCCACGCTGGTACAGGCCGTGGCTCTCGATGCCACTGACCTTGTCCAGCGGCATCAGCAGGAACTGGTAGTCGCCGTGCGCATCCTTGACCAGCACGTCGCGGCGGTCGGCGCCCGTGTCCACCCGCAGGCAGCTGCCACGCGGGCCTCCTGCCGCCTTGCAGTCACGCTCGATCAGGCGCCACAGCGCATCGGAATGGGCCGGCGGCGGAGGCGGCGCGCTGGCGCAGGCGGACAACAGCAGCAGGGACGACAGCAGCAAGGGGCGCAGGAACACGGCAGCGACTCACGGAACAGGCACGGCAGACGGCGCCGCGCTGCATTCTAGCCAGTGCCGTGCTGCAATCAGTAAGTGCCGAACGGCACTTCAACCACGAACGGGGCCCCGCCGTCGCCGCCCTGCAGGGTGTAGCGGTCCAGCGCACCATCGTCATCGGCGTGCGGCTGGCGCTGGAAATGCAGGGAATATCGGTTTTCGCCCAGCAGGACGGCACTGCCGTCGGCCTCCAGGGCGGCGCCTTCGGGAATCAGCAGCCCACCCAGGTCGCTGTAGGCGCCCGGCACATCGGTGAAGCCATAGTCGGCCAGTTCGTCCACCCGCTGCATCGCATAGACATGCGGCAGATAAGGACGCGCCGGGCTGCGGCCATTGCTCAGGTCGGTCACCCAGGCCTGCGGCAGGTGGTACTGCTCGCGCAGCGCGGCCACGCCCAGCGACGGGCTGGCCACCTGCAGGCAGCACACCACGCGCTTGCCCTCACGGTCGACAACGGCGAATCGATCGCCACGGGTCGCAGCCTGCGGCAGCATCGCGAAGGCCAGGTTGCGCTGGGCCGGCGCGTAGCCGGCCTCGGTCTGCAGGTTGCGCCAGGCGCCGAACACCGGCGTTTCCGCAGCGGCGGCGGGCACCGGCTCGGCGGCGGTGGCGGCACACGCCACGCCCAGCACCGACACTGCCAGTACCGTCATCACCCTGCCCTTGTCGCGGAAACTGCCTGCTGTCATACCGTACCAACGCCTGCACCGGAATGGCCCGGCCTGCCCGCTGGCGCGCTGCCAGTCAACCCTCCCACTATGCAGTGACCACGCTGTGCCGGCAATGACCAGGACGCTGACGCCTTTCGCGCGCCGGGTGCTATCGTTCCCGCCATCTTCCCCTGCGCAGGAGCGCTCGCATGTCCGCCTTCCGTCTGTCCCTGTTGCTGCCGGCCTCTGCCCTGCTGCTGTCGGCCTGTGTCAGCACCCCAGGCCCGCAGGTCAAGGGCACCGGCCAGTGCGATGCCAGCCAGCTGAGCTGGGCGATCGGCCAGCCGGCCAATGAACCCAACATCCGCCGCCTGTCCAGCGAGAGCGGCGCCGGCCTGGTCAACCCGATCGGCCCCAACACCATCACCACCCGGGACATCCGCCACGACCGCCTGCGCGTGTACGTGGACAAGGACAACATCATCACCGCCACCCGCTGCGAGTAAGCGCCCCGCAGTTTTTGTAGTGCCGAGCCCACGCTCGGCTCTACCGAAAAGGCGAGTCGGGCACGGCTTGACTCTACAGGGATCAGGGTTCGGTATACCCCGCACAATCCGGCAGTTCCTGGTCCGGGTGGAACACCCCATTGCTGAAGCGGAACAGGCGGGTATAGCTGCACGCCGGGTCCTGCTCGGTGCGCAGGTCCTTCTTCTTCAGCGGCCCCTTGGCCAGAGAATCCTCGAAGCGTGAGGCACCGGCCGGGAACCGCGTCGCCACCGTCTGGTAGCGCAGCACCGGCATGCCCCCAGCGGCCGTATCCAGCGCCAGCTTCGCCGAGAACCCATATTCGTCGTGGCAGGCGCCTGCGCGCTGCTTCATGTCCTGTTCGCTGAAGCAGGCGCGGATCATCGCGTTGCCCCGCCATGGCAGGGTCAGCACGTCATCGTCCACCTGGATGTCATCCTGCAGGTGGCGCACGCGCGCCAGCTGCAGTGTGGACGCGTCGGCCCCCCCACCGGAGTACATCGCGCTGGACTTGACGATGCCGCCCACCAGCACGTTCTGGCGGGCACGCTGCCGCGGGTCACTCACTGCCTCATCGCTGCCCACGCCAGGCGCCAGACGCACGATCCACGGCCACAGCGACAGCTCGCTTTCCTGTGGCACGTCGATGCTGACGTGGTAGACGTGCGGCTCGCTTTCGCCGGCCTCCCGTTCAGCGACTTCCAGCGTCGTCGGCCGATCGCCGTCCTCGGCCACCGGCTGCACACGCACGCACCAGGCACGATCGACAGTGCAGTACTGCATGCGTGCCTCGCCCTGCCCGCTCTGCTGCAGCACCTGCCCCAGCGGCTCCATCACATTGCCGGCGGCATCGCGCTGCTGCGGCAGGATCGAGCCCTGCGCCAGCGCCAGCATCGGGGCGGCCAGCAGTACGGCACACACGGTCGTGCGGGCAACGAGGGTGGGCATGGGCGGCTCCTGCGTATGGGATTCCGATGGTAACCGCTGCCCGGGCGGCGTCGAGCCTGCCCGACATCGCCTCTGCGGAGTCGCGCCAGGCTCGATTGCTCTTTCCTTCGTCAATGCCCACTGCAGTCGCAGCTGCCCCACCCCTTCGCCTTCGACGTCTGGCCGATACCGGGATTGAACGTATTGCTCGGGTCCAGCTGCTTGTAGAACCCGGCCAGCGCCGGCTTGGCCGGGTACAGGTGGCCGACGTTGTGCTCGGCCGGATACTCGGCGCCTCGCTGGTCCAGCAGCGCCCACATCGCGTGCTCGATCGCCATCGGGTCTTCGCCCTTGCGCGCGATGTAGTCCTGGTGGAACACATGGCACAGGAAGTGCCCGTAGTACAGCTTGTGCAGCAGCCGGCCATCGATATCGGCCGGCAACTGCTCGAACCAGTCGGCGTCATCACGGCGCAGGGCGATGTCCAGCGCCACGATGTCCTGCACCTGGTCGCGGTGTACCTCGCGGTAGCGCACCGCGGCGCCGGCCACGGCGAAGCGATGCAGGAAGGCCTTGCGCCCTTCGTCCGCCGTGCAGTGGAAATAGCCGCCCTCGTTCGTGGCGAAGAAGCCGCGCAGCCAGGCCTCGGTGTCCGCTGCATCCTGCGCGGACACCTTCAGCAACAGGTGATGTTCGTAGCGCTGGCGGAACTCGCCCATGCGTTTGGGCAGGTGCGACGGCAACAGGCCGGTCAGCAGCTGCATCACCCGATCGGTCACCCCGCGCAGGCCCAGCCGCTCGAACCAGCCGTCGACCCGGCTCTTCAAGGCGAACGCGGCGGGCACGCGTGCGGTGCCGAGGCGATCGATCAGCAGGAAGCTGTCCTTGCCGTAGCGCTCGCCGATGTCATAGGCATCGCGGTGGATGTACTCACCGGCAATCGGCAGGCGCTCGAAGCCGGCCAACAGCTGGCGCCGGATCGCGGTGAGGCTGTCGGTGCGGTTGCTGCCGATATAGAAGACCTCGGCGGCCTCCTTTTCGAAGGTATCCAGGCGCACCGCGAACACCGCCAGCTTGCCGGCCGAACCTGCAGCTTCGAAGTGGCGGCTGGGATCGGCGTTGAAGCGCGCCGGCGTATCGGCATCGATCCGGCGCACTTCCTCGGCGTAGCGCGGATCGGAGGCGGCACGGCCGTCACCGTCACCCACGTCAGCGGCGCAGTAGTCGCCCGCCTGCAGGCGCTGCAGTATCTGCTCGGGCGTATCGCCCAGCGCGATGCCCAGATGGTTGACCAGCTGCAGCTGGCCCAGCGCATCGACCTGTGCATACAGTGCCAGCTCGGTGTAGGCCGGGCCGCGACGCACCAGCGCGCCACCGGAGTTGTTGCAGATGCCGCCCAGCACCGAGGCGCCGATGCAGGACGAGCCGATCACCGAATGCGGTTCGCGGCCCAGTGGCGCCAGCGTCTGCTCCAGCCGGTCCAGCGTCGCGCCGGGCAGGCACAGCACCTGCCGGCCCTCGTTCAACAGCTGGATCCCGGTCAGGCGCAGCGTGCTGACCAGCACGATCGGACGCCCATAGTCGTTGCCATCCGGGGTCGAGCCACCGGTCAGGCCGGTGTTGGCCGCCTGCAGGATGATCGCCGCCCCGCCCTGCACCGCTGCCTGCAGCACATGCCACAGTTCCAGCAAGGTACCCGGGCGTACCACCGCCAGCACCGGACCGTCGCCGAAGCGGTAGCCACGGCGGAAACGGCGGGTGGCCTTGTCACCGGTCAGTACATGGCGGCCGCCGACCGCATCGCGCAACTGCGCCAGCATGGCATCGTGGCCACTCACGGCAGGCTGGCCAGCGAATCGCGGCCGATGTCGGCGATGCGGTGCGCACCGGTCAGTGTCATCGCCACGCGCATCTCCTTTGCGATCAGGTCCAGCAGGTTGGCCACGCCGGCCTCGCCCTGCGCGGCCAGTGCATAGACGAAAGCACGGCCCAGCAGCACGGTGTCGGCACCCAGCGCCAGCATGCGCACCACGTCCAGGCCGGTACGGATGCCCGAATCGGCGAGAATTTTCAGATCGCCCTGCACCGCATCGGCAATCGCCGGCAGTGCGCGCGCGGTGGACAGCACGCCATCCAGCTGGCGGCCACCGTGGTTGGAGACCACAATGCCGTCGGCGCCGAACTTGACCGCGTCGCGTGCGTCATCCGGGTCGAGGATGCCCTTGATCACCATCGGGCCCTTCCAGAATTCGCGGATCCACTCCAGGTCCTTCCAGGAAATGGACGGATCGAAGTTGCTGCCCAGCCAGCCGATGTAATCCTCCAGCCCGGTCGGGTTGCCCCGGTAGGTGGAAATGTTGCCCAGGTCGTGCGGGCGGCCGGACAGACCGACGTCCCACGCCCAGCGCGGGTGGGTGATGGCCTGGCCGATGCGGCGCAGCGAGGCATTCGGTCCGCTCATGCCCGAGTGCGCGTCGCGGTAGCGCGCGCCCGGCACCGGCATGTCCACGGTGAACACCAGGGTGGTCACGCCCGCGGCCTGTGCCCGCTCCAGCGCGTTGCGCATGAAGCCACGATCGCGCAGCACGTACAGCTGGAACCACATCGGCCGCTGGATGGCCGGCGCCACTTCCTCGATCGGGCACACCGACACCGTGGACAGGGTGAACGGGATTCCGCGGCTGTCAGCGGCGCGCGCCGCCTGTACTTCACCGCGCCGTGCATACATGCCGGTCAGGCCGACCGGCGCCAGCGCCACCGGCATCGCCAGCGTTTCGCCGAACAGCTTGGTTTCCAGGCTCAGGTCGGACATGTTGCGCAGGATGCGCTGGCGCAGCGCGATGTCGGACAGGTCGGAAACGTTGCGCTTCAGCGTGTGCTCGGCATACGCGCCGCCATCGATGTAGTGGAACAGGAACGGCGGCAGCCGGCGTTCGGCCGCAGCACGGTAATCGGTGGAGGCGGAGATGATCATGGGGTCAACCGTGTGGGGAAGGTAGACGCGAGGCCCGCGCACGCCGGGCTTCGTTGTCATCGAGGGTGCGCAGCGTGGTATGCACGAACTCGAGGTGGGCGTGCGCGGCGGCGCGTGCGCGTTCGGGGTCGCCGGCCAGCACCGCGTCCATCATCTCGCGGTGCTGGTCGGACAGCGGCGAGAAGGTCCTCGCCGAGGTGTAGAGCTTTTCACGGCTCTGCGAGATGTTGGTCTGCAGCAGGTCGAACAGGCCGCGCATCACCTGCAGCAGCACCAGGTTGTGCGAGGCCTCGGCGATGGACAGGTGGAAGGCCGCGTCGGCCTCGGCCTCGCCGGTGGGATCGTCCTTGCCGTGCGCGTCCATCATGGTCTGGAAGGCCTGGGCGATACGCGTGCGATCCTCATCGGTGGCGCGCAGCGCCGCATGCCAGGCGGTGGCACCTTCCAGTGCGTGGCGGATCTCCAGCACGTCGAAGCGGTATTCGGGGTCGCCCTGGAACAGCGGCAGGTAGGGCGCCAGCGGTTCATCCAGCGCCTGCCGCGCGCGCGCCGCGGGTTCGGCCACGTAGGTGCCGCCACCAACCCGTGCAGTCAGCAGCCCCTGGCTGGATAGCTGCGCGATGGCCTCGCGCAGCGCCGTGCGCGAGACCCCCAACTGCACTGCCAGGGTGCGCTCGGCCGGCAGCCGGTCACCCGGCTGCAGCCGCTGTTCCTGCACCAGGCCGCGCAGCTGCGCGGCCACCTTGTCCGAAATACGTTGCGTGCTCATGGCGCCATTGTGGCCTGAAGCGCGCAACAGAGGGTCAGACCGCGCGGCATGGCTCAGGGAATCATCCAGGTCAGCCAGTAGGCCTGCGCCAGCGTGATCAGGCCGACCATCGTGGTGAAGATCAGGCTGTGCTTGACGGTGAAGCGGAACAGGTCCGATTCCTTGCCGGCCAGGCCGACCGCGGCGCAGGCAATGGCGATCGACTGCGGTGAGATCATCTTGCCAGTAACGCCACCGGTGGTATTGGCCGCCACCAGCAGCACGTCGGACACCCCGATCTGCTGCGCGGTGGTGGCCTGCAGCGCCGAGAACAAGGCGTTGGACGAGGTGTCCGAGCCGGTCAGGAACACGCCCAGCCAGCCCAGGAACGGCGAGAAGAACGGGAACGCGTCGCCGGTGTGCGCCAGTGCCAGCGCCAGCGTGGCCGACAGGCCTGAATAATTGGCGATGAAGGCAAAGGCGAGCACCATGCCGATCGAATAGATCGGCATGCGCAGCTCACGCACGGTTTCGCCGAAGGTCTGCAACGCCGAACGGGCCGGCATGCGCAGCGCGATGATGGCGATCACCGCGGCGAGGATGATCGAGGTACCGGTGGCCGAGAACCAGTCGAACTTGTAGATCGCCTCGTAGCTGAGCGGCGCGTCCACGATCGGCGGCATCTTCTGCACCCTCTGGTCCAGGCCCGGCACCGGGAGCTTCAGCACCCAGCTTTCCAGCGGGCCACCTGCCGCGAACAGCGACTTGAACGGCTGGATGCTCCACAGCGTGACCATCGCGGTAAGGATCAGGAACGGCGACCATGCCTTGGCGATCTGGCCGACGCTGTAGCGCGGTGCCTCCAGTGCCTGTGCCGCCGCCTCGGCGCTGGTTTCGGTGTCGAAGCGGAAGATCCGCACCGGCTTCCAGCGGCGCAGGAACAGGGTCAGGCAGACCAGCGACGCCAGCGACGCAGTGATGTCCGGCAGCTCCGGACCGATGAAGTTGGAGGTCAGGTACTGCGCGATGGCGAAGGAGCCGCCGGCCACCAGCACCGCCGGCCAGGTTTCCTTGATGCCGCGCCAGCCATCCATGATCGCCATGATCCAGAACAGCACGATGAGAGTCAGGAACGGCAGCTGGCGGCCGGCCATCTGGCCGATCTCGAACGCGTCCAGGCCGGTAACCTGCCCGGCCACGATGATCGGAATGCCCATCGCACCGAACGCCACCGGCGCGGTGTTGACGATCAGGCACAGGCCGGCGGCATACAGCGGCTTGAAGCCCAACCCGACCAGCAGCGCCGCGGTAATCGCCACCGGCGCACCGAAACCGGCCGCGCCCTCCAGGAAGGCACCGAAGGCGAAACCAACCATCAGCATCTGCAGGCGCTGGTCTTCGGTGACCGACAGGATCGATGCGCGGATGATGTCGAACTGACCGGTCTTGACCGAGACTTTGTAGAGGAACACCGCGCCGATGATGATCCAGGCGATCGGCCACAGGCCGTAGACGAAGCCGAAGCCGGCCGCGCCCAGCGCCTGGCTCAACGGCATGCGGTAGAACAGCAGGGCCACGCCCAGCGCGATGGCCACGGTGATCGTGCCGGCGAGCCAGCCCTTCATGCGCAGCACGGCCAGGGCAACGAAGAAGAACGCGATCGGCAACAGCGCGATCAGGCTGGACAACCACAGGTTGCCGGCGGGGTCGTACAGGTGTTGCCAGGGCTGCATGAAGGCTCTCGACTGGGGCGGGATGTGCTCCACCGCAGGCGGTGGGTCGCCGTGGTCGATACCTATTGGTCGTACCAATAATCGGAATCATCGAACCACGTGGAGCGGATTTAACCGCCGCTGCGGCGAAGCGCCTATTAGACCATAGGGCTAGTTGCCATATTGGTCCGACCATTATGCATGGCAGTGGTAGTGCCGGTCGCTGCCCGGCAACTCCGCACTTCCTACGAGATCCGCTTCTCCAGCCGCCGCATCACTGCCAGCACCAGCACGCACAGCACGCTCACCCCGATCGCAATCATGTATTTGCCGATACCCACGGCGATGCCGATGGCCGCCGCCATGATCAGCGAGCTTGCGGTGGTCAATCCGCTGACCTGGTCCTCGCGTGAACCGCGCAGGATGGTGCCGGCGGCCACGAAGCCCACGCAGGCCACCACCGCTTCGATCAGGCGTACCGGGTCAACCTGCAGCAGGTCGCGGTAGCGCTCCTGCTGGAAATGTTCGGCCACCGAGTCGCCGAGGCCGACGATCAGTGCGGCGGCACCGGCAATCAGCATGTGCGTGCGCAGGCCGGCAGCATGCTTGCCCATTTCGCGCTCGACCCCGAGCACGCCGCCAAACAACATCGCTGCGGCTACGCGCAGCAGGATCGAGACATCCTGGGTGAGTTCCATGGGCAGGCTCCAAGATTTTCCCGGAGCGTTGCGTGCACGGCGTGGGACGGGGGTGAAGGTGGCACCACGGTCCGTTCACCCGGTAGCGCCGGGCCATGCCCGGCGCCATCGGCAATCAGCGCATCACTGCGCCAGATAACCACCATCGATCGCGTAGTAGGTGCCGGTCGCGAACGAGGCGTCGTCGCTCGCCAGCCAGGCCACCAATGCCGCCACTTCCTCGGCCGTGCCCAGCCGCTTCAGCGCATGCCGCCCTTCCAGCGTCGCGCGCACCTTCGGGTCCATTTTCTCCAGCAGTGGCGTGCTGATGAAGCCCGGGCCCACTGCGTTGACCCGGATGCCATCTGCAGCATGTTCCCAGGCAGCGGTCTGGGTCAGCCCGACCACGCCGTGCTTGGCCGCCACGTACGCAGTGGAACCGGCATAGCCCACCTGGCCCAGGATCGAGGCCATGTTGATGATGCTGCCGCCTGTTCCGGCCGCGCGCATCGCTTGGATCTGCGCACGTTGGCACAGGAACACGCTGGTCAGGTTGACATCGATCACGCGCTGCCAACCCTCGATTGGATAGTCACCGCTGCTGGCCGCCGGGCCACTGATACCAGCGTTGTTGACCGCGATATGCACACCGCCCAGTTCTTTCACCGTGCGCTGCACCGCTGCCTCCACCGCCACGTCGTCGGTCACGTCCAGCGCGATGCCGATGGCCTGTGCACCGGTGCTGTGCAACTGCGCCACGGTGGCATCCACCGCATCCTGCTTGAGGTCCCAGACCGAAATACGGGCACCGGACGCGGCCAGCGTCTGCGCCACGGCCAGGCCGATGCCCGACACGCCGCCGGTCACGATCGCGGTCTTGCCGGTCAACTGGTAATCAATCATCTGCATTCTCCATCGGTGGGGTATCGATGCGGCGCGCGGCCGCCAATCAATCACCTTACGCCGGCCGCTGTGACGAGCTGGCCCACAGCCTGTCCGCGGAGGATCGTTCCAGCAATGAAACCTCAACCGAAGTTTATGTATGGAATTCCGTACGGATATATCGCCAAAACGCTGGCGTATGTTCCGCACCCCCGTCAACTTGGCCGTAATGACCAATCGGTTTGACCGTATTCAAATGCCATGCGAATGATTCGCAGCGACAATGGGAAACGTTTCCAGTTTCTTCGACACATTCCTTCCCACCTGGCGCGTCACCGGCCTCCCAGGCTGCCCGTTACACGGCAGCGCATGGGCCCACGGCCGCCAGCGCCTCCCTCCTGTACATGCCGAGCGATGTCCCGATACTTCACCTTTGCCGATTACCGCCGCTTCGGCCACCGCCACGGCTTCGACTACCGCGCCGATCCGGAACACCTGCGCGACGACCAGTGGGCCGGCTGCGGCGAAGTCAACGAGCAGTTCATGCGCGGTGGCATGAGCCTGATCGCCTCCGACGTGCATAACCGGTTCCCCTATGTGGCCACCGCGCAGCAGCGTCCCGGGCTCGCCATCCGCGTGATGCTGCAGGGCCAGGTCGACGTGCGCGTCCCGCGGCGCGGAGGATTCACGTTGCGCGCCGGCACCGCGATGACCGCCCATCATCGCGACCAGATCGAGATGACCGGCGCGCATCCCGGCGAAACCCGCCTGCGCGGGGTCAGCGTGATCGTGCCAAGTGGAATCGAGGCGGATGTCTTCCAGATGCCACAGCTGGAAAACGCGCTTGGCACGCACCTGGAATGCCGCCACTGGGCCATTCCCCACGCCATGCTGCCGGTGCTGGGCCAGTTGTTCGACAGCCCATGGGAGGACGGCATCGACGCCTTGTGGCGCGAAGGCGTGGCGCTGCAGTTGCTGGCCCTCGGCCTGCAGGCCGAAGATCTGCAGACCGACCAGGTGCGCGCGCTGCGCGCCGGCCAGCGCGAGCGCCTGGAACGGGTGCGCAGCTACCTGCATGACGACCCCAGCCATGCGCACAGCCTGGTCGAGCTGGCCCGGCTGGCCTGCATGAGTCCCAGCTCATTGCGCCGCCATTTTGCCCAGCAGTATGGAAGCTCCGTATTCGACTACCTGCACGAGCAGCGCATGCGCCATGCCGAACAGGGCCTGCGCGAGGATGGCTGGACGGTTGAACAGGCCGCCGCCGCCAGCGGTTACCGCCATCCCAGCAATTTCGCAGCCGCGTTCCGCAAGCGCTTCGGCCTGGTCCCCAGCCGCTGGCGCACCGGTCCTTCGAAGGTCGGCTGAAAGCCCCTGTTGCGGTAGGTGCCGACCTTGGTCGACACGCTTCATACCGATGCGGATGCCGGCCAGCGGCCGGCACCACCACCCGCTCCGCCTCAGTACACCGGCAGATCGATGTAGCTGGCCTGTGCCGCGCTGTGCCAGACCCGCTGGGTGGCCTTCTGGTAGTCACCCGGCTTGGCCAGGTAGACGTTCGGCACGTAGGTCTGCGGATTGCGGTCGTACAGCGGGAACAGGCTGGACTGCACCTGCACCATCACCCGGTGCCCCTTCTGGAAGGTGTGGTTGGCATTGGGCAGGTCGAAGCGGTACGGCAGCACTTCGTTGGCAGCCAGCGGTTTCGGATCGCTGAAGCTCTCGCGATAGCGGCCACGGAAGATCGCCAGCGACACCGGCAATTCATAGCCACCCATTTCCGGCGTCGACGCTTCCTGGTCCGGATACACGTCGATCAGCTTCACCACCCAGTCGCTGTCGGTGCCACTGGTCGACGCCTGCAGATGCACCACCGGTGCGCCGCCGATGCGCAGCGGCGCGGTCAGCGGTTCGGTGATGAAGGTCAGCACGTCCGGGCGGCCATCGACGAAGCGCTGGTCCTTGACCAGCCAGGTGGTCCACATGTCGCGGTCGCCGAAGCGGACCGGGCGCGGCACGAACGGCACCGGCTTGGCCGGGTCGGACACATATTCCTCGAAATCACCCTCGCCCGCCGCCGGCGCCTGGAACGCCAGCTTGCCGCCGGCCCGCAGGTACAGCGGCTTGCTGCTGGCGGCACAGCCCTTGTCGCAACTGCGCGGCCAGCCCTTGAGGCGATCCCAGTGGTTCTCACCGGTGTTGTAGATCAGCACCGGCGGCGTGTCCGCCTTCGGCGCACCGTCCACCAGGTACTGGTCGAAGAACGGCTTGAGCACATCGCGACGGAACTGCAGCGCGGTATCGCCATCGAACTTCAGCGCACCCAGCTCGCTGCCGCTGTAGTTCACCTGGCTGTGCCGCCACGGGCCCATCACCAGGTAGTTGCGGTTGTTGCCGCTGTCGCGCCCTTCCATCGCCTGGTAGGCGTGGTTGGCACCCCACATGTCTTCCTGGTCCCACAGGCCCTGCAGCCACATGGTCGGCACCTTCAATGGTGTCTTTGCCATCACCGCGTCCAGCGCCTGGCCCTGCCAGAAGCCGTCATAGGCCGGGTGCTCGACCAGCTTCTTCCACCAGGTCAGCTGGTCCACGCCGGTGAAGCGCGCGTAGTCGCCGGCCGAACCGATGCGCAGGAAGGTGCTGTAGTCGTCGTAGCCGAGGCTGGGCAGCGGCGTGCCCTTGCCGCGCTTCTCGGTCTGCATCGCGAAGTAGTTGAAGTTGACCTGGCGGAACGCACCGTAATTGAGCCAGTCGTCACCCATCCAGCCATCGACCATCGGGCTCTGCGGCGCGGCCACCTTCAACGCCGGGTGCGGGTCGGTCAGCGCCATCACCACGGTGAACCCCTCGTACGACGAGCCGAGCATGCCCACCTTGCCGTTGCTCTCCGGCACGTTCTTCACCAGCCAGTCGATGGTGTCCCAGGCATCGGTGGAATGGTCGACTTTGGTGTTGTTGAGCGGCCCGCGCAGGGGCCGGGTCATCACGTAATCGCCTTCGGAGCCGTACTTGCCACGGATATCCTGGAACACACGGATGTAGCCGCCATCGACGAACACCTCGTCGCCCTGCGGCAGCAGGTCGCGCATGCGTGGCGAATCACTGCGGTTGGCGCGGCCAGCGGCATCGTAGGGCGTGCGGGTCAGCAGGATCGGCGCGTTGTGGGCACCCTTGGGCACCACGATCACCGTATACAGCCTGGTGCCATCACGCATCGGCACCATCACCACGCGCTTGTCGTAGTCGCGGCCGACATCGGGGGCAACGAAGGGTTTGCCGCTGATGTCCGGGGTCATCGGCGGGGTATCGGCAGCCAGCACGGTGCTGGACAGGCAAAGGGCGATGGCTACAGCAACGGCACGCACACGCATGGAGACCCCTCCCGGCAGGAAAGCCTCAAGCCTACTCCTGCCCTGTGCCGTGAAGTGTGGGCGGGCTTTGCATTCTGCGGTGAATGCAGGCAGGACTGATGGCACATGTGCCTCCCGTGCCGCTGCGCTCGCCGGCATGGCCCGGCGGATCCATCAACCCGCTTGAACCTCATGCAGCGCCAGCCAGCGCCAGCGCCCCTGCTCCTGCCCCAGTACCGCCAGCGACTCCGGCCATGCGGGTGCGCCACTCTCGATCGCATGCCCTTCGCGATAGCGCAGTACCGCCAGCGGTGAAGGCGCTTCCACCGCCTGCACGGCTTCGATGGAAATCTGCAGCCCTGGACGCGCGCCATGGCCGCCCGCGAACAGCGCCTGCACGGCATTCCGGTCCAGCCTGCGACCGGCGATGCCGACCATGCTGAAGTCCGCGCAGAAATGCGCCATCAGGTCCTCCAGCGCGTCGGTGCCGACGTCGGCACGGAACCAGGCCTGCAGTTTGTCGTGCAGGTGGTGGACTTCATGTTCTGCGGTGGTATCCATCAGGCATTCTCGGGTTGCGGAAAGGAAAGCTGTTGCGGCCGACGCAACAGCGCCAGAGGCAGCAGGGTCAGTACGGCGGCCAGCCCCAGCGCTACGCGGGTGGCGTGGGCCGGCAGCCATTGCATGGCCAATGCCAGCAGCAGCGCGATGGCCGCGGTGCCCAGGCAGAAGCTGAGTTGGCGGTTGAGATTCCAGAGTGCGCTGGCATCGCCCAATGCGTCGCCCTCGACCCCATGGAAGGCCAGCGTCTGCGCGGTGCTGCTGCACAGGCTGCCGCCGGCGCCCATCAGTGCGAACAACAGCCCGGCCAACGCGAACGCCGGCTGCGGCAGCAGCGCCATCAGCAGCAGGCCGCTGGCCTGCAGGAGCATGCCGGCGCGCAGTACCGTGGCCGGACCGAAGCGGACCAGCAGGCGCTTGCTGGCTGTGATCGCAATGGCCGAGGCCAGCGCCCACGGCAGCATCAACGCGCCGATGCGTGCAGCGCTGTAACCGGCCTGGTGCAGCTGCAGCGTGCTGACCAGCTGGCTGCCGATGAACACACCGGGTACGGCCAGATAGACCAGCATCGCCAGGCGCAGCCCGCGATGGGACAGCAGCGACCAGCGCAGCAGGGGCTGCGCCTGCCGGCGTGCATGCCGCAGGTGGGCCGCCGCCAACAGCAGTGCAATCAACAGCAGTACGACACCGGCTGACCGATGGCCGGGTTCGCCCAGCCAGGTAAGCGCCAACAGCAGCGCGCCCAGCGCCATCATCGCGGTGGACAGCGCATAGGACTGCAGGCGTGGCGCACTACGCGCGCCGTCGGCCGGCGTCCACGCCAGTACCAGCCCAATCGCCACCACCGCCAGCGGCAGGCTGGCCCAGAGCACACCGCGCCAGGACAACCACTGCACCAGCAGCCCACCGAGCGCGGGCGCCAGTGCCGGCACCAGCAGCGCCACCAGCAGAATGCGGCGGGTCAGCGCGCCACGCTGGTCGGGCGTGCAGTGCCGGTACGCTGCCGCCTGTGCCACCGGAATCAGCAGGCCACCGGCCAGGCCCTGCAGCAGCCGCCAACCCAGCAGCCAGCCGATGCCCGGTGCAGCGCCCGCCAGTGCAGCGGCGCTCGCGAACAGCAGCAGCGCCACCAGCAGCAGACGGCGCTCACCACAGCGCGCGGCCAGCCAGGGCGCCAGCGGAATCACCACGCTCAGGCCCAGCATGTAGGCCGTGCCCACCCAGGCCAGGGTGCCGACGTCGGCGCGCAGTTCCGCCGCCAAGGCCGGATAGGCCACCGTGGCGATGAACATGTTGACCAGATCCAGGGCGAACACCAGCAGGAAGATCGCCTCGTGGCGCAGGCGGGGGGACGGCATCGGCGGCGCTCCAGCGGGGAAGCAGCCAGCATGCCGTGCGGGCTTTGTTGGAAAAACACGACGACAGCTGCAACACTGTCAAATCTGTTTTGACAATGAATGCCCATGGTCAGCCTCGATCGCTTCGATATCTTCCGTGCCGTGGTCGAGGCGGGCAGCCTGACCGCAGCGGCCGATCGCCTCGGCCTGAGCCGTGCGGTGGTCAGCTTCAACCTGAAGCGGCTGGAGCAGGAGCTGGGTGTGACCCTGCTGCTGCGCAGTACCCGCCACCTGGCCCTGACCGACGCTGGCGAGCAGTTCCTGCAGCACTGCGTGCAGGCGCTGGATGCCGCACAGGCGGCGATCGATGCCGCACGCCGCGACCAGCACCAACTGCAGGGTGTGTTGCGCCTCACCACCACCCCGGAGTACGCGCAGCTGCGCCTGATTCCCGCACTGGAAGCCTTCCGTGCGCGGCATCCGGCCCTGCAGCTGCACCTGTCGACCTCACCGGCGCCGGCCGACCTGATTCCCGAACGTTTCGACCTGGCGATCCGCCTCGGCCGTCTGCCCGATTCGGGCCTGCATGCCAGTGAACTGGAACGGCATCCACTGTGCGCGGTGGCGGCTCCGTCCCTGCTGGCACGCCTGCCCTCTGCCGATGCTGCCGATGATCCCGTGCAGCTGGGCACCCTGCCCCGCCTGGGCTACCCGCGCCTTGCCGATGTGCCGGTGATTGCACCTGACGGCAGCGACGCGCTGTTTGCCACCAACCCGGGCAATGCAGTGGTGCGCGTGGATGGCGCCAGCAGCCTGCGCGCCTTTGCCATGGCCGGCGCCGGGGTCACCGTGCTGCCACGCTGGCTGATCGAGGACGACCTGGCCCAGGATCGCCTGCGCCCGGTGCTGCGCCAGCACCGCTTCCCACAACAGAGCGTGTACGCGGTCTACCCGCACAGCACGCAGCCTTCACCGAAGGTGCGGCAGCTGATCGATTTCCTGCGCGGGTGGTTCGTCACCTGAAAAGGGGACGGAGGGGATTAAGTCGTTTATGCATAAACGACTTAATCCCCTCCGTCCCCTTTTTTGCACGGCCCCTTGCGGGGCCATGCCTTCAGGCATCAGCGCAGCACCTGCTCCACCAGCTGCACGTCCACTGTCTGCAGTGGTTCGGCGGCGTTGCGCGACAGCTGCACCTGGTAGGTGCCACCGTCGATCTTCCACTGGCGGGCCTGCGCATCGTAGTGGGCCAGGGTCTTCGGCTCGGCTTCGATGCGGATGCGGCGCTGTTCGCCCGGCTGCAGGGTCACCTTGTCGTAGCCGATCAGGCGGATCGGCGTGGTGCTGCCGGCCGGCAGTTTCAGGTACAGCTGGGCGACGTCGGCACCGGCGCGCTTGCCGGTGTTGCGGATGTCGACGCTGGCGACCAGGCGCGAGCCTTCCACGCTCACCTTCAGGTTTTCATAGGCGAACGAGGTGTAGGACAGGCCATGGCCGAAGGCGAAGGTCGGGGCCAGGCCCTTGGCCGCCATCCACTTGTAGCCGACGTTGGCGCCTTCGATATCGAAATCGAATACATCACCGAACGGCTTGGCCGGCTTGAAGCCGAGGCCATCGATGTGCGGGCGCGGCAGCTGCGATTCGTCCACCACCCAGGTCACCGGCAGGCGGCCGGACGGATTGGCCTGGCCGGTCAGCAGCGCGGCAATGCCTTCGCCACCGCGGATGCCCGGGTACCAGGCCTGCAGCATCGCCGGCACCTGCGCCAGCCACGGCGTGCGCACCGGGCCGTTGGTTTCCAGCACCAGCACGGTCTTCGGGTTGGCCTTGGCCACGGCCGAGATCAGGGCGTCCTGGTTGTCCGGCAACTGCATGTCCGGCAGGTCCACCGATTCGGCCGCCCACTGGGTGGCGAACACGATGGCTACATCCGCCTGTGCGGCAGCCTTGGCCGCAGCGGCGGCGTTGGTACCGTCCACATACTCGATGGTTGCATCCGGACGCGCCGCACGCAGCGATTCCAGCGGCGAGGACGGGTGGAAGATCACCGGGCCCGGCCAGGTGGTCGGCAGCACGCCTGGCACCGCGTTGGTGCCCTTGGCGGTCACGCCCACCATCGACGAACCACCGCCACCGATCACGCCCTTGTCGGCGTGGCCGCCGATGATGACGATGCGCTTCACGCTGTCGGCCAGCGGCAGCAGGTTGCCTTCATTGCGCAGCAGCACGCTGCCTTCTTCCACCGTGCGCTGGGCAACGGCGAAACCGGCCTCGGCGTCGACCTTCTGGTGCTGCGGCGGGTTGTCGAAATTGCCGTGCAGGAACATCGTGCGCAGGATGCGCGCCACCATGTCGTTCAGGCGCGCCTGCGGCACCACGCCGCCATGCACGGCCAGGCGCAGCGGTTCGTCGAAGAACACCGCCGCGTCGAACACTTCGCCGGCCGACTGCTGGTCCAGGCCGGCCAGCGCCGCCTTCGAGCCACTGTGCACGCCGCCCCAGTCGGACATCACGAAGCCGGGGAACTTCCATTCCTGCTTCAGCACCTGGTTCATCAGGTAGCCGTTCTCGCAGCCATAGGTGCCGTTGATCTTGTTGTACGAGCACATCGCCACGCCCGGTCGGCCGGCTTCAAGCGCGATCTCGAAGGCCAGCAGGTCCGACTCGTGCATGGCCTGTTCGCCGATGCGTACGTCGTGGAAGTTGCGGCGGGTCTCCATGTCGTTCAGCGCGAAGTGCTTCATCGAGGAGATCACGTGCTGGCTCTGCACGCCCTGGATCACTGCGCCAACCATCGAACCGGCCAGCAGCGGGTCTTCACCGGCGTACTCGAAATTGCGGCCGTTGCGCGGGTCTCGCTGCAGGTTGACGCTGCCCGACAGCAGGATGTTGAAGCGCTGCTGCCACGCCTCGCGGCCCATGGTTGCGCCACCGGCAAAGGCGACCGCACGGTTCCAGGTGGAAGCGGTGGACGGACCCGACGGCATTGCCGTGGCGAAATCGCCCGGGCGGATGCCGCCCGGATTGGTCACGCCGACGCCGGCATCGGCCGACTGCTGCGACGGAATGCCCAGCCGCGCCACGCCCGGCACGAAACCGGCCGAACCGACCGCACCTTCCGGCAGCGGGCCACCATCCTTGCCCAGCCCGAAGTAGCTGTGCAGCATCTGGAACTTCTCATCCTCGGTCATCGCCTTCAGCAGCAGCGCAGCGCGCGCATCGGCGTTGAGGGTGGTGTCCATCCACGGCCTGTCACCGTGCTTGTCGGCGGCGTAGGCCAAGGTCAGCAGCGTGGCACGCAGGGTGCTGCCTTCCACCTTGAACGGTGCGCTGCTGGCGGCCTGGAAACCATCGCTGAAGTAACTGGCATCGGCCTCCAGCGCGACATGCGCCGGATCGAAGCCTGCGGCCTTGGCCGATTCACCGGCCACCGCGCCAAGCAGCACCGCCGGTGCGCCCAGCCGCGAACGGGTAACCAGCGCCGGCAGCTGCGCGGCGCCTGCGCCGGCATCGGTATAGACCGCCACGGTGTGGCGACCGTCGTCCAAGCGCAGGTAGTTCAGGCCGGGCTGGTCCGGACCGGATTCGGCAGCGATCGGCAACCGGGTCAGCACGGCCTGGCCGCGCTGGGTCTGGCCATCGTCCTTGCCGGCGGCAATGAAGCGGTACTCGTAGCCCAGGCCATCGGCCAGCACCTGCAGCGGATCGACCTGGCCGATGCCACGCTGTACCTGGCGCACGCTGACCGCGTCCACCTGCAGCGTCTTCAGTTGGGCCGCGAGGGCCGGCATCGCCTCGGCGGTCGGCGCCTGTTCCAGGGTCAGCACGGTGAATGCCGCAGGATCAGCCCAGGCCGGGGTGGCAAGTGCGGCAGACAGGGCCAGGGACAGTGCAAGCGGCTTTGTAAACGTTTTCATCGGCAGGCGTAATTCCGTTGCCAAGGCAATCGGTCCAGGGAAAGTGCCGCCGAAGGGTGCAGCGTTCATGCCGCGCAGGGGTTGCCAGGCAACGTCCCGCAGGCCGAAGGACGGGCCGGTCTGCGCGCGGGACCCTCCTCCCGGCGTGACAACCTGCCTGCCCGGGCCGCGCAGGGCGACCCAATCATGTGAAGATTGTGCGAGGGCATTCACACCTGTCAACAGGACCTAAGTCACAGGGGCAACCTGGTCGCCGGTTATCAGGCCATCACCGGCAGTCATCAGCAGGCCGCACGGGGCTGCCGATAATGGGGCATCACCGGCCCTGCCCTCCGCCCATGAACATGCACCGCGACTTCGACCATCTCTGGCGCGACCGCTGTGATACCTCGAGCCAACGCAGCCCACGCGTGCTGATCCGGGTATTCGTTGCTCCTGGCGAACTGGAGCGCAGCGTGGCCTTCTACGAGCAGCTGCAGGGCGTGGTGGCCGATGCGGGTTTTCCGTTTCCCGATGCCGGCCTGCGCCTGGCGATGGTCGGTGCATTCCTGCTGATCGAAGGTTGCGATGAAGCGCTGGCGCCGTTCACCTCGACCACGGGGACGCTGCTGGTCGATGACGTTCGGCCCTATCACGACAAGCTGGTCGCTGCGGGCGCCGAGATCATCTTCCCGCTGCAGGTGGTACCGACCGGGGCGGCGTTCAATGCGGTGCATCCCGATGGCACCGTGGTCGAGTACGTGCATCACCGGCCCGACCCGCACGGGCGGTGAGGGTACGCACGGCCGGGCTGCGCCCGGCACCCGCAGAGGCGACAGCCAATGCAACAGCAACAGCAAAAACTGGGTTTCTGCAGGCAGGGGGGGGGGGGGGGGGGGGGGGGGGGGGGGGGGGGGGGGGGGGGGGGGGGGCGGGGGCGGGGGGGCCCCCGCCCCCCCCCCCCCGCCCCCCCGCCCCCCCCCCCCCGCCCCCCCCCCCCCCCCCCCCCCCCCCCCACCCCGCCTTCGACAATTCCCCGCACGGCCTGCTGTAGCGCCGAACCCATGCTCGGCTCATAT